>DASYFQ010000229.1:0-9720 GCA_036498345.1 Steroidobacteraceae bacterium
TAGAAACTCCGTTATCGGGTTAGTCCGGGGTCCGAGTATATACACGAATAATTAATTTACAAGCGCCGTCGCGTTTCTTCCTCGCTAATGTGGTAGCGATGTGAGCGACGTCACTCAAGGACATCACTCGAGAGTGAGAACGAAATCCCAATCCTTCTTCGTCACCGGCATCACTGAAAGACGATTCCCACGACGCAGCAGAACAAAATCCTTGAGCGCTTTAGGCGCGTGCTGGCGCAGCTCATCGAGCGTGATGATGCGATCGAACTTGCGCACCAATTTCACATCCACGACGAACCAGCGAGGTGCGTCTTCCTTGGAGTCGGCGTCGTGGTGATGGTGCTTGGGGTCGAAGGCGGTCTTGTCCGGGTAGCCCTCCTTCACGATGCTGATGATGCCGGCTATGCCGGGAACATCGCAGCTGGAATGATAGAAAAACGCTTGATCGCCCTTTTTCATGGAGTCGCGCAGCATGTTGCGCGCCTGGAAATTGCGCACTCCATCCCACGCCGTCGTTTGTTTGGGCGCTTTGCTCAAGGCATCGATGCTGAAGCTGTCCGGTTCCGATTTCAGTAGCCAATGGTTCATGGGGATACCTTTTTGAAGTAGTGCTGCAGACCCGATTCCGTCGCCAGCGAATCCAAACTCAAGTCCCAGGGTTCGGCGAAATGCGAGTCGGTCCGCTGACAGTCAAACGCAAGCCCTACCAAGTGCGGCCCCGCCCAGTGGCGCCGGCGGCGGCGAAAGTCGAGCGCTCGATCGTAGAATCCGCCGCCCATGCCCAATCGACGCCCCGCGCCGTCGACCCCCACCAAGGGTATGACGATGAGGTTCAACCATCGAGAGGGCAGGGGGCGGGTCAGCGACGACGGGACGGCGATGCCGAAGACGCCGCGCCGAGTCTTGCGGTCGAGCGGGTAGAAACGTATTCGGCTATGGCGCCGGTCGACGATGACCGGCACGAACACGCGCACGCCGCGGCGGCGCGCCGCCGCGATCAACTCAGCGGTGTCTGTCTCCCGGTCGAAGGGTAAATAGAGCGCGACGCGCTTGCCGGCTCTGAACATGGGCAATCCGGCCACCGCCCTGGCGGCCAACCTCGAGCGGTATCCGTGATCTGTCTTGCTCAAGGAGCGCCGTTGGGCGCGTATGTGTTTACGGATTTTTGCTTTCATCGAATGGAGATGGCGCTACCCGCAGATGCCGTTTTGGACCGTTGCTCCCGACCTGAGCAACAGGTGGGGCTAACTGCGGCACTTAAGGCTTTCCGCTCGAGGCGGACTTGCACAATGTTGCCAGCAAGCAATGGCCCCTGGGGTTTAAAACTTAGGGTCGAGAGGTAACCCGATCCGCATCGAACACCGCAGGCAGCGCCAAATTTAATCGTACGAGAAGGATCTCCTGACAAGCAGCCCATGGAGGGGTGCCTGGCGGGGGTCTCAAAGCTCGAGCTGTTGACCCTTCTCCAATGCCGACTCTACGCGCTCGCGCAGGATTCGCAAGCGTCCGCCGACGTCGGATTCGAGATTGCTGTCACGGTTGCGCAAGCGAATCAATTCGTTCGCCATATTGAGGGCGGCGATCACGGCAATGCGATCCAAGCCGACAACCTTTCCGCTGTCGCGAATCTCACGCATTTTCATGTTGAGGAACTCCGCCGAATCCAAGAGGTCAGAGCGCTCTTCGATCGGACAGGTTATGTGATACTCCTTCTCGAGTATGCGCACGCTGACCCTCGCTTGGTTGTCGCTCATGCCTGCTCCATCGACTTCAATCGACCGATCATTGCTTCGACCCGCGCGCGCACCTGTTCGTTCTTCTGCAGCAGGCTCGCGCGCTCGGAGGTCAAGGTATCCTGCCGCTGGCGCAGGGCACGATTTTCCTCCTTGATCTGGCTCACGGTCGCGATGAGATCTTCGAGCCGTTTCTCGAGCCGTTTCAGCTCCAATTCGACCGCCGACTTCGGGTTAGCTTCGTTCATAGGCTGCCAATATAGAGCGCCCAAATCCGCAATGCAAAGGGGCAGCATGAGGCCGTAAGCGGTATTATTGGCCCAACCATGATCTCCGATATTCGATTCAAGGACTTTGAAGACGCGTTGGCCACGGCCGGTAGCCTGGCCGATGCCGCCGAGGCGCATGGCTCGTTGTGCGGCGCGCTGTGTTCGATGTCGCCTTATAAGATGCAGGACTGGGTCAATGAGATCCTGCCCGATGGCGCGGCCGTAACCGATGAATCGGCTGCCATGATCGAAAAGGTGTTCGCGGCGACCGCGACTTCCTTTGGCGAGCAAGGCATGGAATTCGAGCCCCTGCTGCCGGACGACGAATCGCCCCTGAATGGTCGGGCGAACGCATTGGCTCTGTGGTGCACCGGATTTCTCTATGGCTTGGGGACTGGACATATTTCAGATCTCGAAGCGCTGAACGGCGACGTCGGCGAGATCGTGCGCGATTTCACCGAAATCTCGCGGGCAACCGGCGATGACGCGGAGGCGGATGAATCCAACGAACAGGCCTATGCGGAGCTGGTCGAGTTCATTCGGGTCGCCGCCCAAGTGGTGTTCGAGGAACTGTTGCCGCTTCGCCGGCAGGTGTATCCGGCGCAGCAGCGGCTGCATTGAGCGGGGTCATGGATCGCAAGGAGTTCGCCCGCCGGCGGCGCCAATTCATGCGCATGATCGGCAAGGACGCCATCGCGATCCTGCCGGCGGCACCCGTGCGCCATCGCAACGGCGACATCGAGTACGCGTATCGGCAAGACAGCCATTTCCACTATCTGTGCGGATTCCCGGAGGCGGACGCCGTCGCGGTGCTCCTTCCGGGCCGCCCCCAGGCGGAATACCTGCTGTTCGTCCGGGAGCACGACGCCGTACGCGAATCTTGGGACGGCGCGCGCGCCGGAACGGACGGGGCGGTCGAGCGCTACGGAGCGGACGATGCCTTTCCAATCGCGGACATCGACGAGATCTTGCCGGGATTGATGGAAACGCGCTCGCAGATCTATTACACCATGGGGACGCACCCGGAGTTCGATTCTCATGTGTTGAGTTGGGTCAATGGCTTGCGGGTGCAGGCGCGTCAGGCCGCCGGCGCGCCCCACGAATTTGTTGCGTTGAGGCACGTGCTCGATGACATGCGTCTGTACAAGAGCCGCGCCGAAATGACCAGCCTGCGGCGGGCCGCGCAGATTACGGTGGGCGCTCACCGTCGCGCGATGCGCTTCGCACGTCCCGGTAGAATGGAGTACGAGGTCATGGCCGAGGTGCTGCATGAATTTCGCTCGCACAACGCGGATATTTCCTACTACCCCATCGTCGGCGGCGGTGCCAATGCCTGTGTCATGCATTATCGTGCCAACGATCAACCGCTCGGCGAGGGTGATTTATTGCTGCTCGACGCAGGTTGCGAGCTCGACTACTACGCCTCGGACATCACGCGCACGTTTCCCGTGAGCGGCCGGTTCACGCCGGCCCAACGTGCGGTCTACGACGTGGTGTTGGAGGCTCAAATCGCCGCGATCGACAAGGTACGAGCCGGGAACCACTGGAATCATCCGCACGAAGCCGCCGTCCGCGTGATTACCCAGGGCCTGGTCAAGCTGGGGCTGCTCCAGGGCAAGGTCGCCGCGCTCATCAAAGACCAAGAGTACCTGCGGTTCTTCAGCCATCGCACCGGACACTGGCTCGGCCTCGACGTGCACGACGTGGGCGATTACAAAGTCGGCGGCGAATGGCGGGTGCTGGAGCCGGGGATGGTGCTGACCGTCGAGCCGGGGATTTACATTCGACCGTCGCCGCGAGTGCCGAAGGAATTCTGGAACATCGGCATTCGCATCGAAGATGAGGTGCTGGTAACCGCCGATGCCGCCGAGGTGCTGACGAGCGCTCTGGAGAAAACGCCGGAGGAGATCGAATCGTTGGTGCAGGCCGCGTGAGCGTGCCGGCGAACGGCGTGACGGCGCCGGCGAACCCCCGAGCGTTCGACATCGCCATCGTGGGCGGCGGCATGGTGGGCGCGAGCCTTGCCGTGGCGTTGGCCCCGCTGGGATTGAAGATCGTGCTGGTGGAGGCCGTTCCGCATGGCGATGCATCGCAGCCCAGCTTCGATGAACGTACCACCGCGCTATCGAACGGCAGCCGCCGAATCCTCGAGACTCTGGGTGTGTGGCCCAATGTTCAGCCGCTGGCTACGCCGATACGCAAGATCCACGTCTCCGATCAAGGCCGCTTCGGCTTCGCGCGCATCGACGCGGCCGAACAGGGTCTGGCGGCCATGGGCTACGTCGTCCCCAATCGCGCGCTCGGCTCCGCCTTGTGGTCGCGCCTTCAGGTCCATGCGAACGTCGAGGTCCGGTGTCCCGCGCAAGTGTCCCGCGTCCGGGCCGGCGAGCGTGCGGTCACGCTCGAGATCGCCCAGGGCGCCGCTGCGGCGAACCTCGACACCAAGCTGGTCGTCGCCGCCGACGGCGTGCAATCCGCCGTGCGCAGCGCCTTTGGCGTCGATGCGGAATCCCGCGACTATGAACAAACCGCCGTCATCACCACGGTGCTTCCGCAGCGCTTCCACGACCATGTGGCTTACGAGAGATTTACCGGCAGCGGACCGCTGGCGCTGCTGCCGCTCGAGGGCGGTCGATGCACCCTGGTATTGACCCTGAGCCGGGAGACGGCGGAATCCGCCATGACGTGGTCCGATCAGGAGTTTCTCGCCGAAGTTCAACGAAGGTTTGGATTTCGCCTCGGCCGCTTCCTCAAAGTCGGCCGTCGCGTGCCGTATCCGCTGTCGCTTACTCGCGCCGCGCGCACCAGCGCCGGACGCTGTGTCATCGTCGGCAATGCCGCACAGGGGCTGCACCCGGTGGCCGGCATGGGTTTCAACCTAGGTCTACGCGACGTCGCGAGCCTCGCCGAACTCATCGCCGAGCACCGCCATGAACCTGACTTCGACGCCGGGGCCGCCGGACTGCTCGCCGAGTATGATGCGTGGCGCGCAGCCGACCGCGGCGGCGTCATCGCCTTCACCGACGGTCTGGTGCGGATGTTTGCCAATCCCTCGAGCGTGGTGCGGCGGCTGCGCAACGCCGGACTGCTGGCGTTCGACTTGTTGCCACCGGCCAAGGCTGCGTTGTCGCGCCTGAGCACAGGCGCGGGCGTCAGCGGCAGTGCGCGCGTACCGAAGCTGGCGCGCGGCGTCGCGCTGCAATGAGCGCGAGCCAAACCCCCGGCTTCGACGTCGTCATCGTCGGCGCCGGCGTGATCGGCGCGGCCATGGCGAGTCTGCTCGTGGCGCGCAAATTGAGCGCGCCGGGACGCGTGGCGCTCATTGCGGATCGTTTCCCGCCCGGAGCCCCTGCCGCCGGCGCCGCGGCTGCGGCGGATACTGATTGGGACTTACGAGTCTTTGCCTTGAGCCGCGCTTCGGAAAGGCTGCTCGATATTTGCGGCGTGTGGGGTTCGTTGCCGCGCCAGCGGGTTTTTGCGTATGAGCGCATGTGCGTCTGGGATGCCGGCGGCACGCCCCAGGGCGCGGGATCGCTGACGTTCGATTGCGCGCGGATCGGGGAGCCCAATCTAGGGTTCATCGTCGAAGGGCGGGCCCTGCAATCCCAATGCCTGCAATCCGCACGGGACAAGGGTACGGTGATGATCGAGGCCGAACTCGGGTCGGTCGCAATCGACGATGCCGGCGTGTCGGTCCGCCTGACCGATGGGCGTGAATTGCGCAGCAAGCTCTTGATCGCAGCGGACGGGACCGAGTCCAGAATACGCACCCTGCTCGGCATCGAAACCGCCGGTCATGCCTACCATCAAGATGCGCTCGTGGCCCATGTGCGCACCGCCGCTCCTCACCGCAATACTGCGTGGCAACGCTTTCTCGGCACCGGGCCGCTCGCTTTCTTACCCCTTCCCGACGGCCGTTCATCCATCGTGTGGAGTGCCGCACGCTCGGAGGCGGCTCGGCTGGTTGCGCTCGATCGTGCCGCATTCGGCGCCGCGTTGACAGCCGCCAGCGGCGAAGCGCTGGGCGACTGCGAACTCACGACTGCGCTCGCGAGTTTTCCGCTCAAGCTGCAATACGCTTTGGACTACGTGCGGCCGCGTGCCGTATTGCTGGGCGACGCGGCGCACTCGGTGCATCCTCTCGCGGGGCAGGGACTGAATCTCGGTTTGTTGGATTGCGCGGCGCTCGCCGATGTCCTTGGCGAGGCGGGAGGAGCTGCCCGCTTCGGCGAGCACAAACTGCTGCGGCGTTATGAACGTTGGCGCCGGAGCGAGAATCTACTCGCGGCCGCCGCCTTGGACGGCTTGGAACGGTTATTCTCGACCGCGGATCCGCTCGGCACCCGGCTGCGCGCCGCGGGCTTGAGCGCGGTGGATAAGTTGCCGTTCATCAAGCGCCGGTTCGCGCAACGTGCCCTCGGCTTGATCGGCGACGTCCCGGCCTTTCTCAAGCACGAATCAGCGTCGAGAGGCTCCGATGTCGACAGGGCGTAACGCTGGTACATGGCATGATTGATCTTGCCGTTCGGCATTTCCGAGGCCGCGATGGCGTGGAGCTCGCCTATCGCGAGGCGGGGGAAGGGCGGCCGCTGGTGCTGATCCACGGCTACTTCTCGACCGCCGCCGTGAACTGGGTGCGCTACGGTCACGTCGCGACGATCGCGGCGCGCGGCCATCGCGTCATCATGCCGGATCTGCGCGGACACGGCGACAGCGCCAAACCGCATGACGCCGCCGCCTACCCGCCCGACGTGCTCACCGACGACGGCTTCGCGCTGATCGAGCACCTCGGACTCACCGACTATGATCTCGGCGGCTATTCGCTGGGCGGGCGGACGGCAATTCGAATGCTGGTGCGCGGCGCGATCCCGCGCCGCGCGATAGTGGCGGGCATGGGAT
The DNA here is from genome assembly GCA_036498345.1 of Steroidobacteraceae bacterium. Classification (GTDB taxonomy): domain Bacteria; phylum Pseudomonadota; class Gammaproteobacteria; order Steroidobacterales; family Steroidobacteraceae; genus Bog-1198. The sequence continues at coordinate 6,902 of DASYFQ010000229.1, forward strand.
TGGAAGGGATCGTCCATGTCGGCGGGCGCAACGCTTTTTTCCGACGCATCCTGACCAACCTCGGCAGCTTCGAGCGCGGCTCGCCGGAGTGGATGGCGGAAGCTTTCCTGAAGACGGTCGGCGGCGATCCGGTGGCGCTGCTCCATGTGCTTGGAACTTCGGTCGATACTCCGCCCGAGGCGCTCGCCCGGATCGGGATGCCGACGTTGGTGTTGGTGGGCGCCGAAGACGACGACAATGGATCTGCCCAAGCGCTGGCCGCGATCCTGCCGGATGGCGAGTACGCCGTGGTGCCCGGAAACCACATGAGTGCGGTCACGAGGCCCGAGCTGGGCGCAGCGATCGCCGATTTTCTGGGGGCTCGACCGCGGGCTTAAAGCAGGTCGAGCTTGGCCGCACAAATGAAATCGTTCTCCGACAAGCCGCCGATGGAATGCGTCGAGAACGTGACGCGGCAGTAGTTATAGCCGAGCTGCAGGTCCGGGTGATGGTCCTCGGTATTCGCGATGTGCGCCAGCGCGTTGACGAAGCTCATGGTGCGGTAGAAATCTTTGAATTTGAGCGAGCGCGTCAGGCTCTTGGAATCTTCGGCAATCTGCCAATCCGCATGCAACTGTTTGCGCAAGAGTTTTGCCTGGGCCGGCGTCAGCGGCGGCACGCCGCCCTCGCAGGGCACGCACTTCTTCGCGGACAATTCCTTCACGGCTAGTTCCTGGCGTATGTGCGCTCGATGTAGCGTTCGACCAATTCCTGAAACTCTTCGGCGATCCGGTCCCCTTTGAGGGTCACCGTCTTTGCGCCATCCTCGTAAACCGGCGCGACCGGATTTTCACCGGTGCCGGGCAGGCTGATGCCGATGTTGGCGTGCTTGCTCTCGCCCGGGCCGTTGACGACGCAGCCCATCACCGCAACCGACATGTCTTCGACGCCCGAGTGCCGCTTGCGCCATTCGGGCATGCGGTGGCGGATGTGGTTTTGGATTTTCTGAGCGAGCTCTTGAAAATACGTGCTGGTGGTGCGGCCGCAACCGGGGCAGGCGATCACCATGGGAGTAAAGGCGCGCAGCCCCATGGTCTGAAGTATTTCTTGCGCGACGATCACTTCCTGGGTGCGGTCGCCATTGGGCTCGGGCGTCAGGGACACGCGAATCGTATCGCCGATGCCTTGCTGCAACAGTACGCCCATCGCCGCGGTGGAGGCCACGATGCCCTTGCTGCCCATGCCGGCTTCGGTCAAGCCCAGGTGCAGGGGGTAGGTGCAGCGCGCCGCCAGATTGCGATACACGGAGATCAAGTCCTGCACGCCGCTGACCTTGGCGCTGATCACGATCATATCGGAGTTCAGCCCCAAGCTCTCCGCGCGCTTGGCACTGTCCAATGCCGACACCACGATGGCTTCGCGCATCACGTCGATGGCCGCCAGCGGCGTCTCGAGCTTCGAGTTCTCGTCCATCATGCGGGTGAGCAGGTCTTGATCGAGGCTGCCCCAATTCACGCCGATGCGCACCGGCTTGGCGTATTTGCAGGCCGTTTCGATCATTTCCGCGAATTGCGGGTCGCGCTTGCTGCCGCGGCCCACATTGCCCGGATTGATGCGCAGCTTCGAGAGGGCCTGCGCGCAGGCGGGATGCGCCTTCAGCAGTTTGTGGCCGTTGAAGTGAAAATCGCCCACCAGCGGCGTGAGGACGCTCATGGCGTCCAGGCGGTCGCGGATATGAGGTACGGCGGCGGCGGATTCGTCATTGTTGACCGTGATCCGCACCAGCTCCGACCCGGCACGGGCCAGCGCCTTGACTTGCGCCACCGTGCCGTCGATGTCGGCGGTATCGGTATTGGTCATGGACTGAACGACGATCGGGGCTTTGCCGCCGATGGTCACCGCACCTACTTTTACGCCTAGGGACGTTCTACGGGAGATCATGTCCGCGATTATACCAGGGGTGTGCCTTTCGCCACGCGCACGACCACGGTACCGGCGATTTTGTCGTGCCAGGCTTGCTTTTGCTCGTCGAACGCGATCCAGAAGAATCCGAGTCCGGCGACCGCCAGGGACAGGAAACAGCCGAGCGCACGGACGATCGCCGTCTCCCAGTCGACCTCCCGCCCGTCCAATCGGACCACACGCAGATCGAACACGATGCCGCCGATGGTCGAACCGCGCAATTTCCACATCACCGCCCCGTAGGCGGCCAGCACCAGCAATTCGAAGTGATGCCCATGACGGAATACACCCGTGAGAAAGCCGACCAAGATGGCATCGAGCAGCAATGCCCCGATGCGAATCCAGAATCCCGCGCGCGGCAATGACGCGGTGATCGGCGGCGGCGCCTGAGTCGGCGGTGCCTCCGGCGCCGGTGACGGGCCGCGCGGATCGGGCGCGGGGGCGGCACCTGGGGGCGGCGCTGCGCCGGACGCTGCGGCAGCGCTCCCGGACGGCGTGGAACTGGTGCTGCCGGAGGGCGCCGAGCTGGGGCTGCCGGAGGGCGCTGAGCCAGCGTTGCCGGACGGGCCTGGGCTGACGCTGCCGGATGGCGCTGCGCCAAAGGCCGCGGCGCTCGCGCCACGAGGGCCTTCTTTGGCCGCTTGGTGCGCGCGCGCAGCGAGAATCAGGGTGTAGACCACGGCGCCCAGCCCGAGCAGGCCGAGAAGCTTGTAGACGAGAAATCCAAGCACCGGCATCAAGTACAGGGCCAGTACCAGCACCCCGCCGATGAGCACCGCGACGGCAGGATGGCTCAGCGCCCCCGTACCCTGCCTGCCGGTGACGCGCTGGCCCAGCCACGCCAGCATGACCGCCTTGCCGAACAGGCCGGCGCACAG
>DASYFQ010000230.1:0-5358 GCA_036498345.1 Steroidobacteraceae bacterium
CCCATCATCGGCGGGTGGATCACGGATAACTTGTCCTGGCCTTGGCTGTTCTACATCAATTTGCCGGTGGGAGCGTTCTCTGCGGCGGCGAGTTGGTCGATCCTGCGCCACCGAGAATCGAATCGAGTGAAACTGCCCATCGACGCCGTCGGACTCACCCTGCTGATCATCGGCGTGGGCAGCCTGCAGTTCATGCTGGACAACGGCAACGAAAAGGATTGGTTCAGCTCGCCCGTCATCATCGTCGCGGGCGTGGTCTCGCTCGTCAGCATGTCGTTCCTCATCCCATGGGAACTGACCGACAAGCATCCCGTGATCGACCTTCATTTGTACGGCCGACGAAATTTTCGAGTGGGCACGTGCGTCATCGGCGTCGCCTATTTCGCGTTGTCCGGCGTCAACATCATCTTTCCGCTGTGGCTGCAAACGACGGTCGGCTACACCGCTACTTGGGCGGGCCTCGCGGTGGCCCCGGTGGGACTGTTGGCCCTGGTGGCCGCGCCCCTCGTGGGCCGGAACATGAATCGGCTGAATTTGCGTCTCGCCGCCAGCTTCGCGTTCTGCGTTTTCGCCTTCGCCATTTTTTGGGCCGCCACCCTCAACGACACGGCGAGCTTTGCGCAATTCGCCACGCCGCGTTTCCTGCAAGGCCTGGGGATCGCATTCTTCTTCCTGCCGCTGAATCAAATCATGCTGTCCGGGATTCCACCGAGCGACTTGGCATCCGCTTCGGGTTTGAGCAATTTCATGCGCACGATGTCGGGCAGCATTGCAACCGCGGTCACGGTATTGATCTGGAACCGGCGCACCGACTATCACCACGCGGTGCTCACCGAACATATCCGCAACTCTGCCGACTCGTGGACCCAATACCAAACAGCGCTCACCGCCCACGGAATCGGCGGCACGGGCGTATTTCAATATGTCGACCAGGTCATCACGAATCAGGCGATGACCCTGGGGGTCAATGACGTTTTCCACGTCTTGGGCTGGATGTACCTGCTGTTGATTCCCTTTCTCTGGCTCGCCAAGCCGCCGTTTACCGCGCGAGCAGCCGACGCGGCTCACTGATCAATGCCTGTGATAGCGTGTAGGATCCGGCTACGTAGATCATAACTGGGTAGACCCTTGAGTTCACCATACATCGTTGCCGTTGGCGGCACCCTGCGAGCCAATTCGTCCACCGAAAGAGCCATGCGGCACGTGCTCGCCGCCGCGCAACGCGCCGGAGCGAGAACCAAACTCATCAGTGGTTCCTCGCTGCAGCTGCCGCTTTACCAGCCGGATAATCCGGAGCGCAGCGACGGCGCCCGTGACCTCGTGGCGGAACTCGCCTTGGCCGACGGCATCATTTTGGGCTCGCCGGGCTATCACGGCAGTATTTCCGGCCTGGTCAAAAATGCGTTGGACTATGCAGAAGACTTGCGCACGGACGTGCGGCCTTACTTCAGCGGCCGAGCCGTCGGCTGCATCGCCACGGCGGGCGGGTGGCCCGGCGCGGTGAATACTTTGGGCGCACTGCGCGACATCGTGCACGCGCTGCGTGGCTGGCCGACGCCGCTCGGCGCCGCCATCAATTCGGCGGAGAAGGTATTCGACGAGGAGGGAATCTGTCAGGTACCGCGCGTTGCGCAGACGCTCGATATGATTGCCGGGGAAGTCTTGAGCTTTGCGCGGACGGCGCGGTAACGTAGGCAACCATCCATCGATAGGTGCGAGTTATGGACGGCCTCAAGGCAGATGAACGAGACTTCCTGTCGTACGTGAAGCCCGACACCTTGTGGGGCGCACTCGCATACCTCGTCATATTCGTCGTGCTGGCCATGCTCTTGTCCAGGGCTCTGCGCGCGGCTGTCCATGCTGCAATGACCCGGAACGGACACCTCGACCGCACCAGCATCAGTTTTCTGCAGCAGATCTGCACGGCACTCATCTGGGTGCTCATGATCATCCTGTATGCGCACCTGATCCCGGCATTGCGGGCAATGGGCACGGCGTTGCTGGCGGGCGCGAGCGTAGCGTCGGTGGTCATCGGTCTCGCAGCCCAGAGCACGCTGGGGAACCTGGTGGCCGGAATCGCGATCACCATCTATAGACCGTTTCGCTTGGGCGACACGCTCCAGGTGGCGACGCCGACGGGAACCGATATCGGGATCGTGGAATTGATTTCGCTGGGATACACGACGCTGCGAGCGCCGGCCGGACACTTGATCGTTTTGCCCAACAGCAGCGCGGCGAGTCAGGTCATCCTCAACTTGAGCGCAACCTTTGCGCCGTGGCCGATCGTCGTCACCATCCGCTTGAGCCGAAACGCCGATCAGGAGGCGGCTCGGCACCTGGTGCTCGGCGTTGCCGCGGAGCACGTCGGCGAAAAGGCCGTGATTGGCTGCTTCCTGACCAAGATGGATGCCGCGTCGGTCACGCTGGAATTGCGGCTCCTGGCGCCGGACGCCGCTGCTCGGGACACGCTACGTTCGAAATTGATCGCCAGTCTCGCTCAGCGCTTCGGCGAGGCCCGGCTGGATTCCGGCGCCGCCGATTTACCGGCGTTCTCGTAGCGACCTTCACAAAGCGGCGTTCGTTGCGCCGCTCCGCGGATTCTCGCGACGGCAGGGCGAGCACTGGACATAACGCGCGGTTTCGTCGACTTTGTCGTCGCCAGGAGACGCCGGTCACGGTATCACCCCGCGTGCTTAGCCACTATCTCGGCACTCCAACCGTTCGTGGAAAACCAATTCATGGCCGCGCCGACAAATACGCCACCAACCGGGGAATCTTGGCACCTGAGCGTTGACGACTTGCTCGCGCCTCTGCCGGATTCGTGCCGCCTCGGCGGCCCCGGACCCTTCGTGATCAATCTCAGCGCGTCGAGTGCGCCGATTTCCCCGCCCGCCAAGGGCATCGCCGGTTGTCAGCACGCGCATGTCTATCAAGTACAACGCACGGAGGATCGACGTCCGCGCTATCGCCTGCGCGTCGGTCCGTTCGCCAACGAAGACGAAGCGGAGGCCATTCTCCAGAAAGTGCGCGACATTTATCCCGGCGCCCTGACTGCGACCGCGGACGCTGATGACATGCGGGCGATAGCAACTCTGCGGTCGAAGGCGAATGCGCTGCAACCGCCCGCGGAGAAGCCACTGCCCGTGGTAGCTGCGGCCATCCCGACGTTGAGCGCGCCGGTGCCCGTACTGATGCCGCGTCAAGCCGATCAGCCGGCGAAGGGTCTGCCCGGTCTCGAGGCGGCGCCGACGAAGTCCACTAAGCCGACACCTTCCACCGAGCCGGTGCTATCCACGAAGCCTGTGCCGCCGACCCAGCCGGTGCTGTCCATCAAACCTGTGCCGCCCACCCAGCCGGTGCTGTCCACCAAGCCTGTGCCGTCCCCCCAGCCGGTGCTATCCATCAAGCCTGTGCCGTCCCCTCAGCCGGTGCTGTCCGCCAAGCCTGTGCCGTCCCCCCAGCCGGCGCCTTCTGCCAAGCCGACGTTTTCCCCGCCGCCCACGATTTCCCCCAAGCCGGCGCCTTCCGCCATGCCGGCTTCCGCGAAGTCGCTACCTTCCGAGCAGCTGAGCAGGCATGTGCCTAGCCTCGAGACCACGCAGACGGTTCGCGCGTTGACGCAACTGGAGCTGGAAGACGAGCAAGTTTCTCGCTGGTTTGTGATCCAGCTGTCGCTGGCGGAGGAACCGTTCGATCCGGACACCGTGCCCAATCTGGATATCTTCAGCGTGTACCGCCTGTATTCCGTGGCGGGTATCGATCAAGGCCGCATAGTGCATGCATTGCGACTGGGTTTTTTCACTGAAGAAATCGCGGCCGGCGCGGTCGCGAGCTACCTGGCCGCCTTCTATGACAAGCCGAGCATCAAACGTGTGAGCGCCGCCGAGCGCGAGCGGTTCGCTGAGCAGTCCCTCGAGCCCCGCAAAGACGTCGGCGCCACGGGCAAGCACGCGGCAATCGAGATTACCAGCGAGCGCTTCGTCCGCGAAAAACGCAGCGGGCAGACTGCTGCGAAATGACCCTGCGGGTCGCCATCCCTATCGATCGACACAGCGCTTGAAGCGCTGATCGACTCGGCGGGCGTACCATTCGGTCGTCAGACTCCGGGCGATTTTCGGACCATGCAATTGAATGCGCGGGATGGTTGCGCGAGGCAAGGGCCGGTTCTGCGCCCGGTCGGCGAGAGCGAATATCCCCCGGTATAGCTGAGTTCGCTCGAATTCCGCGGTTTTACCCTGTTCCAGCGCGTCGTGGATGGCGTTGTCGCCCAGGTTCAGCCGCTTGCCGAGGGCACGCACGGCGAGTTCAGTGCTGCCAGGGGTTTTCACCTCGCCGCGATGCGGCAGCAGCGCGCCGTCGGGTACTACCGGGATACCGGAGGCACTGCTGACGGCACGCTGAAAAGCGGCGTTGCGGCTCGCGTATTGTCCCGCGTTGTAGTCGGCGAAGCGGTAGAGGTACGCGTCATAAGACGCCGGGTAGGCCAACAGGTGCGCCGTGCCGAAGTACAGACTTCCTCGGCGCGTGAATGCTTCGTCGGCAATGCTCGATTTCACGGGATACGGATAGTGCCGAGCAGCGGCGAATTGCTCCACGAACGCGATGTTGACTTGCATGGGTCCGCGAGTGCGTATGGGATTTCGTTCGGCAAATAATGTCGAACCCAACGGTACTGCGCCGATGAAATCTTCATAGATGTCGCTGAGGTCCTTTTCGGTTCTTGCGCCATCGATACGCTCGCCATAGCTGCGGCCGTTCGGCGATTTCAGCTGCAACGCAGTGTGCACTATCATACGCGGTACGCCCGCGTGTTCGGCGCGACTGTCAATTTCCCGCCAGGCGATCGCCGGCAATCCCGGTACCACGGGATCGACATGAAATCCGGATTCCTGCTCGATCACCGCCACCACCGCGCAAACGTTGTCCTGCGTGGGTTCTATTTCCAACGCGGCGAATGCGGCTTGCATGTCGGCAGCCCAGCCCATGCGGTCCGATGCGCTGCGGGGCAGCGATTTCTCGATCATCCCGCGTACCAGAATCGGACTCGTTGCCGGAGCTTGCGCGGCCGGCGGTCCGCTGGCGCAGGCTGTCACCAAGGCAGTCAGTGCAGCCATCGCAAGTTCGCTGCGCAACCGTCGGTGAGGGCGCCGTAAGAAAGTCCTTACATCAAGAGGATCGAGGCGGGAATGGATTAAGACCGCGAAGGCGAGCAAGGTTCCCCCAAGGTGAAGAGCGAAGGCTCTCTCGTAACTCTCGTAAAAGGCAATATAAAGGAATACAAATTATGGGTCGCGGAATTCTGCTTTGGATGTTGGGTGTTCCCCTTCCGATCATTCTGTTGCTGGCAATGTGTTCGCA
>DASYFQ010000231.1:0-5655 GCA_036498345.1 Steroidobacteraceae bacterium
CGGAGCGGCACCTGCAGCTGCACCTCGCGTAAGGAGGCTACGTCGGGCAGCGCCGGGCGCAAATAGACATAAGCGCAGACATTTGCGAAGGCTACGAGCGCGATCACGGCAATGAGGACCACGCATGTTCGCGAGATGAGAACTAGGTAACGTTTGGCCACAGAAAACCGCTCTAACTTATTGCGCCTGCGAACTTAGGCATGCATATTACCGCTGGTTACCAGGGCAAACTCATCGAAAGATGAGGACGCAAAGCCACCGATCCTTGGGGTACGAGCTTCAAGGACAGCGGGGTTGCCAGACCAAGCTTAACTAATCGCCTATAGAGAGCATAGGCGAAGAGGTCTGAACGGATGATGACGCCTTCCTCAATCACTACGGATTGCCGTAGCCCATGGCCGCGGATTGCCGTATCTCAATCGCCACGGATTGTCGCGCCTCAATCGCTACGGATTGTCGCAGATCCCACTTTGCGCAGCCGTCGCTGTCGAGCGGTCAGTACCGTGAGTAGGTTCACGTTCCATTTAACAGTTTCTTGCTAAGTTTGCTTGGCGTAGTTAATCTCGTGCACCAGTTTCGGCCTCCAAGGTACTGAGCGAAAAAGGAAAAAACGCTGTGTGGTCGTTCGGCAAAAGATATCGTCCGCTTTTGGGACTTGACATAACCACCTCATCGGTGAAGCTCATTGAGCTCACGATGTCGGGCGGCCAGTATCGCGTGGAGTCCTACGCGGCGGAGCCGACGCCCCATAACGCCATCAACGAAAAGGCCATCGTGGATGCGGAAGCGGTCGGCGAGGCGATTCGGCGCGCAGTGAAGCGCTCCGGCGCCAAGAGCCGGCTTGCGGCCATTGCGATCAGCGGCGACGCAGCAATCACCAAAGTGATTCAAATGCCGAAGAACCTCGGCGAGAACGAACTCGAAAGCCAGGTCGAGATGCAGGCCGACCAATACATTCCGTTTCCGATGGAAGAAGTCAGCTACGACTACCAGGTCGTGGGTCCGTCTGAGAAGGATCCGGAAATGCTGGACGTGCTGTTGGTCGCCACGCGTACCGAAAACGTCGAGCAGCGCCAAGCGGCAGTGCAGGCCTCGGGCCTGACGGCGCACCTCGTCGACGTCGAGGCTTTCGCCCTCGAGAATGCCTGCGCGCTGATGCGTCATCAGATGCCGGACGGCGGGCTCGACCGCACCGTCGCGGTAGTGGACTTCGGCGCCAGCAGCACGACTTTCAGCGTGCTGCGCGACATGCGGGTCATCTATACCCGCGACTTCGCCTTCGGCGGACAGCAACTGACCGAAGAAATCATGCGAACTTACGGCCTTTCGATGGAAGAGGCCGGCCGCGCCAAGAAGGAAGGCGGGCTGCCGAGCAACTATCAGCCTGAGGTGCTCGACCCTTTCATCGATGACATGACCCAGCAGGTCAGCCGTTCGTTGCAGTTCTATCTGGCTTCCGGCAGCGGGCGCTCGCAGCCGGACCAAATTCTGATTTGCGGCGGCTGCGCCAACATACCCGGCGTGGCGGAGGTCATTTCGAGCCGCGTCGGCGTGCCTGCGGACAAAGGTGATCCGCTCGGCAACATGAAAGTGTCATCGAAAGCCAAAGCCCAAGCGGTGGGCCGAGATGCCACTGCCTTACTGACAGCCTGCGGCCTCGCGCTGCGAAGCTTCGACTAAAGAGCAGCCATGCCGCGTATCAATCTACTTCCCTGGCGCGAACAAGAACGCAAGGTTCGACGTCGCGAGTTCATGGTCGCCGCCGGCGGTGCAATATTCGCCGCCGTCATCTTCGTTCTGGGCGGCAAAGTGCTCTACTCGAGCTGGACGGATGCCCAGAACGAGAAGAACGCCCTGCTCAAGAAGGAAATCGTCAAGCTCGACGCGCAGATTGCCGACATTCAAGATCTCGAAAATCGCAGGCAACGCCTGCTGGCGCGTATGGAAATCATCGAGAAACTGCAGCGCAAGCGGCCTGAGATCGTGCACCTCTTCGATGAAATCGTAAAAACGGTGCCCGACGGCGTTTACCTGACCGCCATCAAGCAGACCGGCAACAAGCTCGAGATTCACGGCATTGCGCAGTCCAGTACGCGTGTATCGACATTCATGCGCAATATCGATTCGTCGGTATGGATGGATAATCCGGTACTGCAGGTGGTCGAGTCCGCCAAGGACTCCCCGACGGGTGGTTCGAATTTCACGCTAACCAGCGATGTGGTCGGCGTCGACCTGGAGAACGGCGGCGAAACAACGGTCAAGAGGGTAGCGTCGAAATGAAGTTTCTCGATCAGCTCCGTACTCTCGATCCGCGCGACGTCGGCCGCTGGCCGCTCGCGGTGCGCGGCTTCTTCGTTGCGGTGATCTTCGCCGTATTCGCGGCCTTTGGATGGTACATGTTCGTCTGGAACGACGATCGGCCGCTCCTGCAAAAAGCCGAGGCGGACGAGCTGGATCTGCGCAGCCAATTCGAAAGCAAACAGCAACGCGCCGCGAATCTCGATGCCTACAAGACGCAGCTCCAGGAAATGGAGCGCAGCTTCGGCGCCATGCTGCGGCAATTGCCGGGCAAGACCGAAGTGCCGAACCTTCTGGTCGACATTTCGCAAACCGGTCTCGCCGCGGGCTTGCAGGAAAAGCTCTTTCAGCCGGGCAGCGAGAAAGGCAACGGCTTTTACGCCGAGCTGCCGATCAGAATCAAACTCGTGGGCACGTATCACGACTTCGGTAATTTTGTCAGCGGCATCGCCGCGTTGCCGCGCATCGTCACGCTGCACGATATCCAGATCGCGCCGGTGGATGCCAAGGGCGGCTACGATAACTTGACCATGGACGTGACCGCCAAGACCTACCGCTACATCGAAGATGAAGGCGGCGCGCACCCGGCGAAGAAAAAGGCGGGAGGGGCGACGTGAAAACTATACGCAACGCAGGCGTGGTTGGCGCCGTACTTGCCGGCCTGGTCGCGGCCGGCTGTTCCGGCGGCCAATCGGATCTGCAGAAATGGATCGAGACCACCAAGAAAAAGCCGGGCGGACGCATTCAGCCGCTGCCGGAAGTGAAGCCGTACGAAACCTACGTGTACAGCGCCGCGAAGATGCGCTCGCCGTTCCAGCCGCTGGGTTCGGGCGGAGCCAATGGCCAGGCTTCGTTGAGGCCGGTTTCGCGGCGCAACCGCGAATTCCTGGAAGGCTTTTCGCTCGACACTTTGAGAATGGTCGGCACCTTCAAGGTTGGCAATAGTTTTTATGGACTCGTCGAATCCAAGGACGGCCTCGTGCACAAGGTTCAGCCGGGCAATTACCTCGGCCAGAACGACGGCAAAGTGACGGAAATCAGCGGTGGAAAAATTAGTCTCGTCGAAATCATACCGGATGGTCTCGGCGGCTATATCGAGCGACCGGCCTCATTGGCATTGTCCGATTGAGGCCCCAGGGAGAAGAAAGCATGATTAGATTCAAGATACGAACGGCGATGATCGGCGCAATGGCGCTCCTCGCATGGGGTGCAATCAGCGTCACGGCGCGAGCTGCGGATCCGCTCAAGCTCGAGTCAATCGACGTTCAGACCTTATCCGGTCAACAGGTGCAGCTCAAACTGCACCTGAACGGCCCGGCTCCCGAGCCGCTGCCGTTCACCATCGACAAGCCGGCGCGCATTGCGTTCGACTTGCCGAACACCACGCTCGCCCTGGCGTCGCGGCGCATCGACGTGCGCTCGGGGGGGGTGGACACGGTACTCGCGGCCGAGGCCAATGGCCGCACGCGCCTGGTCGTCAACGTGGAATCCTTGTTGCCGTACACCACCAAAGTCGACGGCGATACCATCATCGTAACCCTGGGCGGCCAGCCGGGAGATGCGGCCAAGCAGGCCGCCGTGGCTCGGGCGGGTGCCGGTCAGGGCGCAACGGCAGCCGAGCGCGCCATCCGCACCATCGATTTCCGGCGCGGCGCCGACGGCACCGGACGTGTGATCGTGCAGCTGACGGATCCGCGCACTCCGGTCAATGTGCGCCAGGAAGCCAATCAAGTCGTCGTCGACTTTGCCGGCACGTTGATGCCGAAGAATCTGATGCGCCGTTATGACGTCATGGATTTCGCGACGCCGGTGCAAACCGTGGACGCGCTCAGGGTGGAGGGAAGCTCGCGCTTGGTGATCAGCGCTCAGGGCGACTTCGAACAGCTGGCCTATCAATCCGACAATCAGTACACCATCGAGATCAAGCCGTCGCTGAAGCGGGCCACCGCCGACGAAAAGAAGGAGTACACCGGCGAGCGTCTGACCCTGAACTTCCAGGATATCGATGTACGGTCGGTATTGCAGCTGCTGGCCGACACCAGCGGCCAGAATATCGTCGTCAGCGATTCGGTCACCGGCAATCTGACGTTGCGGCTGCAGAACGTTCCCTGGGATCAGGCGCTCGATATCGTATTGCGCACCAAGGGGCTGGATAAACGCCGGCAGGACAATGTCATCATCATCGGTCCGACCGAGGAGCTCGCGTCGCGCGAGAAGGCGGAGCTCGCCGCGCACAAAGAAGTGCAGGAGCTCTCGCCGACGCGCACGGAATTCATGCAGGTCAATTATGCGAAGGTGATCGATCTTGCGAAGCTGATCAAGACCGCGAATACCAAGGATTCCATGTTGTCGCCGCGCGGCACCCTGTCCATCGATGAGCGCACCAATACCCTGCTGGTGCAGGACACGGCGGATAAATTGGCCGATATCCGGCGTCTGGTGCAGACCCTGGACGTACCCGTCAAACAGGTGTTGATCGAAGCGCGCATCGTGATCGTGAGCGATACCTTCGAGCGCGATCTGGGCGCCCGTTTCGGCGTGACCAGCGCCCAGAAGAACGGCAGCAACGGTCTATTATCGGTGACGGGTACCGGAACCGGCGCAGACACGATGACGCAGTCCGCCATCGGCAATTTGGGGTCGACGGGAAGGGTCACCCCCGTGACGACGCCGAGTCTCTCGAATCGCTACCAGGTCAATCTGCCCGCGGCGAAAACCAACGGCAGTATCGGTGTTTCGCTGTTGGGCGGCAGTTATATCGTGGACTTGGAGCTGTCGGCCGCCCAAAACGAAGGCAAGAGCGAGACGATCTCCTCGCCCCGCATCATCACGGCGAACCAGAAGCAAGCCACCATCATGCAGGGTGTCGAGATTCCGTATCAGGAATCGGCCTCGAGCGGCGCCACGACGACGCAATTCAAGAACGCCGTGCTGTCGCTCAAGGTGACGCCGTTGATTACACCCGATAACCGCGTAGTGCTCGATCTCGACGTGTCGGACGACTCGGTCGGCCAGCAGGTGACGAGCGCGACCGGCGGCAGCGTGCCGTCGATCGATACTCGGCAAATCATCACCCAAGTGCTGGTCAACGACGGCCAGACCGTGGTGCTCGGCGGTATTCTCGATACCACCAAATCGAAGTCGGCCAACAAGGTCCCCTGGTTGGGCGACATTCCCGTGCTGGGCAACCTGTTCAAGAGCACGACGAATATCAACAACAAGACTGAATTACTGATCTTCATCACGCCGAAAATTCTGCGTGAGGGATCGAATCTTTACTGATAGCGAACGCCGACTGACGTCGAGCGAGGGATGAACGACATGCGAAGACTATCGATTGTGGCTTGGATGGCCGCG
>DASYFQ010000232.1:0-20458 GCA_036498345.1 Steroidobacteraceae bacterium
TCCATGCGGTCGAGCTCGCGCAACAAATCGTTCGGAAACTCGATATCCGCCTTGTCGATCTCGTCGATGAGCAGCACCGGCTGCACGTCGCAATCGAACGCCTCCCACAGATCGCCTCTCACGATGTAATTGTGAATGTCCTTGACCCGCGGATCGCCGAGCTGCGAATCGCGCAGGCGCGACACGGCGTCGTATTCATACAGGCCCTGCTGCGCCTTGGTCGTGGACTTGATGTGCCACTCGTAGAAGGGCTTCTCCAGCGACCGGGCGATTTCGTTGGCCAGCAATGTCTTGCCGGTGCCGGGCTCGCCCTTGATCAAGAGCGGGCGCGACAACACCATGGCCGCGTTCACCGCCGCCATCAATTCGGGCGTGGCGATATATCGATCGGTGCCGCGAAATTCGGAAACCATTTACTTGCGCGTGACCTGCAGAATTTGCATGGAATTCGTGCCGCCCGACACGCCGCTCAATTCGCCCTTGGTCAGAATGACCGAATCGCCCTCTTTCACCAGCTTGAGATCGAGCAGCAGGCGGAATATCGAGAAATAGAACGCCTCGCCCTTGTCGGTGACGTCATAGGCGACCGGGTACACGCCGCGATACAGGGTCACGCGGCAGCGCGTGGCCTCGTGCCGGGTGAAGGCGTAAATCGGAATGTCCGACCGGACCCGCGACATCCACAGCGACGTCGACCCTGATTCGGTGAGCGCGACGATGGCTTTTACGTGCAGGTGATTCGCGGTGTACATGACCGCGGACGCGATGGCCTCGTCGGTGTGCTCGTAGTACCCGCTCTTACGCTGCCTGATCCGCACGTGCGCGACTTGATACTTCTCGGCGCCGACGATGATCTGCGCCATCGCCTCCACCACCTTGGTCGGGTGCTTGCCCGAAGCGGTTTCGGCCGACAGCATCACGGCATCGGTGCCGTCCATGACGGCATTCGCCACGTCGGACACTTCCGCGCGGGTCGGAATCGTATTGGTGATCATCGATTCCATCATCTGCGTCGCCATGATGACGACGCGGTTTTGATGACGGGCTTCCTGAATGATTTGTTTTTGCAAGCCCGCGAGCTCGGCATAGCCCATTTCGACCCCGAGGTCGCCGCGAGCAACCATCACGCCGTCGCTTGCCCGCACCACCTCGGCCAAATTCTTGATGGCTTCGGCGCGCTCGATTTTCGCCACCAGCAAACCATGGCCGCCCGCGGCGCGCAGGAGCTGGCGCGCTTCGTCCATGTCCGCGGCGTCGCGCGGGAAAGATACCCCGAGATAGTCCACCCTGAGCGTCGCAGCGGTCCGGATATCCTCGCGATCCTTGTCGGTCAGCGCGCCGGCGGACAGGCCTCCGCCCTGACGGTTGATACCCTTGTTGTTGCCGAGTTCGCCGCCGACCAGCACGCGGGTCTTGATGCGCGGACCATCGGTGGAAAGGACCTGCAGGCTGATCTGCCCATCGTTCAGCAGCAGCACATCGCCGGCGAAAACATCGGTCGGTAATCGCTTGTACGCAATGCCCACGCTCGATTCGGTGCCCGCGTCGACGGGCAGCTCGGCGTCCAGCGTGAACTCCGCGCCGTCGACCAGCTGCACCTTGCCGGCCTTGAAGCGGTCGATGCGGATCTTCGGCCCCTGCAGATCGCCGAGCACGCCCACGTAGCGGCCTGCCTGACGCGCGGCCTCGCGCACCAATTCGATCCTGCGCGCATGATCGGCGACCGCGCCATGCGAGAAGTTCAGGCGCACCACATCCACGCCGGCGCGCACGATCTCCGTCAACACTGCCGGGTCGTCGGTGGCGGGGCCCAGGGTCGCGACGATTTTGGTGCGCCGTAGCAGAGCATTCATGCGGCGCGCTTCTCCAGAATGTCGACCGCGGGGAGTTTTTTGCCTTCGACAAACTCCAGAAAAGCGCCGCCACCCGTTGAAATATAGGAAATACTGTCCTCGATACCGTACTTCTCGATGGCCGCGAGCGTATCGCCGCCGCCGGCCAGTGAAAACGCCTTGCTGCGGGCGATCGCCTTGGCCAGCATGCGGGTGCCTTCGCCGAATTGCTCGAACTCGAATACCCCCACCGGACCGTTCCACAGAATCGTGCCGGCGGACGCGATGAGCTTAGCCAGAGCCTCGGCCGAATCCGGGCCGATATCGAGGATCATTTCGTCATCCGACACCGCGCCGACCGGCTTCACGTCGGCCTCCGCCTTCGCCGACAACTGAGTCGCGACCACCACATCGGTGGGCATCGGTATGACGATGCCGCGCTTGCTCGACTGCTCGAGCAGGCGCTTGCAAATATCCAGCATGGCGGGCTCATACAACGACTTGCCGACATTGAAGCCCAGCGCCGCCAAAAAGGTGTTGGTAATGCCGCCGCCCACGATCATCTGATCGACCTTGCCCAGCAAGGACTCCAGCACCGTGAGCTTGGTCGATACCTTGGAACCGGCCACGATGGCGAGCAGCGGCCGCGCCGGCTTCTCGAGCGCCGTCTCCAGCGCCGACAACTCGCTCACCAGCAGCGGGCCCGCGCACGCCACCGGCGCGTACTTCGCAACGCCGTGAGTGCTCGCTTCGGCGCGATGCGCCGTGCCGAACGCATCCATCACGTACACATCGCACAGAGCGGCCATTTTTTGCGCCAGATCGTCCGCGTCCCGCTTTTCGCCCTTGTTGAAGCGCACATTCTCCAGCAGCACGACCTCGCCGGGCTGAACCTCGACGCCGTCCAGCCAGTCCTTCTTGAGCGGCACCGGCAACCCGAGCAGCTGCGCCAGGCGCTTGGCCACGGGGGCGAGCGAAAACTCCTCGGCGTACTTGCCCTCCTCGGGCCTGCCCAGGTGCGACATCACCAGCACGCGGGCTCTGGCCGTCAGCGCCGCCTGTATGGTCGGCAACGCCGCGCGAATTCGCGCGTCGCTCGTCACCGCCCCATCCTGGATCGGCACGTTCAAATCTTCGCGGATCAGCACGCGTTTGCCGCTGAGATCCAGACTCGTCATTTTTATGATTTTCAAGGATGCCCCCAGCCGGCTCGCTTCAGGTGGCTTTCGACCAAGCCATTGTGGTATCGAGCATGCGGTTCGAAAATCCCCACTCATTGTCGTACCACGAACACACCTTCACCATCGTCCCCTCGATGACCTTGGTCAGAGTGGCATCGTAAGTCGATGACGCCGGATCGTGATTGAAGTCCACCGACACCAGGGGTGCGTCGTTGTAGGCCAGAATGCCCTGAAGCTGGCCGGCAGCGGCCGCCTTGACGGCACCGTGTATTTCCTCGACCGAGGTTTTGCGCGCCGCAGTGAAACTCAAATCGACCAGCGACACGTTGATCGTCGGCACGCGAATCGCGAAGCCGTCGATCTTGCCCTTGAGTTCCGGCAGCACCAGGCCGACCGCGGCGGCAGCGCCGGTCTTGGTCGGAATCATCGACATGGTGGCGGAGCGGGCGCGGCGCAGATCCGTATGGTAGACGTCGGTCAACACCTGATCGTTGGTGTAGGAGTGAATCGTGTTCATCACCCCTGCCAGAATGCCCACCTTCTCATGCAGCACCTTGACCAGCGGCGCCAGGCAATTGGTGGTGCAGGATGCATTCGAGATGACGGTGTGGCTGGCCTTGAGCACCCCGTGATTGACGCCGTAGACGATGGTCGCATCGACATCGTCGCCGCCCGGCGCGGAAATCACCACTTTTTTCGCGCCCGCCGCGATGTGCGCGGACGCCTTGGCCTTGCTGGTGAACAAGCCCGTGCACTCCAGCACGAAATCAGCGCCGAGTTCGCCCCAGGGGAGCTTCGACGGATCGCGCTGCGCGACCACGCGGATGCGATCGCCGTTCACCACCATGGAGTCGCCTTCCACGTGCACATCGCCGCGGAAGCGGCCGTGCACGGTATCGAAACGCGTCAAATGAACATTGGTATTGGCGTCGCCCAAGTCGTTGATCGCAACCACCTTGATCGCGTCCGCGTGCTTGCCCTCGTAGAGCGCGCGCAGAATATTGCGGCCGATGCGCCCATACCCATTGATAGCCACCTTGATTGCCATAGATCTCCATGCGCTTCGCGCAACTGTTAACGGGTCGAAGCGACCCCCCCCGAAAAAATCCTGCTCGAGAATTATGCGCCTTATCGGGCCAACACTTTCTCGATCGCCTCGACGACATGCTGCGCCGTGAAGCCGTAGGCCTTGAACAAATCCTTCGCCGGCGCGGAGGCACCAAAGTGATCGATGCCGATGATCTCGCCTTGCAACCCGACATAATGCCACCACGGCGCGGTCGCGCCGGCCTCGACCGCCACGCGGCGGATAACCGAGCGCGGCAGCACGCTTTGCTTGTACGCATCGTCTTGGGCGTCGAAGGTATTGGTGCTCGGCATGGAGACCAAGCGAACCTTTTTGCCCTTCCCGGCCATGGTGCGAACCGCTTCGGCGGCGATTCCCACCTCGGAGCCGGTGGCGATGACGATGGCCTCGGGAGGGCCGTCGGAATCGATCAGCACGTAGCCGCCGCGCCTGATCGCCGCGACCTGGGCGGCATCGCGCTCCTCATGCACCACCGACTGACGCGTGAAAATCAAGCACGTGGGGCCATCCCGGTTTTCGATCGCCACGCCCCAGGCCGCCGCGGTCTCGACCGCATCGCAGGGCCGCCACAGATCCATATGCGGAATGACGCGCAAACTCGCCAGATGTTCGATCGGCTGGTGCGTCGGGCCATCCTCGCCGAGCCCGATCGAATCGTGGGTATAGACGAATATCACGCGCAATCGCATGATCGCCGACATGCGTACGGCATTGCGTGCATAGTCGGAGAAGGTCAGGAAGGTGCCGGCGTAGGGAATGAAGCCGCCGTGGCAGACGATGCCGTTCAACATCGCCGACATGCCGAATTCGCGCACTCCGAAATGCGCGTAATTGCCGCCCGGCGAATCCGCCGTCAGCATCACCGAATCCTTGCGCAAGGTGCCGTTCGACGGCGTGAGATCCGCCGATCCGCCGAGCAACTCGGGCAGCGACGGACCGAGCACATTCAAGGCCGCCTGCGACGATTGACGCGTGGCCAGCGCCTTGCCCTCGGCCTGAGTCCGTGCAATGAAGGCGTTCACGAGATCGGCGAAACCGCCGGGCAGATCGCCGCCCATGCGCCGCTCCAGTTCCGCCGCCAGCGCAGGAAATTCGGACTTGTAAGCCGCAAAACGCGTGCGCCACTCCTGCTCCACGCGCGCGCCCTTCTCGCGCATGTCCCACGCCGCTCGAATATCCGCCGGTATCTCGAAGGGCGGCGCCGTCCACCCCAACTTGAGGCGCGTGGCGGCGATCTCTTCGTTGCCCATGGCTTCGCCGTGCATGGAAGCCGTACCCTGTTTGTTGGGCGCGCCCCAGCCGATGGTGGTCTTCGCGCAAATCAGCGACGGCCGGCCGGTTTCCGCGCGCGCCGCGGCCAGCGCAGCCGCGACGGCGTCGCTGTTCTGCCCGTCCACATGCGGCTGCACATGCCAGCCGTAGGCCTCGAAGCGCTTAGGCGTATTGTCGCCGAACCAGCCCACCACCTTGCCGTCGATGGAGATGCCGTTGTCGTCGTACACCAAAATGAGCTTGCCCAAGCGTTGCACGCCGGCAAAGGAAGCGACCTCATGGGAGATTCCCTCCATCATGCAGCCGTCGCCGAGAAACACGTAGGTGTGATGATCGATGATGGTGTGGCCGGGCCGGTTGAAGGTCGCCGCGAGCGAGCGCTCCGCCAATGCCATGCCGACGGCGTTGGCGAACCCTTGGCCCAGCGGCCCCGTGGTGGTTTCGATTCCGAGGTGCGCTTCGCGCTCCGGATGACCCGCGGTCTTGGAGCCGAACTGGCGGAAATTCTTGATCTCGTCCATGGACAAGGGGTAGCCCGTGAGGTGCAGCACGGAGTACAGCAGCATGGATGCATGGCCGTTCGACAGCACGAAGCGGTCGCGGTCCCACCAGGAGGGATTGCCGGGATTGAACTTGAGCACATCGCGCCACAGCACTTCAGCGATGTCCGCCATGCCCATGGGCGCACCTGGATGGCCCGAATTGGCCTTTTGGACGGCATCCATCGAAAGAGCACGAATAGCGTTGGCGAGGTCGCGGCGGGTGGGCATAACGAGCTTCTTTACTTAAAGTGTGACGGGAGACAGGCCGAGTATTCTCCCCGATGCGCTCCTCGCCAGCAAATGCGCACTCCTCGCCAGCAAATGCGGCCAGGTGGAACCGCCCCGCCACGAGGAATCCGGCTCTTTTGTAGGAAGTCCGGCGGATTATTGTAGGACGTAGTCGCAAATCGCGATGCAGGTCGTGAATTAGTGACGGAACACGTTCACACAAATGCAGTCCGTTTATGTATAACGCATTTCAACGCCCCCATGACCCAGTTCACCGTCCCCGCGGAGACGGTTTGCTACGATTTCGAGCCATGCACATTCTACAAATCACCGACCCACACCTATACGGCAGCGCCAGCGGCCGACTGCGCGGAGTAGAAACCGATTCGAGTTTGAATGCGGTGCTCGACGATGCGTTCGCCCGGGTTCCGGATTATTCGGCGGTGTTGGTCACAGGCGACCTCGTCCAGGACGACACCTCCGGTTACCTGCGCTTTCGCAGCATCTTCGGCAGCCTCGATAAACCCGTGCTGTGCATTCCCGGCAACCACGACGAACCCGCGGCCATGCGCCGCGAGCTCAGCGGCGGGCCGTTCCAGATTTGCGGCACCTATGAAACCGATGCCTGGCAATTCATCATGCTCGACAGCTACGATCCCGGGCACGTCGGCGGCCGCTTGACCCCAACCGAGCTCGGGCGGCTCGACGCCGCGCTCTGCCGCTCGCCCAAGCACGCCATGGTGTGTCTGCACCATCACCCCATTGCCATGAACAGCCGCTGGCTGGACACCGTGGGACTTGCCGAGCCCGAGGCGTTTTGGCGCGTCATCGATTCGCACGCCCACGTCCGCGCCGTCGTGTGGGGACATGTGCACCAGGAATACGACGGCCGGCGCGGCGATGTGCGCCTGTTCGCCACCCCGTCGACCGGCGCGCAATTCTTGCCGAAGAGCGATCGCTATGCGGTCGATTCGCGGCCGCCCGCGTATCGGAATTTCGATCTGCACGCCGACGGGCGCATCGACACTGCGGTCCACTGGATCGAGTCGATGCCCATGCGACAGACGGCGGCCCGCTAGACCCCGAAATCCGCGCTGCCACTGATGCGCCGTACCTCCTTCTCCCGTCCCGGGCTCGCACTGGGCGCGCTGTTGCTCTGCGTCACCGTTCGGGCGGATGGCCCGCTGCATGCGCTCTGGGAATTGCACGGCAAGCACAATACCGTCTATCTGCTCGGTTCCATTCACGTGCTGCGCCAGAGCGACTACCCGCTGCCCTCCGTCATGCTGGACGCCTACCGCGACGCCAAGTCCGTGCTCATGGAAGTGAATTTGCAAGAAATCAGTTCGGAACAAGTGCAGTCGGAAATGCTCGGCAGCGCCGTCCTGCCCGAAGGCAAAACTCTGCCCGGCGTCTTGGGGAGCGCGCGCTATGGGCG
The DNA here is from genome assembly GCA_036498345.1 of Steroidobacteraceae bacterium. Lineage (GTDB taxonomy): Bacteria > Pseudomonadota > Gammaproteobacteria > Steroidobacterales > Steroidobacteraceae > Bog-1198. The sequence continues at coordinate 7,581 of DASYFQ010000232.1, forward strand.
CGCCGATGTGTTGGCGCACGAGGTCGGGGTCGAACTATCCCTGTTCGATCAGTTTGCTCCCTGGTTCGCGGCCGAGGCTATTTCGCAAGTGCAGTTGACCCAGCTCGGCTTTCAGCCGGAAGCCGGCATCGAAATGTACTTCATGGAACGCGCGCGCAACGACGGCAAGAGCGTGGCCGGCCTCGAGACCGTCCACGATCAGATCTCCGTATTCCAGAACATGTCCTTGGACACCCAGGCCGAGTATCTGGTGTCGAGCCTCGAGCAGGCGCATGACTTGCCCAAGGAGGTCGATTCCATGGTCCATGCGTGGCAGCGCGGCGATACGCAGTGGTTTGCGACTCAGCTGAAGTCGGACCTTGGGAAGGATCCCCGCCTGTATGAGTCGGTCCTGGTGGCGCGCAACCGCAAGTGGGTCCCCAAAATCGAAGCCCTGCTCAACGACGACAAGAACTATCTGGTGATCGTCGGCACCGGCCATCTGGTCGGTCAGGGCAGCGTGATCGATCTCCTCAAGAAGGACGGGATTGGCGCCACCCAGCGGTAGTCGCCAATCCGTCGATTCTCGACAGGCTACTCGCCGTCCGGACCGCCGCGCGGGCCGTGCTTGTGCGTCTGCATCTGCGCCTCGAGCGTGGCGAGCTGCCCCTGTTGCGCCGGCGTCAACACTTTGAATACCTGGGCGCGCACGTCGGCTCGCTGCGTCATCATCTGCGCGGCCAGCGAGCCTTCGGCCTGGCTCACCTGCGACACGACGCCGGGGTAATTCGGATCGCTCGGCGCGGTCTGCCGCAGTTTCAGCGAGTTGGCCTGCATTTGCTCATGCAGGGTCTGCATCTGCGGCCGTGCCGCCGTCATGATCTCCTTGATCTGCTGCTTTTGCGCCGCATTCAAACCCAGCTTGCCTAGCAGGCGCCACGGTCCGCCATGGTGATGCCCTTCATGGGATCCCGGCGGCTGGGCGCCCGTCGCTTCATCGGCCGCACTCGCCAAGGACATGCCGGCGGCGGCCGTCAAAACGCCTCCGGCGGTCACCAGCGTTGCCGTCAGCAAATTGCGAATCGATTTCATGTTCTCGGCTCCGATACTTTGGTTAGGATTTCCACGCGGTCATCCTAAGCTCGGCCCGTGCAAACATGTGTCGCGCGGAAGGCAACGATCTGTTAAGAATTGTGAATTACTGCGCCGGTGCCGCTGAAAAGCGCTGACTGTGCCACAGTATGGGAACTGATGACGCTCTCCAATCCACCACCATCCGATTCCCAGCAGGCGCGCGAGGCGCGCGTGCTGCTGGTCGACGACGATCGCGAGCTGTGCCAGATGCTCACGGAATATTTGAACGCCGAGCACTTCGACGTGAGGAGCGTGCACGACGGCGGCGACGCGCTGGAAGAGCTGAAAGCCAACGACTTTGAAATTCTGATTCTCGACGTGATGTTGCCGAGCGTCGGCGGCTTCGACGTCTTGCGCAAGCTGGGAGCGTCTTACGAGACTCCGATCTTGATGCTCACGGCACGCGGCGATGACGTCGACCGGATCGTGGGCCTCGAACTCGGGGCCGATGACTACCTCAGCAAGCCCTTCAATCCGCGCGAGCTGGTGGCGCGAATTCGCGCGATCCTGCGCCGCGCCAGCCACCGCTCGAGCAAGGCCAATGTGCCCGACGAGTTCGCCGTCGGTCCGATCACCCTCAATACCGGAACTCATCTGGTGCATGTCGCGGACAAGCCGGTGCCCCTCACCGGCGCCGAATTCCGCGTGCTCGAATTGCTCATGCGCTCCGCGGGTCAAGTGATCTCGCGCGAAGCGATGACCGAGCAGGCGCTCGGACGCAAGCTCGTGGCCTACGATCGCAGCATCGACACGCACATCAGCAATTTGCGCCGCAAACTCGATCTGGAAGTGGGCAAGAATCCCGAGATCAAGAACGTCCGCGGTTCGGGGTACACCCTCACCTGGGCTCATGCATAGTCTTTTTCTGCGGATCTTCATGCTGTTCTGGGTCGCGATGGCGCTCATCGTCGGCGGCAGCATCGCCATCACCTTCACCATCGCCGCCCGCGAGTATGAGTCGCCTGAACTGCAGCGCCGTCCGTCCGCGGCCGTTCAAGCATCGGAAGTCTTGGCGCAAGGCGGCTTCGGAGCCCTGACGAGCTGGCTGAATGCCAATAAGAATTCCATCCCGGACCGCGATGTATTCATCATCGGTCCGGGCGGTACGGACATCCTCGGCCGGCGCCTGACCGCGAGCGCGGCACGCCGCTTGGAATACTTCAATCGCGACGAATTACTCAATCGCGACGCTCCGGGCCGCGAGCGCGATCCTCCAGGGCGCGAGCCCAGGACATTCGGGCCGCCGCTGCCCGGCAATTTCCGCCCGAGCCGCGCCGCGCCGCAGATCCTCGGCGCCGACGGCTCGGCCTACACCGTGCTGGTGGTACCGCGGCGTCACAGCATCTTCGGCGCGCTGAGCCTGCCGGGAATATCACTGACCATTCTGTGCGTTGCGCTCGTCGTCTCCGCGCTGACCAGTTGGTGGCTGGCCCGGCACTTGAGCGCGCCTATCCGGCGCATCCAAGAGGGCGCGCGCGCGCTCGCCTCGGAGAGTCTCGACGTGCGCGCGAGCCCGGAACTTCGCGTGAGCGCAGGGCTCGAGGGGCGCAGGGACGAACTCGCCGTTCTGGCGCGCGATTTCGACGCCATGGCCGATCAATTGCGGGCCAATCGCAGCGCCATCACGCAGCTCCTGCGCGACATCTCGCATGAACTGCGCTCGCCCCTTGCCCGGATGCGCGTCGCGTTGGGGCTGGCGCGCCAGCCGCCCGCCGACCTCTCGCGCCAGTTGGATCGATTGGAGCGCGAGATCGAACGCCTCGACTCGCTGATCTCCCAGGTCCTGCGTCTCGCACGTCTGCACGGCACCGATGCGCCGTTCGCGCGCGAAACCTTCGATCTCGACGAGGTGATCGAAGAGGTCGTGCGCGATGCGAACTTCGAGGCAGCCGTCAAGAACTGCTCCGTGCGCCTGCAGGGGGCGGCGGCCGCCGCCGTCAACGGCAATCGCGAACTGGTGCGAAGCGCCGTCGAGAATGTGTTGCGCAACGCCGTGCGCTACAGCCCGCAGGATGCGCCCGTCGACGTCTCGATCACGCGCACGGAATCCGGCGTCGTGATTCTGATTCGGGATCAGGGGCCGGGAGTTCCCGACAAGGATCTGGAGCGCATTTTTGAGCCGTTTTATCGGGTCGCGGAGTCGCGCGACCGCGATACCGGCGGCGAAGGCATCGGGCTCGCCATCACGGCTCAGGTCATGAAGGCCCATGGCGGGTCGGCCGGGGCCGCCAACGCTGAACGCGGGGGCCTCGAAGTCCGGCTCAGCTTGCCGGCGGGCACCCTGGCTGTTTAGAGTCACCGCATGAGCCTGTACACCGAAGCCTGCAAATACATCCCCGGCGGCGTCAATTCGCCGGTCCGGGCCTTTCGCGGAGTCGGCGGCGAGCCGATTTTCTTCAAGAAGGCGGCGGGCCCGCACGTGTGGGCCGCCGACGGACGCCGCTTCATCGACTACGTCGGGTCCTGGGGTCCGATGATTTTGGGCCATGCGCACCCTCGAGTGATCGAAGCCGTGCAAGCGGTCGCCGCCGACGGCCTTTCCTTCGGTGCGCCGACCGAGCTCGAAACCGAGCTCGCGCGCCGCGTGGTCGAACTCATGCCCTCGGTGGAATTGGTGCGCTTCGTGAGCTCGGGCACCGAAGCGACCATGAGCGCGATACGCCTGGCACGCGGCTTCACCGGCCGCGACACCATCGTGAAATTCGAAGGCTGTTATCACGGGCACTCCGATTCACTGCTGATCAAAGCCGGCTCCGGAGCGCTGACTCTGGGCGTTCCTACCTCGCCCGGCGTGCCGAAGGCACTCGCCAATCACACCGTCACATTGAACTTCAACGACGCCGATCAAGTGCGTGAGGTGTTCCGGCAGATCGGCGAGCAAATCGCCTGCATCATCGTCGAACCCGTCGCCGGCAATATGAATTGCGTTCCGCCCGCACCCGGATTTCTGGACACCCTGCGCAGCGAATGCGACCGCGTCGGAGCCCTGCTGATTTTCGACGAGGTGATGACCGGCTTTCGCGTTGCGTTGGGCGGAGCGCAAGCGCTCTACGGCGTGCGCCCCGATCTCTCGACTCTCGGCAAGATCATCGGCGGCGGCATGCCCGTCGGCGCTTTCGGAGGCAGGCGCGACATCATGGAACGCCTGGCGCCCCTGGGCCCCATCTATCAGGCGGGCACCTTATCCGGCAATCCCGTGGCGATGATCGCCGGCCTCACCACGCTCGAACTCCTGTCGGCGCCCGGATTCCATCAACGCCTCCAGGCCGCGACCGATGCCCTGATGCGGCGGCTCGCAGCATCCGCGCGCAGCGCCGGTATCGAGCTTGCCACCAATCATGTTTGCGGCATGTTCGGACTCTTCTTCACGGATGAGCGCAGCGTCGACCGCTACACCAAGGTCATGGCCTGCGACGTCGAACGCTTCAAGCGCTTCTTCCACGGCATGCTTGACGAGGGCATTTATCTGGCGCCGTCCGCCTACGAGGCGGGCTTCTTGTCGGCGGCCCACACTGCCGCCGACATCGATGCCACCATCGCGGCGGCGGACCGCGTTTTCGCGTCCTTGCACGAGCGCTCCGCGGCATGACCCGTTATCCGCAGCGCGGACGCTCGAACGTTTCCGCGGAAACGCGCAGCGCCGTCGGCTTCGGCGTCGGCTTCGGCTAACCGCCATGCGCGCCTTCGCCTGGTTCCTCGGTGTAATCCTGCTCGCCGGCATCATCGGCGCTTCCATCGCCTATCCCGCGTATGAGCTGAGTACGACTTTCGCAACTTGGGCGTTTCACCGCGTCGCGGGCCGTATCGCCATGCTGGTGCTCGTCGTCGAGTTGGTATGGCTTTGCCGGCACTTACAGCTCAGGACCAAGCGCGACTTCGGATACGGTCTGCCGCGGCGCAAGTTTCTGCGCCAATGCCTGCTGTGGGGAGCCGTCGGAATCGCGACAGCGAGCCTGGGTGCCGCGTTCTTGCTGTTCACCCATCTCCGTGTCATGGACTCGAGCTTCGTCCCCTCGGCCGGCAGCTTCGTGCGCATCTTCCTCGTGGGCGTGGGTTCAGGCATCGCCGTCGCGCTGCTCGAGGAGACCGTGTTTCGAGGCATCATGCATACGGCGATCGAACGTGAATCAGGTCCATGGACGGCCGCCCTGCTCACGGCACCGCTGTTTGCCGTCCTGCATTTCTTCGCCAAAGTCAGAATCCCGGAAGCCGACATCGGCTGGGGCAGCGGCTTCGATTTACTCGGGCTGTCGTTCGCCCCCTTGGGCCATCCCGCGCTGGTATTCGATTCGTTTCTGTCCTGGCTGGTGGTGGGGTTGATCTTGAGCCTGACCCGCGTGCTGACCGGCAACATCGCGGTGGCGATCGGACTCCATGCCGGTTGGGTCGTGGTGCTGCGCATGCTGCAGCAAGCCACCGCCGGCGGCAGCTCGCCCGGCTACTCCGCTTGGGTGGGCCGCTTCGACGGACTTCTGGGGTACTGGATGCTGCCATGGGGAGCAGTCATCGCCGTCGCGCTGTGGCTCACGCGCTCGTCATGGGTACCCTATGCCAGGGGACTCAGCACGTCGAGCCGTTGAATCGGATCGTCGAGTTCCAGGCACATTTGTTTATCGGTCAGCGGAATCGGCAAAATTTCCGCGAGCCGATGTCCCACCCAGGCGGCATCGTCCAGGTGCATGTCGAATCCCTCATAAACCTCGCCCAGCTGCGGCAGTACGCTTTTCAGCAATTCCGCCAGCCGCGCGTGCCGCTCCGGCACCGCCATGGCGGGCTCGGGCGCGAGATAGTCGACTTCGCCGACATTGAGGCCGTCGGCTTGGCGGCTGCTGCTGAGAATGCGAAAGCGCTGCTGGCCCAGGCACGAGAGGCCGAGCAAGCCGTCGGACAGCTGATGAAAATCGACGATTTTCGCCAGCGTACCGACGTCGAACGTTTCGGCGGGGCCCACTTCGCTGCCCTCGCGAATCAACACCACCCCGAAGACTTGCGCCTCGCGCATACAGCGCCGCACCATATCGACGTACCGGGTTTCAAATATCCGCAGCGGCAGCGGACCGCCCGGGAACAGCACGATATTGAGTGGAAATAAAGCGATCGAATTCACTTCTGCTCGCGCGACGCCGGGGTCTGCTCGCGCGACATCTGGGTCTGGTCACGCGACGTCCGGACCCGCAATGCGGCCAGCAGCTTGTCGTGCAGCCCGCCGAAGCCGCCGTTGCTCATCACCAGAATATGATCCCCGGGACGGCTGTCGTCCGCCAGGCTCGTCACCAACGCGTCGACGCTTGGCGCAAAAGATGCGCGTGCGCCGAGCGACGCCACGGCCGACGGTAAATCCCAGCCCAGATCCGGTGAGTTCAAGAACCAGGCCCGGTCCGCCAACGCGAGAGCCGGCGCCAGTTGCTCGCGATGCACGCCCAGTTTCATCGTGTTCGACCGCGGCTCCAGCACGGCGATGATGCGCGCGCCCGCGACGCGGGCCCGCAACCCCTCCAAGGTCGTTGCAATAGCCGTGGGGTGATGCGCGAAATCGTCATACACCGTGACTTGGTCGATGACGCCGCGAACTTCCATGCGGCGCTTGACGCCGCGGAATGCGTTCAACGCCCGCACTGCGCGCGTGGGCTCGACGCCCGCGTGCCCTGCCGCGGCGATCGCCGCCAATGCATTCATGACATTGTGCTCGCCGAGCAGCGGCCAGTTCACCTCGGCCACCGCCTTCCCCCGACACAGTACCGCGAAGCGGCTCGCCGCGGATCCCGCCGCGATTTCAGCGCTCCAATCGGCGTTTGCGCCGCCCTCGCGCGACGCCTTCGCCACGGCGAAAGTCTCGCGCGGGGTCCAGCAACCCATCGTCAAGGTCGTCGCGAGCTCGGCATCCTCGCCATTGACGATGACTCTGCCGGCGGCGGGCACGGTGCGCAGCAGTTGATTGAATTGGCGGCGGATGGCGGCCACGTCCGGATAAATATCGGCGTGATCGTATTCCAAATTATTGAGGATGGCGGTGCGGGGCCGATAGTGCACGAATTTGGCGCGTTTATCGAAAAACGCGGTGTCGTACTCATCCGCTTCGATGACGAAGAACGGCCCCTTGCCGAGTCGCGCCGTGGCGTCGAAATTGCTCGGCACTCCGCCGATGAGAAACCCCGGCGCGAGGCCTGCCTCCTCGAGGATCCAGGTCAGCATGGCGGTGGTGGTGGTCTTGCCGTGGGTGCCGGCCACGGCGATCACATGTTTCTCCCGCAGTACCTGCTCGGCGAGCCACTGGGGCCCCGAGGTATACGGCATGCCGCGATCCAGCATGGCCTCGACCACCGGACTGCCGCGGCTCAAGGCGTTGCCGACCACCACGATGTCGGGACGCAAATCCAGCTGCTCGGCGCCATACCCTTGGATGAACTCGATGCCGAGTTCCTCGAGCTGAGTGCTCATCGGCGGGTACACATTGAGATCCGCGCCGGTCACGCGGAAACCCGCGGCCTGGGCGATCGCCGCCACCCCACCCATGAACGTGCCGCCGATGCCCAAAATATGCACGTGCATCGTCATGTATCCGGCAGCAATTGCTGCTCCAACACGATCGACAGCAGGAGATACCCCACGCTGATCACGACGCCAATGCTCAATCCCGAATCCAGAGCGGCGCGCCATATGTTGGCGCAGGCGAGCAAGTACCAGATCAACCCGAGCAACATCAATATTCCGAGCGGAATCGCCTCGATACGGTCCGGTCCGATGGCATGGATCAGCGAACCTATGGGATACAGCACGAGCTCCGCGAGCACTCCGACGCCGAGCAACGCGATGCCGGTTTGCAGGAAGCGCTGCCGGTGACGCGTCACAACGAGGACCATCCAGGCAAACCCCAACGGCAATCCCACGCTCAGCACGATTCGCGTGAACAGCCGATCAGTCGAGGCCGGCGGCAGGAATGCGCTCAAGACCTCGAGCAGTGCCGCCGCGACGGCCACCAGAGCCAGCAGGAACAACGACGCAGGCAATTGCGCCGGCGTTCGTCTCCAGAGAGAAATGTCCCAAAATGCTTTTGCGAGTCGCAGCATGGTCCGATTCAGTCATAATCGATTCCAAATTGTACACGCGGATCAATGGCATGCCCGACGCGATTTGGATCGATCGAGACGATGAGCTCCCGGCGCTGGCGCGGACGCTCGAGTCGCAGGCCTGGATCGGGCTCGATACGGAATTCCTGCGCGAACGCACCTTCTTTCCCAAGCTTTGCCTGCTGCAATTGGCTGCCGGCGGCCAAATCTGGTGCGTCGACACGCTGCGGATCGGCAGCCTCGAACCCTTGATGCCTGCCCTGACCGCGGCGGCCGCGCGCAAGGTGATTCATGCCGCGCGCCAGGACTTGGAGGCCGTGTATCTTTCAGCCAAGCGCGTCATGACCCCGATATTCGATACGCAGATCGCCGCCGGCTGCATCGGCCTCAAGCCCCAGGTGGGCTACGCGGAACTCGTCAAGACGCTGCTCGATGTCACCGTGCCGAAAGGCCAGACGCGCACCGACTGGTCGAAGCGGCCGCTCACGCGGGAACAGCTGGACTATGCCGCGGACGATGTCTTGTACTTGGGCGACGTCGCCGATCATCTCTCCCTGCGGCTGCGCGAGCTGAAACGCGAGCACTGGGTTTCGGAGGATTGCCGGATTCTCGAGGACAAAGAGCTGTATGAGCCCGATCCCGCGCAGGCATGGAGCCGGCTGCGCGGCCTCGCGCAGCTCGCGCCGGCCATGCGTGCGCGGGCCAAGACCGTCGCCGTCTGGCGCGAAAAACTGGCTCGCGCGCGCGATCTGCCGCGCGCCTGGATACTCTCCGACGCCGCCATTTTTGCCGTGGCGCAGGGTTCCGCGCCCCCGCTGAACGACGGCCTCGCGGCGAGCCTGCTCGAGGCTCTCGATGGGTCGTCGCGCGATGCGTACGATCAAGAGCCCAGTCAGGATGCGCGCCCCACTCCCGAGCAGAAGGCGCTGATCGAACGCCTGGGCAAGATCGTAGCCTTGCGCGCGGCCGAACTCGGAGTCAGCGCCGAGATTCTCGCGCCGCGCGGAGAACTCAAGGCCCTTGCCATGGGCAAACGCGACGTCCATTCCCTGACGGGCTGGCGCCGGGAGGAAATAGGGACGCGGCTGATCGAGGCTATCGGCTGACGCCGCTCGCCGGCCGGCTGCGCACCGCTTGGTCTATGCTCTTGAATACCGTATCCACGTCGGCATCGGCATCCACGCTGCGCAATAATCCGGCGGCCTCGTAGTACTTGATCAGCGGCTTGGTTTGCGCCTCGTAAACTTCCAGGCGCTTGCCGATGACTTCTTCCTTGTCGTCCGGCCGCTGAATCAGGCGGTGCGTGTCGCCGCATTCCTTGGAATGCGCGGCCGCCCCCGGCGGCGAGGTATACACATTGAACACCCGTCCGCAGACTTGGCATATTCTGCGGCCGGTCAGCCGTTTGAACAGCACGCCCAAATCGAGATTCATCAGTACCACTGAATCGAGCGGCGTACCGAGCTCCCTCAGCATCGTCTCCAATGCTTGGGCCTGGGCGATATTGCGCGGAAAGCCATCCAATATGAAGCCCTTGGCGGCATCCGGAAGGCTCAGGCGCTCGCGGATCATGCCCAGCACGGTGGCATCGTCGACCAGCTTTCCGGAGTCCATGGCCGCCTTGGCGCGCAGGCCGAGTTCCGTCCCCTTGGCGACGGCTTCGCGCAACAGATCGCCCGTGGATATTTGCGGGATTCCATAGGCTTTGACCAGCAACTGTGACTGCGTGCCCTTGCCTGACCCGGGAGCTCCCAATAGAACTATTCTCATGATTCTCTATAGTCGTGAAAGCGCGCTACCGTACCTTCGGGCGGCGCGGTCGTCAAACCTCGGCCGATCGGCTATTCTGCGCGCCTTGTGCCCGGGGGTCTCATGAAGAATGCGTTCTATGCACAGTCGGGCGGAGTCACCGCCGTCATCAATGCCTCGGCCTGCGGCCTGATTGAGACGGCGCGCCGGCACCGCGGCAAGATAGGCAAGGTGTATGCCGGTCGCCACGGCATCATCGGCGCCTTGACGGAGGATATGATCGACACCAGCAAGGAAAGCCGGGCCGCCATCCAAGGTCTGCGCCATACGCCGGGCGGCGCCTTCGGATCCGCTCGCTACAAGCTGGCCGGAATCGACAAGAATCGCGCCCAGTATGAGCGCCTGATCGACATATTCCGCGCGCACGACATCGGCTATTTCTTCTACAACGGCGGCAATGACTCCATGGACACCGCGCAAAAGGTGTCCGAACTCGCCGTGCAAATGGCTTACCCGATCGCTTGCATCGGCATTCCCAAAACCGTCGACAACGATCTGCCCATCACCGATTGCTGTCCCGGATTTGGCTCCGCGGCCAAGTACATTGCCGTATCCACGCGCGAGGCGGCACTCGACGTCGCCTCCATGGCGCGCACGTCGACCAAGGTATTCGTGCTCGAAGTCATGGGGCGGCACGCCGGTTGGATGGCCGCTGCCGGCGGTCTCGCCGGCACCAAGGCCGGCGAGGCTCCGCACATCATTCTGTTTCCCGAGATCGCTTTCGATCGCGCGCGGTTCCTGGCGAAAGTTAAAGCATCAGTGGAGAAATACGGCTACTGCGTCGTCGTGGTCTCCGAAGGCGTACGCGGTCCCGACGGCAAATTTCTCGCCGAAGCCGGCACCAAGGACGCGTTCGGCCACTCGCAGCTGGGCGGTGTCGGGCCGGTGGTCGCGCAGATGACCCAGGAAGCTCTCGGTTATAAATTCCACTGGGCCGTCGCTGATTATCTGCAACGTTCGGCGCGTCACATCGCATCGAAGGTGGACGTCGAGCAGGCCTATGCCGTCGGCAAGGCGGCCGTCGAGTTTGCGCTCAAAGGCAGGAACGCGGTGATGCCCATCATCGTGCGAAAATCGGCAAAACCCTACCGTTGGAGCATCGGCGAAGCGCCGCTGTCAGCGATCGCCAACAAGGAAAAGAAACTGCCGCGAAACTTCATCACCGCCGACGGATTCGGCATTACGGCAGCCTGCCGCACGTATTTGCAGCCGCTCATCGGCGGCGAAGATTACCCGCCCTACGCGCATGGCTTGCCCACGTACATCGCCCTCAAAGGCGCGAGCGTCCCCAAGCGCCTGCGCGTACCGTTTGTGGTATAGTCGCGTCGCTTTTTCTAACTACAAAAATTATACTTTTCAATAACATAAGACCCCACGGAGACTTAAGCCCATGACTCTTGACTGTGCGCTATGGTTGGCTATTGCGGCAGGCGTTGTCGCGATCCTATACGGCGTCATTTCGGTACGCTGGATATTGGCGCAGCCCGCGGGCAATCCGCGCATGCAAGAGATTGCCGCGGCCATTCAGGCGGGCGCCAACGCGTATTTGAATAGGCAATATTCCACCATCGCCCTTGTCGGAGTCATCCTGTTCGTGGCGCTCGGGCTGGCCCTGGGCTGGGCCACTGCCGGCGGCTTCGCGGTAGGCGCGATGCTCTCCGGACTCGCGGGCTACATCGGCATGTTCATCTCCGTGCGAGCCAATGTGCGCACCGCGCAGGCGGCGCATTCAGGGATCAACGCCGCGCTCAAAGTCGCCTTTCGCGGCGGCGCCATCACCGGCATGTTGGTGGTCGGCCTCGGGCTGCTCGGCGTCGCGGGCTACTACCTCGCCATGCTGCGCCTGCTGGACGATCCGGAAGCCGCCTTGCGCTCGCTGGTCGGTCTCGCCTTCGGCGGCTCGCTGATCTCGATATTCGCGCGTTTGGGCGGCGGCATATTCACCAAGGGCGCCGACGTGGGCGCTGACCTGGTCGGCAAGGTGGAAGCCGGAATCCCCGAGGACGATCCGCGCAATCCGGCGGTCATCGCCGACAACGTCGGCGACAATGTCGGCGACTGCGCCGGCATGGCGGCCGACCTGTTCGAAACCTACGCCGTCACCCTGGTCGCCACCATGTTATTGGGCGGATTGGTGATGGTGGGCATGGGTGCGCGGGCGGTGCTGTTTCCGCTGGTGCTCGGCGCGATTTCCATCATCTCGTCCATCGTCGGTACGTTCTTCGTCTCCACCCGCGAAGGCGGCAAGATCATGAATGCCCTGTACAAGGGCGTCATCGTCTCCGCCGTCATCTCCGCAATCGCATTTTATTTCGTGTCGAAGTCGATCATGGGCGACCACGCCATGTCCATCTGGCTGTGCACCCTGGTCGGCCTCGCGCTCACCGCGGCCATGATCGTGATCACCGAGTACTACACGGCCACCGAGTACGGTCCCGTGCAGCACGTCGCCGCGGCATCGCAAACCGGCCATGCCACCAACATCATCGCGGGCTTGGGCGTCTCGATGAAGGCCTGCGCGCTGCCCGTTCTCGCGGTCGCGCTGAGCATTTGGGCCTCTTTTCAACTCGAAGGTTTGTACGGCATCGCCATCGCCGCCACGGCCATGCTGTCCATGACCGGCATGATCGTCGCCCTCGATGCCTATGGACCGATCACCGACAATGCCGGCGGCATCGCCGAGATGGCGGGGCTGGATAAAAAGGTGCGCGACGTGACCGACCCGTTGGATGCGGTCGGCAATACCACCAAGGCCGTGACCAAGGGCTACGCCATAGGCTCCGCGGGACTCGCGGCCTTGGTGCTGTTTGCCGATTACACCCACAAGCTGAGCGAAGTTCTGGGTCACGCCACCAGTTTCGATTTATCGAACCCTGCGGTGATCATCGG
>DASYFQ010000233.1:0-25336 GCA_036498345.1 Steroidobacteraceae bacterium
TGGTGCCGGCTGAGGGATTCGAACCCCCGACCTACGGTTTACAAAACCGTTGCACTACCACTGTGCTAAGCCGGCATTTCGAGGACACGGCCAGTGGCCCCTTGATGCACTATTCTACCGCGGCTGGCGGCGGCGCAATCAAGCGTTTGCCCGTTGCGGCAACTTGACCCGGCCATCCCGCTCGGGCAGCCCCGCGACCGATGGCGAATGGCGGTTGCGGGCTATTCGGCCTTTTCAGCTTTGTGGCCCAGAAGATCCACTGCCGCCTGGTACAGCTTTGCGCGCAGCAGAAAGCGTTCGTTGGCGCGCGTCAGGTAGCGAATTGCGAGTTCGACACCGCCCACCACGGGCTTGACGTTGACGCCGGGGGTGCCTGAAAAGGCCTTGCCGCGCTGCGCCGGAACGGCCCGTTGCCACTCCTGCTCGGCTTGGCGCACGCTCTCGGCCGTCGCTTCGACCACTTGCTTCGTGAGCGCGTCGACGATCGAGTAGGGATCCCGGCCGGCGGGTACGACCACCTGTAGTTCGTCCCATAGCCATTGTCCCGACGTCGAAAAGTTGAAGTAGTGCTTCTCGATGGCGAAGCTGTTGGTGAATGTCACTCGCCGGCCCGTGGGATGTCCGGGATCGCTCCAATTGCCGGTCTCCAGCAACACGGTGTGGAACATGCCGAGTTCCGCGACTTCGCCGCTCACGCCGTTGATTTCCACCCAGTCGCCGAGACGAATGCCGTTGCGGCCCATCAGGATCAACCAGCCGAAGAACGCGACGATGAAGTCCTTCAGCGCGACCGTGAGACCTGCGCCGACGATGCCGATCATGGTGCCCAATTGAGTCGGCATGCCGACGACGATCAGCAATACGACGATCACGGCGACGACTCTCAACGTGACACGAGCGATGCTGCGCAGAGTCTCGACCTGCCGCCGGTCCAGCTTTGGATTGTTGAGCAGATGCTGCAGCCATCGGTCGAGGAGCAGCATTGCGATCAATACGAGGATTACGATCAGGGCATTGAACAGCAGCGCATGTGCCAGCGCGTGCGATTGCAGGGTGACCAGCGCGGACCACTGCCCATAGATCTCGGCCAGCTGCTTCTGATCGGCGATGCGCTGATCGAGCAACGTCAGCACCTTCTGGTCCGCCGCGATCAGTTTGGTCTGGTTGAGCAGCGCGGCGGCGTCTTCGTGCGTGTGCTGCGCTCCCTGCGCAGGGTTAGCCGCACCGGTTTGGGCTTTAGCGCTCTGCGTGTGCCGTGCGAGTTCCGAAATGCCGCCCTTGGCGTTCTCGAGGTTGGCTGCCAGCGCCGTGCGTTGTGCGGCCAATTTCGCCGCCTTTTGGGCGGCGCTGGATTGCGCGTCATCGAGTTCTTGCTGCTTCTGCCTCAGGCGATACCACTCGGCAAGGCGGGTCAACGATCCATGTTGCTCGGCAGCGGCCACCGCAGCGACGGGCGCAGCCACACGCGCCTTTACCTGCGCGTTGTGTTCCTGCTCCAAGGCTTCGATTTGCTTTTGCGGGTTGCCGCCGGCCTCGACCAGGTCCTGGTTGGCCCCCTCCAGTTCGTCCTTGTCCAAGTCGAGTTGCGACGTTGCAAGATCCAACTCATCCTGCAAGGCGTCTTTCTGCACTTCCTTGGCCTGCGCAAGCGCGCCGGTCAATTCGGTTACTCGCCGCTGATCCGAATCGAGCAAACTCTGAGATTTGCGAATTCGATCCTGGATCTTCAGGGCATCGGGACTCAACGCCGGCGGATGAGCCTCGACGTCGCGCAATGCGGTCGTGAAAGCGAAGGCGAGTGCATGGTCGGCCACCCGCAAGGCCGATTGCGCATAGGTTTGTTCGTCGGGGGTTTCGGCGAGGCGCGCCAAGCGTTGCGCCGTGGTGTACGTGCTTTGATCCACCAATTCCGCCGCAGCCAGTGCGGCGGCCCGCTGCTTCGTCATTCGGGCGGTGGGCGGTGCGGTTTTCCACCAGCCGATGCCGGCTGCCGCGAGCAGCAGCGCCAATAGAAGCGTCGATATTTTTTGAGCGACCGTCATAGTTCCAGGGGCGGCGGCATGGCCGTTACGAGTCCGGCGAGGGCCGACCTGAGTACATCCACATGTTCGTAAAGCGCGTCGACATGGTCCCCGAAACCGTCATCCGCAGCGAAATCGAAGGTGATGAGGTGCTTGGGCTCGTTCGCCGCGGCAAAGAGTTTAAGTGCGTGTGAATAAGGGATCAATGTGTCGCCGCGGCTGTGGGCGATCACCACCGGCATGTGCACGTCGCCGATGCGGGCCAGCGAGTTGAACTGGATGGCGACGGCCAGGCGCACCGGCAAATACGGATAGCGTTCTGCAGCCGCATCCGGTATCGAGGTAAATGCGCCGAATAGCACCAACGCCGCCGCCTTGTGCCGGGTGGCGAGCAGCACTGCGGGTCCTGATCCCAATGAGTGGCCCAACAGAATGATGCGATTCGGCGGCACGCCTCGCCGCACTAGGTCCTGGTAGGCGGCTTCCGAGTCCTCGTACATTCCCGCTTCCGATGGCAGGCCGGGAGTCGGCCCAAAGCCGCGGTAATCTATCTCCAAGACGTTGAATCCTGCCCGGCGCAGCGCCTCGCAATGGCGCACTTGCCCAGGCGAGAAGGCGGAGTCCGCGTTGCCGTGCAAGTGCAACACCCAAAAGGCCTTGTCGGCACCTGCAGCGGGGTGATACACGAGACCGGCGAGCTGGCTGCCGCTCGGCACGGACACCGCCGCGAGTTCCGCATCCGCAGGCAATACCGTCAACATGTGCTGGCGGCTGCGTGCCGCCGCGAACACCAGTTCGTCTTCATGAGTCTTGAGCCAGATCATCGCAAGGGTCATGACCAGCACGGTCACTCCGCTCCCGATCAGCATCAACCTCACCATGCGTTTGAGCATCAGTGCCAACTGCCCACCGCATCGCGCGCGGCCTGGTTGAGCGGACGCGCGATCAGGCCGCTCTGGGTCATCTTGATTTCATACAGCGCGCCGTCGGCCATGGGAAGGAAGGTCGCACTACCGTAGATCGCGTCCAGCCATGGCAGCCAGGAGTGATAGCGATGCGCCAGGTCCCATGGGTCGATGCGCTGAGGGGGATTCAAGGCATAGACGGTACGAGTTTGGGTACGTTCGTCCTCGATACGCGTGTACCGTCCGCTGATGCGCTCCAGGCGGTACGACGAATCGAACCCGACGACATTGGCAAATGCACGCCATTTGAGCACGCGGGCATCGACCTGCCACTCGTCGCCGCGCAGCGCGAAATTCGCGCGCTCGCCGCCGGGAAGGGTCAAAACCGCATTGAACTCACGCTCCCCGGTACGCGTGAATTGCAGCTCGCCGGCGGGCTGTTCGAAGCTCAAGCGCTGGTAGGTGCGCAGATTCGCGCCGATCAGCGCCGCGCCTACGCTGAGCAAGATGAGGACGAGCGCGGCGGCGCCGTTCAGTGCTCCGCCGAGAATCCTGCGTCGGCGCAGGCGCCGGACCGCGGCGAACAAGAGCAGAATCTCCACCAGCGCCAAGACGATGATCAGTGCGGTGAGTGTCATGGGGGGGAGTCTAACGGGAACCGGAACCGAACCTCATGGGACTAACAAAACACTTAGTTCGGTCCCGGTGTCTCGTTGCAGACCCTCCTAGTTTGCTTTGTTTCCAATGATTTGCAAGTGGTGTCGAGCGAAGTAGCCCGGACCGATGCATGTTCACCTTCCCGTCCCGTGACTCGCGTCACGCTTGGTCGCGTCCTCCGCATGCGCTTGGGCCGCCATCGCGTGCACGTGGACGCGGTCCGCCTGCACGCGGTTGGCTCTCGGCACCGCCCCAAGAGCGTTTGATGTACGCTCATTAACGGACTTTAATAAATTGACCACCAGGGGTTAACCAAGGCGGGCCCAGCGTAGCGACTTGAATGGGCATGGCGTGCCTCTGGATGGTCGGAAGTGTTTGCGCCGCGTCTGCCGCGTGCAGCGTAGGCTGAGGTTGTCGAGCTAATGTGGATCGTTGAAGTTGCGCTGCGGCGGCCCTACACGTTCTTGGTGATGGCGCTGCTCATTCTTCTCGCAACGCCTCTCGTGCTGCTCAAAATGTCGACCGATATCTTTCCGGAAATCAACATTCCGGTCATCAGCATCGTTTGGACCTACACCGGGTTGTCGGCTCAGGAAATCGGCAACCGGATCACCGCGGTCAACGAGCGCAGCCTCACGACCACGGTCAACGACATCGAGCACATCGAATCCGAATCGTTGTCCGGCTTCTCGATCATCAAGGTTTTCTTTCAGCCGAACGCCAACATACCGACCGCCATTGCGCAGGTCGTCGCCATCGAACAGGCGCAATTGCGTCAATTGCCGCCCGGCATCCTGCCGCCGTTGGTGATCAAATATTCGGCATCCAGCATCCCGATCATCCAACTCGGCCTATCCAGCCCGAGCATGACCGAGCAGGCCGTGTTCGATGCCGCGGTGAATTTCTTGCGCCCCCGGCTGGTCACCATTCCGGGGGTCGCCATACCGTGGCCCTATGGCGGGAAACAGCGCATCATTTCGGTCGATCTCGACACCAATGCATTGCTCGCGAAAGGCCTGACGCCGAACGACGTGGTCAATGCGGTCAACACGCAAAACCTGGTGTTGCCCTCCGGAACCGCGAAGATCGGGTCGACGGAGTTCGTGCTGGCCACCAACGGTTCTCCGGACACCATCGCCGGGCTCAATAATATCCCGGTGCTGACCCGGAACGGCGCGACCACCTATCTCTCTGAAGTGGCGCATGTGCGCGACGGCTTCTCGCCTCAGACCAACATCGTGCGCCAGAACGGCGAACGCGGCGTACTGGTCTCCATCATCAAGAACGGCGGTTCCTCGACTCTGGATATCGTGAGTTCGCTGCTCGCTCAATTGCCGATCGTGGAGCAGATCCTGCCGAAGGATCTGAAGATCACCCCGTTGTTCGACCAATCGAGTTTCGTGCGGGCCGCCATCAGCGGCGTGGTTCGGGAGGCGTTGATCGCCGCCTGCCTGACGGCCGCGCTCATCCTCGTGTTTCTCGGCAATTGGCGCAGCACCTGCATAATCGCCGTGTCGATTCCCTTGTCGATCCTGTCCTCGATCATTGCCCTCTACATGATAGGAGAGACGCTGAATATCATGACCCTCGGCGGGCTCGCGCTCGCGGTGGGTATCTTGGTCGATGACGCCACGGTGACCATCGAGAACATCGAGCGCCACATCCACCTGGGCTCGGATCTGCACAAGGCCATTCTGGACGGTGCGGGGGAAATCGCCGTTCCGGCCCTGGTGTCCACCCTGTGCATATGCATCGTTTTCGTGCCCATGTTCTTTCTCACGGGCGTTGCACGCTATTTGTTTGCGCCGCTGGCGGAGGCCGTGGTGTTCGCGATGCTGGCCTCGTATGTCCTGTCGCGCACCCTGGTGCCCACCCTGGTGATGTTGATGATGGATCATCGGTCTGGGAATCCGAATGCCGCGCCGAGCCTGTTGCAACGCGTATACCGCGCCTTCGACGGACGCTTCGAAAAGATTCGCGGCGGCTATTCGATCATTCTCGCGGACGTGCTCGAGCGGCGCCGCGTGTTCGCCGGGACTTTCTTGGGATTTTGCGCGCTGTCGTGCTGTTTGGTGTTCATTCTGGGACGCGACTTTTTCCCCAGCGTGGACGGCGGCCAAATTCGCCTGCACATGCGTCTGCCCACGGGCACGCGCATCGAGGAAACGGCGCGGGTGGCGGACGAGGTAGAAGGCGTCATTCGAACCCTGGTGCCGGCGGCTGATCTTGGTACGGTGCTCGACAACCTGGGCGTGGCGGTCAGCGGCATCAACAAGACTTATAGCAACGCGGGAACCTTCGGCAGCCATGACGGCGAGATCCAGGTTTCCCTCAATGAAGGACACCGCCCGACGCAGGGCTACGTGGAAGAGATGCGGCGCGAATTGCCGCGGCGGTTCCCCGGCGTGGAATTCTTCTTCCAGCCCGCGGATATGGTGACGCAGATTCTGAATTTCGGTCTGCCGTCCGCCATCGACGTAAAAATCACGGGCGCCGATTTACGCGCTGATTATGACATCGCGGCGAAGCTCATGAAGCAGATCCAAATGATTCCGGGCACGGTGGATACGCACATCCACCAGCGCCTCGATCAGCCCACCGTGGCGTTGAATATGGATCGCACGCAACTGCAGCAGCTCGGCTTGAACCCCAACGATGTGACCAGCGACCTGCTCGTGTCCACGGCGGGTACCACGCAGACCTCGCCGGCCTTCTGGCTGAGTCCCGCGAACGGGGTCGTCTACAATCTGGCCGTGCAGTCGCCGCAGTATGCGATCGATAGCCTGGATGCGCTGCTGCGCACGCCGGTCCGCGCCGGAGGCACCGCCTCGTCGTCCGCCGTCGCACCGCAGTTGCTGAGCAATCTCGTCGCCGTGGCTCCGGCGGCGCAGGAAGCGGTCGATTCGCGTTACAATCTGGCCCCGACAATCGATATTTATGCCAGCGCGCAAGGCCGCGATATGGGCAGTATTTCCGTCGACATCAGACGATTGGTGGCTGAGTTGCGTCCGCATTTACCGCGCGGCGTGACCGTCGGCATCCTCGGTCAAACGGAAACCATGAAATCTTCCTTCATCGAGTTGGGGGTGGGTCTGGTGATGGCGGTCGTGATGGTGTACCTCCTGATCGTCGTCAATTTCCAATCCTGGGTTGACGCATTCATCATCATTACCGCGCTGCCCGCCGCGCTGGCGGGTATCTGCTGGATGCTGTTTCTGACCGGCACCACCTTGAGCGTGCCCGCGCTGACCGGCGCCATCATGACCATGGGCGTTGCGACCGCCAACAGCATTCTGGTGGTTTCGTTTGCGCGACAGCGCATGGGTGAGGGGCTGGGGCCCATCAAGGCGGCGCTCGACGCGGGGGCGACCCGCATACGTCCGGTGTTGATGACCGCCCTCGCGATGATCATCGGCATGATCCCCATGGCGCTGGGGTTGGGTGAAGGGGCCGAGCAGAACGCGCCGCTGGGCCGCGCGGTGATCGGCGGTCTGCTGTTCGCCACGGTTTCCACATTGTTCTTCGTGCCGGTGATATTTGCCGGCATCCATCGACGCCTCGAACAGCGCAAAGAACGCGGTTCGCCGGCGGTACCTCGGGACGCCGAAGGGAATAGCTGATATGTCGGAAAGGGATGCAACTTCAGTGCTGAAGCGGGCCAAGTTCGTCGTCGGCGGGATCGTCAGCGTCCTCTTGATCGGGGCCGTGATCGTGCTCGTCTTGCGCAGCCTTCATGCCGGCGCCCTCGAGACGTCCACGGCTTTGCACGCCAAGCGCTATGTGACCACGATCATGCCCAAAGCCGGAAGCGACGGGCAGCCGCTCACGCTGCCGGGAACGTTGCAGGGAGTCATCGAGTCGACGGTTTATGCACGCAGCAACGGCTATGTCGTGCGCTGGGTCAAGGATATCGGCAGCACGGTCAAAAAGGGCGAACTGCTGGCGGAGATCACGGCGCCGGAAATCGACCAGGAATTCTCGCAGGCCGTGTCGGCGCGCGACCAGGCCGCCGCCAGCGCGAGCTTGGCGAAGAGCACTGCCGATCGCTGGCAGGCTCTGCGGCAAAGGGACGCGGTGACTCAGCAGGACTTGGATGAACGCCTGAGCGCGTACCACCAGGCGGCGGCGAATCTTGCCGCGGCAGAGGCCAATGTGGGCCGGCTGCGCAAGCTCCAGGGGTTCAACCAAGTGGTGGCGCCGTTCGATGGTGTCGTGACCCGGCGCAATGTCGACGTGGGCGACCTCGTCAATGCCGGCAATGGCGGCACTGGCCAGGCGCTATTTGCCGTGGCGCAGGTTGACCCGCTGCGTCTCTATGTCTACGTGCCGCAGGTGTATGCGCACCAGATCAAGATCGGCGACGCGGTGACCGTGACTCTGGCGGAGCGGGCGGGCGAACAATATCGGGGCACCGTCGCCCGTACCGCCCGTGCCATCGACACGGCGACGCGGACCATGCAAGTCGAAATCAGGGTGCCGAATCCCGAGAACGCGCTGATCACGGGGTCGTACGTTCAAGTGACGCTGCCGATCAATGTCGATGCCCAGGCGCTGGTGGTCCCCACCAATGTCTTGTTGTTTCGCCCCGATGGCACGCGCATCGCACTGGTCGATGCCGGCGGCAAAGTGCGTTTGACGACGGTGAAACTGGGTACGGATTTTGGTACCAGCGTCGAGGTATTGGGCGGCCTCAATGCCAGCGATCGGGTCGTCTTGAATCCGGCTGATTCGCTCGCCGACGGCGACGTGGTGACTCTGCCCGAACCTACCGCCAAGGGCGGATAGGCGTGAGGCGCATCTACTCCACCCCGTGGTGGGCCGCCGCCGCTGTCGCCGCAGGTTGCGCCGTCGGCCCCGATTACCACCGGCCGCCGGCGGAGGTGCCGACTCAGTGGCAACCCGATGCGCCGTGGCACGAAGCGGTGCCAGCCGACGCCGCCTTGAAGGGCGATTGGTGGCGGTTGTTCCAGGACGACACGCTGAATCCGCTGGTGGAGCGCGCGCTCACGGGCAACCAGGATTTGCGCGTCGCCGCCGCCCGGCTCGATCAGGCGCGCGATCAGGTGACTGTGGTCAGATCGGATTTGTACCCTTCGGTGGGCCTGTCCGCCGAGGCGGCGCGCGGCAAAACGTCGGCGAACCGCCCGCTCGCCGCGTATTCGTTCCCTACCCAGTCCACCGTGCAAAATAATTTCGAATTAGGTCCCACCGTGACTTACGAAGCCGATCTGTTCGGCCGGGTGCGCCGCGAGGTCGAGAATGCACGGGCGTCGGCGCAGCAGGCGGAGGCGGATTTCGAAAACACGCGTCTCATCTTGACGGCACAACTCGTGACGGACTATTTCGCATTGCGGGAACTCGACGCCGAAATCGCGGTGGTACGCCACAGCTTGCAGCTGCAACGCGACGCCTTGGGGTTCATCGCTTCGAGACATGATCTTGGATTCGCCACCGGCCTCGACTTGGCGCAGCAGCAAGCCTTGGTCGACGCCAGCGCCACCCAGCTCGAACTCCTGGACAACCAACGGGCGCAATTCGAGCATGCCATCGCGACCTTGGTCGGCATTCCGGCACCGAGTTTCGCCATACCCCCGGCCTTGTCGACCGCGGCGCTGCCCGCGATACCCGTGGGGTTGCCGTCGGATCTGTTACAGCGCCGTCCGGACGTCGCATCGGCGGAGCGTTCCATGGCCGCTGCCAATGCGCGCATCGGCGTGGCGCGCGCCGCTTACTACCCGAGCATCGAATTGGGGTCGAGTTTCGGCGAGCCCAACGCCGGGTGGCAGAGCACTGCGTTGGCGACTCTGTTCACGGCGCCGAGCCGCCTATGGTCGCTCGGGCTCTCCGCCACGCAGACGCTGTTCGATGCCGGGAAAACTCGGGCGAACGTGCGCATCGCCAATGCAGACTACTCTGCGGCCGTGGCCACGTACCGGCAGACGGTGCTCACGGCCATGGAAGAGGTGGAGAACGGCATTACCGGCCTGGCCTCGCTCGGTCGCGCCGTCACCCAGGCGGATGCCAGCGTGAAGAGCGCTCAGGAGGCGTTCGATATCGCCACCGTTCGATACCGAGGCGGCGTCGATACGTATCTCGAAATGATCACGGCGCAACAGGCTCTGCTCAGCGATCAGCGGCAGGCCGTGCAGGTGCAGGGCCAGCAGTTCGCCACGGCGGTGTACTTGGTAAAAGCCCTCGGCGGCGGCTGGGGCGACAACTCGACCCGGCTGTCCCGCGGCAATTGAACCGGCGGAATCTACGGTTTCGCCGGGTTCGCCGTCTTCGACAAGGTCTCGATCGCGACCGGGGGCGACATGGAATTCGACTGCACGAAGTCGACGCCCAGCGCGGTCAACCACTCCTGTTCCGCGGCGCTCTCGGTGCGCTTGGCCACGGTGTGCATCCCGAGCACGCGGGCCATCTGCACCACGGCGGTGATCGCCGCCTGCGACAATTTGTCGGTGCGCATTTTCGCCGTGATCTCGGGAGCCAGCTTGACGTAGTGGACTCCCGGCAGGCGCAATAGGGCGAAGCACTCGGTTTTCATCGCGAAATCATCGAGGACCAACGGGCAGCCCAGGCGATGCAAGGCGGCACCGACCTCGGCCATTTTGTCGGCGAGCTTGACCGCCGTCGCCGTATCGACTTCAAAAGCAATCATTCCCTTCGGCAACGACGATTTCGCCAGACACAGTCCGACGAATCGGATGAAGTGTTCATCGTGCAGAGCGGTGCTGGTGAGGTTGACGGAAAACATGACGGCGTTGGACTTCCAGACGTCCGGATGGCGCAGCAGATAACCGATGAGCTCCGTGACCACGCGTCGGTCGATCATGGAGCCTAGGCCATTGTCGACCGCCGCTTGCAACATCGCCTGCGGGGCTGCATTGGGTGCCGTATCGGATTTGGAGCGCAGCAGTACTTCGTAACGCTTGAGTTGGCTGCCCTTGGTCAACGGAACCAGGCGCTGTACATGCAGCGCAATGGGGCTGCGGCGCAAAGCGTCATGCAGGCGATCGATTTCCGGCGTCACTCCCGCTGGCGGACGCTTGCCCGCGGATGCGGCCGGCGTGCCTACGGCAGTGGCCAGGGTCGGCGGTGCCGGCGGCCGGGGCGCCGGCGGCCGAGGCGCCGCCGTGGGCGCCGATGGCGCGGGTGCTGCTGCCCTGGCCGCAGGAGCCGTGCGGGCGATTGCCGCCGGCGGTGCGCGCGGCTCATCAACCAAGCTCAGCGCGGCGGCGGCTCTTGCGGGCGCTCCCACGACGGGTGCTGCCGGCACGACCGCACTGTCCGGGCGCATCGCGGAGAAATCGGCAAGCGCGCGCTGCAGCTTGGGCGTCATGACTTTGAGTGCGCCGCGAGCGTCCTGCTTGACGACGCGAGCGTCCATGACAATCATGATCACGCCGACCATGGCGCGTCGCGCGTTGACTGCACGCAGCAGCACGGCGGAACGCGAGTCGCCGAGATCGAATACGATTACCGGCGAGCCTGCAGGGTTTGCGAATGCCTCGACCGCTTCGCGGACGGCGTTGTGTTCGTCTGGGCCCATGGAGCTTTCGCTCAACCACAGCACATCGCCGTGCTCGTCATGCAGAGACACGGCATGCGCGCGCGCGGGCTCCACCGCTGCGCGCAGTTTCTGGCAGACGGCATCAAAATCGACGAGCGGATTGTCTGTCGCGCTAATGGGTTTTCCGTGCTCCATAGATCCGCTACTTGAGATTTAGATCCGTATATCTACCGCACGAGCACTCTTCTTGATGTGATGCTCTTCGCCAAAACACGACAGTGGTCGGCCGGTGTGACATATCATCGGAATCCCGCCTGCAACCCGGCTACACTTGAAACCATGAACACTCCGCCTCGATCCCGTCAATACCGCTACTACGATTTTGTGATGGCGGCCTATGTCTGCGTCTTGCTGTGTTCCAACTTGATCGGGCCGGCGAAGGAAACGTCGATCGAGATACCGATGATCGGCACCGTCACGTTTCTCGCCGGCGTGCTGTTCTTCCCGATCTCCTACATCTTCGGCGACATATTGACGGAAGTGTATGGATACGGACGCGACCGGCGCGTCGTGTGGGCGGGATTTGCGGCGCTCGCTTTCGCCTCCCTCATGGCGGCGGTGGTGGTTCACCTGCCGCCGTCGGCCGCGTCGCGCGCCAACCAAGCCGCGGTGGAAGCAATCTTCGGCAACACTCCGCGGATCGTGGTCGCATCGATCATCGCGTTTCTTTGCGGAACTTTCGTGAACAGTTACGTGCTCGCGAAAATGAAGATATGGACTCGGGGCCGCTGGCTGTGGACCCGCATCGTCGGCTCGACCGTGTGCGGCGAGCTGGTGGACTCGATGCTGTTCTATTTCATCGCCTTCTATGGCCGCATGCCGCCGGGGCATCTCATCGCCATCATGTTCACCCAGTACGCGCTGAAGAGCGGTTGGGAAATCATTGCGACGCCCGTCACCTATCGGATCGTGTCGTTCTTGAAACGAGCTGAAAATGAGGACTACTACGACACGAATACCAATTTCACGCCGTTCTCGCTGAAGGCGTAGCGAGGGAAGCGCCGGGGATCGCCTGTCGCTGCCTGCCGGGCGCCACCCCCGGCCCGCGCCCACAGTGCCTGCCCGCCGAGCGCCGCCACCCGCCCGCTCACAGTACCGGCACGCGAGCGCCGCGCGCCCGCCGCCGGCCCTCCGCCGCCGTCTCGATTGGTCGCAGCTTCGCCATCATTTGCCCGAAGTCGGACAGGCAACCGCCCGAATGTAAGGCCGTAATAGCTCCCATGAGGCGGCGGTCGTCGCCTCTTGGCGAAACTGATTTGAGGAGCTGTTATGAACACTGCATTTTCCAGGGCCGTTGGGACACTGGGGTTATTGGGGATGAGCGCGGTGGCCTTGGCGGGCGAACCCAAGCCGGCGACACCGCATGAGCCGATCGGATTCGTGACGGGCGGAGTGATCGGCGCGTTTGCCGCCGGGCCGATCGGCGCGGTCATCGGCGCCGGCCTCGGCACCTGGCTCGGCAACCGGGTGCATCGCGCGGGGGATGCCACCCAGGCGGAGGCGAGCGTTGCTGCGTTGCAGACCGACAAGACCGAATTGCAGGGGGAAAAATCGGCGCTGCTGGACGAAAAGAACATGCTGGCCGAGACCAACCGCAACTTGACCGCGCGGCTCGATGATCTGACGCACAAGGTGGAGGCCGCGCAAACCGCCAAGGAGGATGGCAGCGAGCTTCTCGATGGACTGGAGGGCAATGTGCTGTTCCGGACCGGGAGCGCCGAAATCACACCGGAAATCGCGCATCAGATTCAAGTGCTCGCCCAGGCGGTGGCCAAATCTCCCGCACTCAAGGTCCGCGTGGATGGATATGCCGATCCGCGCGGCACGGAGGACGCCAATCTGAAGCTCTCGGAGGCGCGCGCCGATGCGGTGCGCGACTTGTTCCTGGCCGCCGGGATCGATGAAAACCTGCTCGAAGTCAATGCCTACGGCAAGAGTCAGAGTGTCGCGGCGGACAACGACGGCTACGCGCTCGAGCGCAGGGTTCGCCTGACCCTGCAAGCGCAGGGCGGCGCGGCGGTGGCCCAGGTGCGCGAGCACGAGTGATCCGGCGAAAGAGGCGAGTGCCTCGCGGCCCGGAGCGGCCTGCTCCGGGCCGCACTTGTTTCCGCCCGCGCCCCCAGCCTACGATAGGGTATGAGTGCGCATCCCAAGATCGTCATCCTCGACCGATTTCAGACGGGAGAGTCTGCCAATCCGTCGCCCGAGAATATCCTCGCCGGCATTCCGCGGACGCGCGCGTCGAATCAGTACGCCGAGCCGAGTCAGCAATTCTTCTGCGGCATCTGGACCAGCACCGCGGGCAAATGGCGCGTGCGCTACACCGAGCACGAGTTTTG
Source organism: Steroidobacteraceae bacterium (assembly GCA_036498345.1). Classification (GTDB taxonomy): domain Bacteria; phylum Pseudomonadota; class Gammaproteobacteria; order Steroidobacterales; family Steroidobacteraceae; genus Bog-1198. The sequence continues at coordinate 13,496 of DASYFQ010000233.1, forward strand.
CGTGATCATGGAAGGCCGCGTGCGCATCGAGTCCGTCACGGGCGAGAAACACGAATTTCGAGCCGGCGATGCCTTCGTGGTGCCGGCCGGCTTCGAAGGGGTGTGGGAGGTATCGGAGCCCTGCAAGAAGTGGTACGCAATTTTCGAACCTCGTTAGGCGCTGCGCGCCGAATTCAACGGGGTGGAAGCCACCCCGTCCGATAGGCTCGCTGCGCGAGTGTTAAATCATGCTTATCAGGGGGTTTCGCGGATCACCGATCCCAAGGTTTCGACGATGCGCGCGATCTGCTTGGATTCGATGATCAAGGGCGGCGACATGGCGATGGTATCGCCCGTCTGACGCACCATCACCCCGCGCTCGAAACACCCGAGAAACACTTCGAAGCCGCGCGTACCGGGCTTGCCCGCCCGCGGCTCGAGTTCCACCGCGCCGATCAAGCCGTAATTGCGCACGTCGAGGACATGCGGCAGGCCGCGCAGTGAATGCACCGCGTCCTCCCACTCGGACGCAAGCGACGCGGCGCGAGTCAGCAGCCCCTCCTTGGTATACACCTCGAGGGTCGCGAGCGCGGCGGCGCAGGCGACGGGGTGGGCGGAGTAGGTGTAGCCGTGGAACAGCTCGATGGCGTTTTCCGGTCCCTGCATGAAGGCATCGTAGATTTTGCGCTGAGCAAACACCGCCCCCATGGGCACGGCGCCGTTGGTCAAGCCCTTTGCCGTGGTCATGAGGTCCGGGGTCACGTCGAACGCTTGACTCGCGAACGGTGTGCCGACGCGGCCGAATCCCGTGATCACTTCGTCGAAAATCAAGAGAATGTCGTGCTTGTCGCAGATTTCGCGCAGGCGCTTCAAATAGCCGATCGGAGGCAGAACCACTCCGGCGGAGCCCGCGATGGGCTCGACGATGACGGCGGCAATGGTCGACGCGTCATGCAGGGCGATCAGACGCTCCAATTCGTTGGCGAGATGAGCGCCCCACTGCGGCAGTCCGCGCGAGAAGCCATTGTGCTCGATATCCAAGGTATGCGGCAGATGATCCACGCCCGGCAGCATCGAGGAACCGAAGATCTTGCGGTTGTTGACCATCCCGCCCACCGACATGCCGCCGAACCCCACGCCGTGATAGCCCTTCTCGCGGCCGATGAAGCGGACGCGTTGGCCGGCGCCGCGGGCGCGGTGATAGGCAATCGCAATTTTCAACGCCGTATCGACCGACTCCGAACCTGAGTTCGTGAAGAAAATCCGGTCGAGACCCGGAGGCGCCACTTTGGCCAGCCGGTTGGCAAGTTCGAACGCGATGGGATGGCCCATTTGAAAGGCCGGCGCGTATTCCATGGTGCCGAGTTGCTTCGTGACCGCTTCGGTAATTTCGCGCCGCCCGTGACCGGCGTTCACGCACCAGAGCCCCGCGACCCCGTCGAGGACTTCCCGGCCGTCGGCCGTCCAGTAATACATGCCCTCCGCGCGCGCGAGCAGGCGCGGATTCGCCTTGAATTGCCGATTCGCTGTGAACGGCATCCAGAATGCGTCGAGATCGCCGTTAGCCGGAGCAGGAGCGGCAGGGGAAGCGGGAGACAGCTTGGCGTTCATTGCGGGATCCTTGCGGGTATTTTTGCCATCGAACGGCCTGAATGATAAGGAAAATCGACACTCAGCTCAATTTTAGCCTGAATGTCGCTCGAACTGTCTATTATAATAGACATATGAGCCTGGACGTGGGTACCCATTTGAAGGCCGTACGGCAGATGTACGGGTTGTCGCAGCGTGAGCTGGCGAAGCGCGCGGGGGTCACCAATGGGTTGATTTCCTTGATCGAGCAGAACCGAGTGAGCCCTTCGGTGAGCTCTTTGAAAAAGGTGCTCGACGGCATTCCCATGGCGCTCGCCGATTTTTTCACGCTGGATCTCGGCGGCCAGCCGCAAGTGTTTTTTCCTCGGGAAGAACTCAGCGATATCGGCACGTCGAGCGTCGAACTGCGCCTGGTCGGCAGCCGTCTGGCCAAACGCAACATGTCGATCCTGCACGAGCGCTACGCCCCGAACGCCGATACGGGCGAGGAAATGCTGACGCACCCGGGCGAGGAGGGCGGCGTGATCGTCAAGGGAAGAATAGAACTCACCGTGGGCGGTGAGTCGCGGGTCCTAGGGCCGGGAGACGCCTATTATTTCAAGAGCTCCTTGCCGCACCGCTTCCGCAACATCGGGCGCGATGAGTGCGAGCTCGTCAGCGCGAGTTCGCCGCCTACTTTTTAGGCGCTGGCGCGCCGACTAACTCGGCCGTCTGGCCGAGTTGAACGCCGCGCACGCGGGTGCGACGCATGCGTCGCACGGGTGGCCATGGATGGCCACCCAGGGCTTGCGCGAAGCAGGGACTGCGTAGCGCAATGCCCGGAGGGCCGAGGCGCGTAGCGCCGAGTAATTTACGGGGTCGCGGCGACCCCGTCCGATAATAGTGGACGGACTCAGAGATCGAGTAGCATACGAGCTTATGAGCAAGATTACGGTGGCGGCCACTCAGATGGCCTGCAGTTGGGACCGCGACGCGAACATCGCGCGCGCCGAGAAACTGATCCGCGAAGCGGCGGGCCGCGGCGCCCAGGTGATCCTGATCCAGGAATTGTTCGAAACCCCGTATTTCTGCAAGGACCATTCCGCACGGCATCTGGAACTCGCCCAGCCTCTGGATGCGCATCCGGCGGTCGAGCATTTCCGCGCCGTGGCGCGCGAACTCAACGTCGTGCTGCCGGTCAGCGTATTCGAGCGCGCCAACAATGCCTTTTACAATTCCGTCGTCATCGTCGATGCCGACGGGGCGGTGCTCGGCAGCTACCGAAAGTCGCATATTCCGGAGGGCCCTGGATACCACGAGAAGTTCTATTTCTCGCCCGGTGATACCGGATTCAAGGTGTTCGACACCCGCTATGCCAAACTCGGCGTCGCGATCTGCTGGGACCAGTGGTTTCCGGAAGCGGCGCGCTCCATGGCGTTGATGGGCGCCGACATGCTGCTCTATCCCACGGCGATCGGCTCGGAACCGCAGGATCTGAGCATCGACTCGAGCGGACATTGGCAGCGGACCATGCAAGGGCATGCCGCGGCCAACATCATGCCGGTCATCGCCTCGAACCGCATCGGCACGGAGCGCGGCGAAAAGTACACGATGACGTTCTACGGTTCATCGTTCATTGCCTCGCCCACGGGTGAAAAAGTCGCCGAAGCGGATCGCGAGACGGAAACGGTGCTGACCGCCGCCTTCGATTTGGACGAGGCGCGCCGCTACCGGCAGTCCTGGGGTGTGTTTCGCGACCGCCGGCCGGATCTCTACCACCCGCTGCTGTCGCTCGATGGTCGCGGCTGAGGATCTTCCCCAGGATCTAGTATTCGTCGACTTGGAGACGACCGGCGGCAGCGCCGCGTACGACCGGATCACCGAAGTAGGCATCATTCGCGTCGCGAACGGCGAACTCATCGAGGAGTGGAGTTCGCTGGTGAATCCCGAACGCCCCATTCCCGCGTACATCGAAGCCTTTACCGGCATCAGCAACGCGATGGTGGCCGACGCCCCGCGCTTCGGCGAGATCGCGGCCGTCGTGCGCCAGAAGCTGCAAGGGGCGGTGTTCGTCGCGCATAACGCGCGTTTCGACTATTCGTTTCTGCGCAGCGAATTTCTCAAGGCGGACATGAATTTCTCCGCCCAAGTCCTGTGTACCGTCAAATTGTCGCGGCGCTTGTTCCCCGAATACGTGCGGCACAATCTGGACGCGGTGATGGAGCGGAACGGCCTCATCTGCGGCGCCCGGCATCGCGCCCTGGGCGACGCGCGCGTGCTTCATGATTTCTGGTGCAAGTTGCGCCGTGAGGTCGCGGAATCGCGGCTCGCCGCGGCGGTGCGCACCGTGCTGGGCGCGCACAAATTGCCCGCTCATCTGCCGCCGGGCCTCGCCGATGACTTGCCCGAAGGGCCGGGCGCGTATCGATTTTTCGACGCAGACGAGGCTTTGCTGTACGTCGGAAAGAGCAAATCGCTCCGCGCCGGGGTATGCGGCCACTTTGGCGCCGACGATGCCGATACCGCGGATCGCCGGCTGGCCGATCGAGTGCGGCGGGTCGATTGGGTGGAGACTGCCGGCGAGCTCGGCGCAATGCTGCAAGAGGCCGAGTGGCTCAGGCTGCGTAAGCCGCTGTTCAACCGGCGCACCAAGAGCAGCGTGCAGCCGCACACCTTGCGTGTCCGCGCGCCGCAGACCCCGGCGGGTCGGCTCGTCGAGGCCGTGGCCATTGACGCCGTGGATTTCGCGGAGCTCATGCAATGTTTCGGCGTCTTTCACTCCGAGAAGGATGCCCGCAAGGCGCTCGGCGACATCGCGCGCGCGCATCAGCTGTGTCTCAAGGTTCTGGGGCTCGAGGACGGCGCAGGCTCGTGCTTTGCATACCAGGTCGGGAAGTGCAGGGGCGCGTGCCTGGGCAAGGAACCGCTGATCCTGCACAGCATGCGGCTGCAACTCGCCCTGTCATCGTTGAAATTGAAATCCTGGCCGTTTCCCGGGCGCATTGCGTTGCGCGAGCGCCATCCGCGCGGCGGCATGGCGGAGTGCATGCAAGGCACCGACCTGCATGTCGTCGATCACTGGGCCTATATCGGTACGGCGCGCACCGACGAGGAACTCGCCGAACTCGGCGCGCGCAACTCGAGCGCCGCGTTCGACGTCGACGTCTACAGGATTCTGGTGCGTTATTTTGCGAAGAATCCGAAGCTCGACTGGCTCGATCTACGGCGCACGGAATGGCCGGTGGCTTGACGCGCCGGGCAAATCTCGCGCCCGGATACCATTGCCTCTCCGGCGGCGTACAATGCCGCGGCTTCGGCCTCCGCAAATCATAAGCCAACCATTGGGGGACAACCTATGCATCCGCTCAATTCCATCAAGGGCGCCATCACGACCGGCGTCGTGCTCGCGATCGTCATCAGCATCGGGCTCACCGTGTGGGCCGGAATGGGTGTCGCCGTCCATCTGGGGCGCATCGACCGCTGGCTGCACATCGTGGCCGGCGTCACGTGGATCGGTCTCTTGTACTACTTCAACGTGGTGCAGACGCCGGGACTTGCCGCGGCAGCCGCCGACAAGGGCGGACCGGGCGGCGCAGGCGTGTCGAAGTACATCGCGCCCCGGGCGCTGCTGTGGTTTCGTTGGTCCGCGGTGGCCACCTGGCTGTCGGGAGCGATTTACTTGCTGGGCGGGTTCGGCAGCGCGAATGTCTTCGTCGTGGCCTTTGCGCTGCAGCCGGGATTTCGGACGCTAGGCATCGGCGCTTGGCTCGGCACGATCATGTTGTTCAATGTGTGGGTTTTCATTTGGCCGAACCAAAAGAAAATCTTGGGAATCGTGCCGGCGACGGATGATGAGAAGGCGGCGGCGCGCAAGATCGCGGCCAGGGCATCGCGCATCAATTTCATCCTGTCCTTGCCGATGCTCATGTGCATGGGCGGCCAGTCGCATGGTCTACCGCTCTGAATAGCCGGCGGTTCGCGCCATGCACGTGAATGACAACGTGCGCTATTGGATCGCGACCGCGCCGGTGGGCGCGGCCTCGGTGCTGGCCGAGGAACTGGCGCAATTCGGCGCCCACGATGTGCGTGAGCGCAGCCACGACGTGAAGTTCCAAGGCACGCTCGAGGTGGGCTATCGCACTTGCCTGTGGTCGCGCACCGCCACCCGCGTGCTCTTGAGCCTGGGATCGATCGACGCCACCAGTTCGAAAAGCGTGTACGACGCCGTCAAACGCATCGACTGGCGGGAGCATTTCGCGCCGGGCGCGACTTTGGCCTGCGATTGCAGCGGCGGCAACGAATCCATCCGCCACACGATCTACGGCTCCCAATTGCTCAAGGACGCGGTCTGCGACAATTTGCGCGATGCCACCGGCGAACGCCCGAACATCAAACCGGAGCGGCCGGACGTGCTGCTCCATTTGCATGTCGAAGGTCCGACGGCGCTGTTATCGGTGGATTTCTCCGGCGAGAGTCTACATCGGCGCGGCTATCGCGCCGAAGGCGGCCGCGCGCCGCTCAAGGAGAACGTCGCCGCCGCCGTGCTGCTGCGCGCGGGCTGGCCGGGCATCTGTGAACGAGGCGGCATGCTGCTCGATCCCATGTGCGGGTCCGGCACTTTTCTCACCGAAGGCGCCCTGATCGCGGCGGACGCCGCGCCGGCCCTCGACCGCGACTATTTTGGCTTTACGGGGTGGCGCGGTCACGATGCAGAGCTCTGGGAGCGGTTGCGTGCCGAGGCCCGTGAACGCCGCGGCGCGCGGCCGGTGCGGCGCTGCATCGTGGGGTCCGACAGCGACGCCGATGCCGTGCGTATGGCCATCGCCAATGGCGAGCACGCGGGCGTTGCCGATTGGCTGCACGTGGAGAAACGCTCTCTCGGGGAGGTCGTGCCGCCGAAGGGCGGCGTCGGTCTCGTCGTGGCCAATCCCCCCTACGGCGAACGCATCGGGGCGGAATCGGGGCTCCCGGCGTTGTATTCCGAACTCGGGAGTACGCTGCGCGATCGATTCCAGGGTTGGCAGGCGGCGATCCTCACGGGCAATCCGCCGCTCGCCCGGAATTTGGGAATTTACGCCAAGCGCAGCCATCGTTTTTTCAACGGCACCATCGAGTGCCGCCTGCTGCGTTTCGATTTGAACCCCGCCAGCGAACAACGGCCGGCCGAGGCGGTGCGCGCGGATTGGTCGAGCCGGCCCGGCGCCCTGATGTTCGCGAATCGGCTGCGCAAGAATCTGCAGCGCCTGGACCCTTGGGCCGAGCGGGAGCACATCGATTGCTACCGCGTGTACGACGCGGACATGCCGGAATATGCGTTCGCGATCGATCTTTATGGCCAAGGTGCGCGCGGGCTCGCCGGGCAGGGGGCGCGGCACGTATACGTGCAAGAATATGCTCCGCCGAAAACCGTCGATCAGGAAAGCGCCCGGGAGCGCCGCCGCGAGGCACTGGCCGTGCTGCCGGAAGTCCTGGCCGTGCCGATTTCTCACGTGCACTCGCGCGTGCGTAAGCCGCAGAAGGGCAGCGAGCAGTATGAGAAGCGCGACGCCAAGGCCGAACGCCATGCCGTGCAGGAAGGCGGCCTCAAATTCTGGGTCAACTTTCGCGATTATTTGGATACCGGGTTGTTTCTCGATCACCGCATCGTTCGAAGGATGTTGCGCGAGTGGGCGAAGGGCACCGATTTCCTGAACTTATTTTGCTACACCGGCAGCGCCACCGTCTATGCCGCCGCCGGCGGAGCGCGCAGCACCACGAGCGTCGATTTGTCGAACACCTATTTGGACTGGGCGCACGAGAATCTCCTGCTCAACGGCTTCGGCGACCCCAAGCATGAGTTGTATCGCGCCGACTGTCTGCAGTGGCTCGAGGAGCAGGAACCCAAGGGCGCGCGCTTCGATTTGATCTTCGTAGATCCGCCGACCTTCTCGAACTCCAAACGCATGGAGGGAGTGCTCGACGTGCAGCGCGATCATGTGGGCATGATTCGCCGCTCCTTGAAGCTGCTGCGGCCGTCCGGCCGCCTGGTGTTCTCCACCAATTACACGCGTTTCAAACTCGACGCGGAAGCGCTTGCGGACCTCTCCGTAGAGGATATCAGCGCCCGAACCATCCCGAAGGACTTCGAGCGCCATGCGCGGATTCACCGCTGCTTCAGCGTGAAGTTCGCCTGACGGACCGGCAGGCCCGCGATCCGGTTAGGGCTGGCAACTGGCCCGCGATCCGGTTATCTTCGCTGTCCATGGGGAAACGCATAAATCGCATCGTGTTCGTCGTGGGCCTGGTCGCTTGCGCTGCGCTCGCGCCATGGCCCGTCCTCGCCGCCGATCAAACCGTGATCAATCCTCCGCCGAGCGCACAGGATTGGCAGACGCTCGCCAAGCTCCCGGACTGGACCGGAGTTTGGACGCCGGTCATCAGCGATCAGGTCGCCCAGGAGAAAACCAATCGCCCCCCCTGGACGCCGCAGGTGGCGAAGCTGATCGATCATATGTATGCGGAAGAAGCGGCCGGCCGGCCGTTCCCCATCATCGATCACTGTTTCCCGACCGGCATGCCGAGCTGGATGCTCATCACGCACAACGCCTTCGAAATTCTGTTCACGCCGGGCCGAGTCACGATCTTGGGCGAGGGCGACGGCAATCGCCTGCGGCGCATCTATACCGATGGCCGTGCACATCCGGCCGATCCCGATCCCAGCTTTCATGGTCATTCCGTCGGCCATTGGGAGCAGGACACGCTGGTGGTCGACACCGTGGCGCTGCTCCCGCAGGCCTATCTCGCGGTGAACGAAGCCGTGGGAGTGCCCAACAACGGCGACATGCACATCGTCGAGCGTCTTCATCTGCAGGGGCCCGACACCCTGCTCGATGATCTGGAAATCACCGCGGCCAAAGTGCTGTCCAAACCCTGGCGCACGACGCGCAAGTATTATCGCCAGCGCGCGCAAAAGTACGACATCACCGAGGGTGTCTGTACTCAGGGTTCCTTTACGGACGCCGTCGACAAGAACGGCAACGCGATTTTTGCTCCCATCAAATTTCACAATGGCGTTCCCGTTGGATCGGACTCGAAATGAAACTGACATCTTTGAAACGAATGTCGACGGGAATCATGTTGGCCGCGATGGCGGGCGCCGGGTCGCCGGCGGTTGCGCATCATTCCTTCGCCATGTATGAGCCGACCAAGACGATAACCTTCAAAGGAACCGTCAAGTCGTTTCAGTGGACCAATCCGCACGTCGTTGTTTGGATCCTGATGCAGCCGGACGGCGGCGGCGCCGTGCAGGAATGGTCGCTCGAAACCACGAGCCCGGGAGTGTTGACCCGCGCCGGATGGACTCGCCAATCCCTCAAAGCCGGCGATCGCGTCAGCGTGACGTTCAGCCCGCTGCGCGACGGATCGCGCGGTGGGGGATTGAACTCGGTGACCCTGCTCGATACCGGTCAGACATTGATACCGAAGTTCGGCAAGGAAGAGCCCGGGCTGAAATAGCGCGGGTGCCGGGTCCGGGGTGCGCTACCCCCCGCCCGGAGCTGAACCGCCGCCGCGAGTGGGCGCCGCTCACAGCACATCGCGCAGCCGGTAGTACATCATCGCCAACATGAGCGACGGCCGCCTGAACAGACGCCCGCCGGGGAAGTCGCGATGCGGGATGCGCGCGAATACATCGAAGCGTTCCGCGCTGCCGGCGACGGCTTCGGCCACCAACTTGCCCGCGAGACCGGTCAGAGACATGCCGTGACCGGAGAATCCCTGCATATAGAACACATTGGGTGCGAGGCGCCCGAAATCGGGTGCACGATTCATGGTGATGTCCAGGTAGCCGCCCCAGGCATACGCCACCTTCACGTCGGCGAGCGTGGGGAATATGCGAAGCATGCGCTTGCGCATGGACTCGGCCAGATGCGGCGGCTGCACGGCGCTGTAGCTGACGCGTCCGCCGAATAACAAGCGGTGGTCGGCTGACCGCCTGAAATAATCCAGGATCCAATTGATGTCGGCGATCGCTGCATTGCTCGGCAGCAGCGCGCGAACTCGCTCTTCTCCGAGCGGCTCCGTCGCGATGATGTACGTGCCTACGCCCAATATTCGCCGCGCCAGGGAAGGCGCGACGGCGCCGATGTAGGCATTTCCGCAGAGCACGAGGTGCGCGCAGCGCACGCTGCCCTGCGCGGTGTGCACCGTGACCTCAGGTCCCTCCTCATAGCGCAGCACCTGGGAATTCTCGAAGAGCTTGGCCCCGGCGGCCTCGGCGGCGCGTGCCACCCCTCGAGTGAACTTGAGGGGGTGCAAGTGGCCGCTGCGCGGGTCGATCAGCCCTCCGAGATAGCGTTCGCTGCGTACATGGGCCTCGAGTTCCTGGCGGTTCAACAGGCGCGCGGAGGGGTAGCCGCACTCGTCGTGCAATTCATGGACCCATTCCTCGAGCTCCTGAAGATGCCGCGGCTTGACGGCGACGTGAACGTGATTGGGATGGTAGTCGCAATCGATGGCGTGCTCGTCGATCAGCGACTGGGTCAGATCCAGAGCCTCGACGGACAGATCGAACAAGCGCCGTGCGTCATCGCGGCCGACTTCGGCAGCCAGCGCCTTTTGACTCGCGGCGAGGCCAAAAATAGTTTGGCCGCCGCTGCGGCCCGAAGCTCCGAAACCCACGGCGCGCGCCTCGAGCAACGCAACCCGATAGCCGCGCTTCGCCAAGTGCAACGCAGCAGAGCAGCCGGCGATGCCGCCGCCCAGGACCGCCACGTCGGCCCGGATGGAGCCGCGCAGCGTTTCGCGGTGGGTCTCGGGCCGGGCGGGGTCGAGGCCTGCGGAGGAGCCGGCCGACGCTGCGTAGTAGGAGGGGGCGGGTGGGTAGGACAGTCGCAAGGGGTTCTCAGGTGCTTTGGAGTGTTTAAAATCTTATGGCTATTGACAGGATTGGGCGCCTGTGAGCGTACCTGGTTATTTGCGCATGGGGCAGTGTTGTTGCAATGCACCAAACGGTGCTAAGTCATGGAAATGCCTAAATCTTAGCCAATTATCACACCTCGGACGGGACGAGTCACCGATGGTGTGGTGTAATACGGTCGTTAAAGAAGCTCAATCGTCCGCACGGACGTTTAATATATTAAACATGTCTCGCTTGCCCCTCATCGGAATTCCAACCGATCGCAGGCTGTGTGGGAAGCATTACTTCCACATGGCCGGCGAGAAGTACATCGAAGCCGTCGCCGAAGGTGCGAACGCGGTGCCGGTGCTCATCCCCGCACTCGGGACCGAGATTGATTTGCCATCCTTATTGGATGCCTGTGACGGTTTGTTACTGACCGGGAGTCCATCGAATGTCGAACCTCACCACTACGGAGGCCCGGCCAGTGAGCCGGGAACGCTACATGATCCAAATCGGGATGCTACGACGCTTCCGCTGATTCCGCAGGCCATCGCCTTGGGCTTGCCGGTACTCGCCATTTGCCGCGGTTTTCAGGAAATGAACGTTGCCTTCGGCGGCACCCTGCACCAGCGGCTGCACGAGGTACAGGGGTACTTCGATCACCGCGAGGATGAATCCACGCCGCTGGACGTGCAATACGGGCCGGCTCACGAAGTCCTCCTGGAGCCTGGAGGGATGCTGCGCAAAATCGCCGGACAGGATCGCTTGCAAGTCAATTCACTGCACTGGCAGGGAATTCAAACGCTGGGGAGGGATTTGGCTGTCGAGGCGCGCGCACCGGACGGAGTCATCGAGGCGTTCCGGGTCGCTGACGCACCGAATTTCGCCCTGAGCGTGCAATGGCATCCGGAATGGCAGTTTGCAAAGAATCCATTTTCTCGCGCGCTGTTTGCGGCATTTGGTGAAGCCAGTCGCGCGCGCAAAGTCGAAAGGTGATTTATGGCCAGCTCGATTCAGCAATTCTTGAAAGAACACGGTATTTCGGAGGTCGAAGCCATCATCCCGGACATGGCCGGTGTGGCGCGCGGCAAGCTCATGCCCGCGGAAAAATTTGCCGAAGAGGAGGGCATGCGCCTGCCTGAGGCGATCTTCCTTCAGACGGTCACCGGCGACTATCCGGATGATCAGAGCGCCATGAATCCGTCGGACATCGATATCGTATTGAAAGCGGACCCGAAGACGGTCCGAGTGGTGCCCTGGGCCGCGGAGCCCACCGCGCAAGTGATCCACGATTGTTTCTACGGCGACGGCAGGCCGGTCACCATGGCGCCGCGCTATGTGCTGCGGCGGGTGCTCGAGCTGTATGAGGCGCACGGTTGGGAACCGGTGGTGGCACCGGAGCTCGAGTTCTTTCT
>DASYFQ010000234.1:0-19790 GCA_036498345.1 Steroidobacteraceae bacterium
CCGCTGCTCACCACATTCACCGTGGGTGCGAACGATCCCGACAAGATGGCCGCCGATGCGCGTGCCTACACGCAGGCGAAGGCCATCAAATTGAAGCTGACGGGCCAGCCTGCCGATGCCGATCGCGTGCGTGCGGTGCGCGCGGCGCGCCCTGACGTGTGGTTGGGCGTCGATGCCAACCAGGGATTCACCAGACCTTTTTTGGCAACGCTGATGCCGGTGCTGGTCGAGGCTCGAGTGGAACTCATCGAGCAGCCGTTCAAGATCGGGCAGGAGGTGCAGCTCGATGGCCTGGGTTCACCGATTCCGCTCGCGGCAGATGAAAGTGTGCAGGGTCTCGCCGACGTGCCGGCCCTGGTGGGCCGGTTCAACGTCGTGAACATCAAGCTAGACAAGTGCGGTGGCCTCACCGAGGCGCTGGCGATGGCTCGGGAAGCGCGGCGGCTTGGTCTGGATGTCATGGTGGGCAACATGCTCGGTACCTCGCTTGCGATGGCACCGGCCTTCCTGGTGGGCCAATTGTGCAACGTCGTGGATCTGGATGGGCCGGTGTTTCTGAGCAGGGATCGCTCTGTGCCCGTTCGGTATGAGAGCGGATTGATCTCGAGCCCGGAGGCTCTCTGGGGCGCGCCGGACCTTCGCCTATAGGCTTCCGTCTGTCGCTGGCCTACAAGCTTTGATTGGAGCCTGAACCACATGGGCAAATATCGGCATGCGCTGCTCCTGGCGCGGAATGCACTGGTTCTGGCGGCCGCACTGTTCTCGTCGCCGGCAGCGAACGCCGCGAGCGCCGGGAAATCGCGGGCGCTGCAGCCCGCCGCCGCGCAGCATCCGGTGCCGGCCCGCGCCGCCGTCGACGCAGAACTCGCGCGTATCGCACGGACTTCGGGCGGCGAGGTGGGAGTGCTGGCACGCCATCTTGAATCCGGCCTGACGCTCTCGCTGAACGACGGCCAATTATTTCCCATGGCCAGCACCTTCAAGGTGGCGGTGGCGAGTACGGTACTGGCCCAGGTCGATGCCGGCCGCCTGTCGCTGGAACAGATGATCTCCGTCGATCCGTCTCTGGTGCTAGAGTCCGAGGGGATTGCGGAGACCTTCCCGTTTCCCGGTATCTCGGCCTCGGTGCGCAATCTGCTCGAGACCATGCTGACGCACAGCGACAACACCGCCACCAACGTGCTCACCCAACTGGCCGGCGGCCCGGCCGCGGTGACGGCTTGGGTCAAGGGCGTGGGCGTGGAGGGCATGCGGATCGACGGCGATACCAATGCAATCGTGGGCCGATTCTTTGATCTGCCCCCGGGGGGTGAACCTGTCGAAGCGCAGTTGAAGAAGCTCAGCGCAGTGAATCCCGGCCTCGATGACTTGAGCGCTCAGCCGAACGCGAAGTTCGACGACGATCCGCGCGACACCACCACGCCGAAGGCTATGGTGCTTCTGCTCTCCAAGATCGTCGATGCCCACATCCTCAGCGCCGCCAGCACCGACGTCCTGCTGGGTTCGATGGAACGCTGCACCACAGGTCTCAAGCGCTTGCGCGGCATGTTGCCGCCCGGAACCGACGTCAAGGATAAGGAGGGAACCATCGGCGGCACGGTCAACGATGTCGGCATCATCACTTTGCCGGACGGCCGCGGCCGCATCGCCATAGCGGTTTACATCAAGAAGAGCGCCAAGTCATTCGAGGATCGCGAACACGTGATCGCGCAGATCGCGCGTTCGGTTTACGACTACATGTTGATCGAAAGCGCGGGTCATTGAATTGCAAAACTTCGGGAAACAACAACACATGAGCCAATTTCGGCGAATCGCAAGGACCGGCAGCCGCTCGATTATCGCCCCGTTGTGCGTGGGGTGTCTTTTGTTGTTCCTCCCGGTGGCGCCCGTGCTGTCGGATCCGGCTGCGGACTCGGTGCACACCGTTCCCGCGTGGATGGCAAAGTCGAGCCGCGAAATGATAGCCCTGCGGGACGGCAGCGTTCCGGGTACGGATTTTACCAAGCGCTTCAGCAAGACCAACGTGCAGATCCTCATGCGCGACGGCGCCGAGCTGCATACCGAGATCTACGCGCCGCTGGATCAAGCGGAACCGCTGCCGGTCATTCTGGTGCGCTCCCCGTACGGATTGAATCCCGACAAATACGGCTACTCGGCTTGGTTGCGCGAGTATCCACACCTGATGAAGGACGGCTACATTTTCGTGTTCCAGGATACGCGCGGCCGAGGGGCCTCCACGGGACACTATGTGAGCCTGATGCCGCTGCGCGACAAGTCGATCGTCAATTCCGTCGACGACTCCACCGACGCGTACGACACGATCGACTGGATCGTCAAGCATGTGCCGCACAATAACGGGCGTGTCGGGACGCTGGGTATTTCTTACGGTGGATTTCTGACGACCCGCGCGCTCGTGGATCCGCATCCGGCGCTCAAAGCCGCCTCTCCCCAGGCCACCTGCGTCGACATGTTCGTCGGGGATGATTTTCACCACAACGGCGCGTTCAGGCTCGACTACGCCTTCAGTTGGATCGCCAGCATGGAGGAGGGCATTGAACGATCCGCCGTGCTGCGCCGATACGACAACTACGATCGGTTCCTGGAGCTCGGTCCGCTGTCGAATATCAACAAAGAGATCCTGCACGGCAAGGCTCCGAGCTGGAATGCCTTTGACCAGCACCCGAACTATGACTCGTTCTGGCTGACCGGCATGTGTGGGGTTCTGCCGCATATTCAGTCGCCGGTAAAGGTTCCGACTCTGAATGTCGCGGGATGGTTCGATGCGGAGGACCATTTCGGCGCTTTTGAGGCCTATAAGAAATATGAACAGGGCGACGCGCACGAGATCAACAACCTCGTGGTGGGTCCGTGGTATCACGGCGGCTGGACTTTCAGCGACGGGCGAACGCTGGGCGCGGTGGACTTCGGCAGCGACACGTCGCGATGGTACCGGGAGCATGTGGAAGCACCTTGGTTTGCGCACTGGCTCAAGGACAAACCGGCAGTTGAGCTCCCGGAAGTGCTTTCCTTCCGGACCGGCACCAACCAGTGGCAGCACTATGACGCGTGGCCGCCGAAGAGCGGGATAAAAGAAGGGAAACTGTATTTCCATGGTGACGGCGCGCTGTCTTTCGAGCCGCCGACCGACGCCGCCGACGCTCACGATCAGTACGTGTCGGATCCGAACAAGCCGGTGCCGTACGTCCCGCGCCCGATCACCGAGAACGGCTGGCCGGAATGGCAGCTGGCGGATCAACGATTCGTGGATGGCCGACCCGATGTGCTCACCTACCAGACAGTGCCGTTGACGCAGGACGTGACCATCACCGGCGAACCGATTGCGCACCTGTTCGCGGCAACGACGGGTTCGGACAGCGATTGGGTGGTCAAGCTGATCGATGTCTACCCGGACATCACGCAACCCGCGAACCTCGGCGGTTTCGAGTTCATGCTGGCCGAAGAGGTGTTTCGCGCGCGATATCGCAACAGTTTCGAGAAGCCCGAAGCGGTGACGCCCGGCAAGATTACTCCGTACACGTTCAGCCTCCGTTCACGCGATCATACCTTCAAAGCCGGACACCGCATCATGGTGCAGGTCCAAAGCAGCTGGTTTCCGCTGATTGACCGCAATCCGCAGACCTACGTGCCGAATATATATGAAGCCGTGCAAGGCGATTTTCGTGCCGCGACGCAGAGCGTTTATCGCTCGCGCGCCAACGCGTCCTATCTGAGTCTGCCGCTGAATGGCAAATAGGCAGTGGATAAGCGTTCCCCAATGACCTGTCGATGGACAATCTGCGTGATGTCGTTTTGTCTCATGCTGAGCGCGTTTACGGTTCGGGCGACGAATGCCGAGAACGCCCTGCGAGCCCAGCTGGCGACGGGGCTCGCTCGGGGCATGCCCAGTATCTCCATTGCCATTGCCACCCGGCAGGGCGTGATTTGGTCCGACGCAGTCGGCTACGCTGACTTGCCGAGCCGCAGTCTGGCCCACACTGGATATATGTACGGCATCGGCAGCATCACGAAAATGTTCGTAGCGTGCATCATTGAACAACTGGTCGATGAAGGACGTTTGAGTCTCGATGCAAACGGAGCCGATCTCCTCGGCAACGAGGTTGTTGCCGGTATCCCGAATGCGGCTCGCGCCACCGTCCGCCAGCTCTTGGACCACACCAGCGGTGTGCCCAGTTGGGAATTGGATCCGGAGTGGATCCGCCACGGCCGGGGGTCCGCCATGAATGTATCGCACATCTGGGGCAAGACCGAGGCGCTCGATTATCTTAGGAGCGGACGGGATCGAGCCACCAACGAACCTGGATTGGGATATGGATATTCTAATTCGAACTACACGCTGCTTGGCCTCATCATCGAGAAAGTAACCGGTCACGATGCGGTGCTCGAAATCCACCAGCGTTTGCTAACGCCGCGCGGGTTGACGGATATTCGCTTTGAGGGATTCGAACCGGTCGATGCCGCGCGGGTGCCGTCCCGCTACCATTTTGCGACGGCTGAATTCGTGCGCGACGCCGGCCTGCACCCGTCTTTTCGCCGCATCGGCGGCCCCCTCATCGACGTGTCACGTTCGAATCTATCGACCGAATGGACCGCGGGCGCGATTCTTGCGACGGCCCGCGATCTCGCGCTCTTCACACGTGATTTGCGCGACGGTCAGGTGGTGAGTGCGGCGGCCCTTCGGCGCATGACGACGTTCAAAGCCACGGACGATCGTGACGAGGATATGGGACAAGGACTCGCGCTGGATCGGTACGGACGCGAGCGGCTCATCGGCTACACCGGCAACGTGCTGGGGTTTGGCGCGGCCGTAGGTTGGATTCCGGGCGAAGACGTCGTGATTGCCTTGCTAACCAATGTGGGTGCCATGCACGCCGGCCACACCGCGTACTATCCCGAAAAGCTGCTCAAAGACTCGCGCGTAATCGCTGCGGCGCGCGCGGTGGCGCGCGAACGGGCCTCGAAAACGCAGGTTCCTTTACCGTAGTTTGGCCATGCCAGGTTCGTGGAGCGCACGGGTATCCCGCATGGCGTGCTGTGGACCCATGCGGAGCAGATCAACGACGAACTGGCGAAGTATCTAGCGCAGCTCAGGGGTTTCAGCTGGGGCGTTTCAGCCATTCGAGAAAGACGTCATCCTGAACTTGGTACTCGCCGCGCTCCACTCGCACCAGGATCTCGCTGCGCGTAAGTCGGCCAACTGCCTTTTGAACGACGCCGATGCTCGGGGAGGGCTCGCCCAATCCCTTGCCGAGTTGGCCGCGCACGGTCGCCGAAAAGACATCAGAGACGCCGCGGGCGATCAATTGCAAAACCGCGCGATCCAGGGGTGGCAAACTCTGCCAGGTTCGCCGCAGATTGGTGTCGTTGTAGACTTCGGCTCTGGTATGCGCCAGAGCTGCGGCCGAACCCTCGCTTGCATACGCCAGATATCGGCTTAAGTAGAGACGGAAGAATTCCGGAGTCCGGCCGAGCGCCTCGAAGGCCTCCAACGTCTCGCGCTCGGTCAAGGAGTAGCGCGATAGCCCATTGACGAGCTTGGTGAGCGCGTGCACAAACTCCTCTCCGAGGAGCGGAAAGGGGGTGAGCGGTGCCCAGTTATAGAACGGCTCTCGCGGTCGGCCAAACATCTGGCGCAATGTCACTTCGGAGCTGCCGGCGAAGATCACCTTGATCGAGGCCTTGCGGCTGTCCAAATTCGCCCGCAGCGAATGCGCGAGTTCCGAATGCTCCGGACGAGCGAGAACCTGCGCCTCATCGAGCACGAGGAGCATGCGTTGGCGAGCCGGCAACGTATCGAGGAGATCACCCAAGAGCGGCGTCGCGACCGTGGCCGCGAGTCCATCCCACTCCATCTCCAGTTTGCCCTCGACAATCCCTTTCAAGGCCGCCGAAGCCTTAACACTCTTCACCTTCAGGCGTTTGAGCAACCTGGGCCAACCTTTGGGCGCCGCGGCCGTACTCACGACACGAAGGAGCGCCTGCGCCGGTGTGTGGGTTGCGGTCCAGAGGTTCAAATACGGCGTCAGGTAGCCCGCCTGCTTGGCCGCGGGGATGAGATCTCTCTCGAGAAAAGTTGACTTCCCCATGCGCCGTTTGGCAAAGAGCGCGCGGGCGCTGATGAGCCCCAAGTCGAATTCACCCAAGTATTGCTTGGCCAGGAGCGGGCGGGCGAAGTGCCAGATGTCCTTGGGCATGAAGTACCCCGAAATATCCGTTATTAGTATAATTATACCAATGGTCGATAATCTAGGATAGTTCCCGTGTGGGGGTGCTTCAAGCATCGTCGCCGCGAAGGCTTTGTCAGACAAAAGGCGACAGCCGAACGAGGCTCTTTGGAAGGGCGCTGTAACCGGTGTTTCATCATCGCGACCTACGCTGCCAGCGCGTTCAATCCTCGACCAAGTAAAGGAACCGTCATGAATAGAGAATCAGCCATGCATCCCTTGCGCGCATCGATCGCCTCCATACTCGTGTTGTCCGCAGCCTCGGCCGGCGCACAAAGTTTCCATGCCTCCACTTTTGCGACTGGCACTGCCGTCCAAGCGACCAACCCGGATTCGGTCGCATTGACCAAGAATTCCGTGTGGGTGAGCTACACCAACAATACAACCGGCCGCGGCCAGGGCGGCAGCAGCACGGTGGTTCGGTACCGCCTCAACGGTTCGGTCCAAAAAACGTACTCCATTGCCGGCTCGGTCGATGGGCTCAAGGTCGATCCGTCGTCGGGCCTGGTGTGGGCGTTGCAAAATCAGGACGCCAATTCCACGCTCACTCTGATAAACACAGAGGAAAACACGGTTTCCCAACCGATTCCCTATGCATCCTTCAAACGCGGCGTCGACGATGTGGCGTTCAAGGCGGGACAGGCCTACGTGAGTACCACCAGCCCGAAGAGTCCCGGCGATGCAACGATCGAATTGGTACAGGAAGACTCCAACCCGGTAGTCTTAACGCCCATCCTATTGGCAGGTGCCACCGGCACGAATCTCGCCACCGGCGCCCCTAACCAGCCGACCCCACAGAGCGATCCGGATTCGCTCAAGACGACACCCGAAGGCGATCTTATGCTGAGCAGCGCAAACGACGGCTCACTGGTGTTCGTCGAGCGCCCGGGCACGCCTAAGCAATCCGTCAGCTTTTTGAAGTTACTTGACCACTCGAATAATCCCCTCACGAGCGTCGATGATGCGATTTTCGCCACGGCGCACAAGGGCACGTTCTTCATCGCGGACTCCGGCAACAACCGAGTCCTTAAGATCGATGCGGACGATCTTCGCGTGGGATCGCTGTACGTGTCTGCGGACGCCCTCAACGTGTTTGCCGCCGTTAACCTCAAGACGGGTGTTGTGACCCCGGTGCCGGGGGTGACGGGTCTTAACGGACCGGCCGGTATCGAGTTCATGGCTCGCGCCGACGGCGACGGTGAATGCTCGAACAACAATTCGAGCAGTAGCGCTCTCTAGGGATTGCGGAAAATGTGAGCAGCAACGGCGGGTGCGGGGAATTCCCACCGCTCCGCCGTTGCGTTTTCCGGCCGAACGTGGTTAGGGTCACTTGACGAAAGGGGAAATAAAGTACGCTAAGCCCTCGATATCCTGAGCGGCCGGAGCCGGCCATTCTCGACCCGCTTGTTTTGGCGCCAGCAGTAGTCTCCGGTCAGGTTAGTATGGGTCCAATGGCGAGATTCACCGATCACACCGATAGCTTGACGACAATCCTGCCTGGCAACGCAGCAAGCGGAACCGTCGCGAAGGGCCATCGCTTGCGAATCGTCGACGTCGCGGGTCAGCAAGTCTGTGACATGGCGCTATTCATGCGCGATGATCCAGCGGAGCACTGTGATGTCATTTACTCGTGCTTCGCGGTAGAACGATGGCGCCTTGGGGTTGGCGATATCCTCTACTCAAAAAGGATGCGGTCGATGGCGACGATTGTGGCGGACAGCTGTGGGGTACACGAATGGACTGGTGGTTGCTGCTCACACGATCTCAATCGGTTCCTGGGTCGTGACGCGCCGGGGTGCAAAGAAGCCATAGAAACGGAGATGCGACGACTCGGGCTCAGTTCAGGGCTCCTCGATTCAACTTCATGTCTGAACGTATTTATGAATACCCCCCATCAGTCCCCAGGCGGATGGCCAACGCTCCTACCGGTCTCGAAGCCGGGGGATTTTTTAGAACTGCAGGCCGAGGTACCACTCCTCTGGGTCGCAACGGTGTGCACCATGCCCCCGCCCGTAAATGGGTTGCCACTGAGCCCGATTCGCGTTGAAACCTTTGCGGAAAGCGCCGCCGGGGAATTGCCTTAGCGTACTTTATTCTCCTGGCGCTGAATCGGTACCGCCGATGATAAGCGAGGCTAGCCTTTGGCGACCGTTATTTCCTCGGACGGCTCAAGCGTGTCCACCGTGAGCCACCGGCGCAGAACAGTGTTCAACGCGTCGCGAGTAATCGGCTTCGATAAGTAGCCGTCCATCCCCGCGGCCACACAACGCTCTCGATCTCCCACGAGGGCATTCGCCGTCAAAGCGACGATGGGCAATCTTTGGGTCGCAAGAGTAGCAGTCTTCCCCTCCCATGCACGCAGCGCCTGCGTTGCTTCGTACCCATCCATCACGGGCATTTGACAATCCATGAGCACGAGATCAAATGTCTGGTGCTGTACCATATGAACGGCTTTCTCTCCGTTTTCGGCAATTTGCGCCTCGATTCCGAAAGATTTCAAGAGGCGAGATGCCACCAGCTGGTTCACAGGGTTGTCTTCGACGAGCAGCACGCGAGAGCGCGTAAAGCGGATCGGTAGCATCTCCTTGATCAGCATGGCTTGCGTCGGCGACTGACGGTCCATGACGCTCGCAATTGTCTGCAGAAGTTGTCTCTTGCGCACGGGCTTCGCGAGCGACGCGGCAACCTCCGGCGGATTGGCCGTTTCCATGCGCTGGCCGAGCCAACCCAAGACGATGCATGGGATGGAGGCGACGGTGGGATCGGAATACAGCGCCCGCAGGGAATCCATCCCGTCGGCGCCCGGCATCTGATAGTCGAGCAAGATGACGTCAAAGGGGCGGGACCGCCCGACGCCGGCCCGGATCGTCTGTAGCGCCTCCGCAGCCGATGCGGCACTTTCATACCGCAGGCCTTCGTCCGAAAGGTAGTGCTGCAGGACACAGCGATTGGTCTCACTGTCGTCCACGATTAACACGTTGAGGTCACGCAGCACCTCGGATCTTGCGAGGGCCGGAGCGGGGCGCATGATCATGGGCACGAAGACGCTGAAGGTGGTGCCGCCCCCTGGAATGGACGTCACTTTGATCGTTCCCTCCATGGCGTCCACCAGCTTTTTGGTAATGGCTAGGCCCAACCCCGTTCCGCCGTAGCGGCGCGTTGTCGATGTATCCGCCTGCGCGAAGGCGGAAAACAGATTGGGTATGGCTTCGCTGTCCATACCGATACCGGTGTCCTTCACGATGATCTGCACGACGACCTTTCGTGCGGAATCTTGGCCGACGCCCGGAGCATCCTCGCGCTCCGGTCGCATTTGAATCCCCAGAAATACTTCACCATGGTGGGTGAATTTGACTGCATTGCCGACAAGATTGGTGAGAATCTGGCGCAGTCGCGTCGGGTCACCGACCAGCGTTCTTGGTACCGCGTTGTGGACCGCACAGGCGATCTGAACCCCCTTATTGAATGCCTGTCTCGAAAACAGCACCGCCACTTCTTCGGCGAGCGGCAGTAGCTCGACATCGATGTTCTCCAGATGAAGTTTACCGGCATCGATTTTGGAGAAGTCGAGGATGTTATTGATGAGCGCGAGCAACGAGTCCGCGGAGCCCCTTGCAGTGTCCAGCATGTCCTTCGCTTCGGGCTCCAGGATTTGGCCGTGCAGAAGCTCCAGCATTCCAATGACGCCATTCATCGGCGTTCGGATCTCGTGGCTCATATTGGCCAGAAAGTCAGCCTTCGCTTTTGCCGCTTGCTGAGCCACCTCGAGCGCGGTTGCGAGTTCAGAGGTGCGCGTTTTGACCTGATGCTCGAGCGCCCGTTGATGATCCTCGAGCCGCGCGTCGCTTGCTGCCAGCTCAGACAGCATGGAGTTGAAGGCTAGCGCCAAACGGCGTACTTCGGATGATCCGTGTATTGGTACCCGGATGTTGAAATCGCGCGCACTCGAAACCCCGTCGGCCGCGCCCGCTATCGCAGTGATGGGGTGGGAAATGAGGCGCTGCAGCCAAAAGCATGGGATCAACGTCATCACCATGGTCACCAGCAGTACCGCACCCAGTGTTTCGAGCCGCTTAGCGATGGCGCCGTCAACATTGGCAGTTGTAGCTTGCAAACGCACTGATCCAATCTTTAGCGGATCAAGGCTGATATTCGCGGACGCTTCGAGACGGCTGGTGGCCTTGGTACGGGCGTTGCGAAAGTCTTGGCCGGCGAGCAGAGACCCGTTCGCTCTACGAACCTCTGCCTGGATGATGTCCGTATCGGCCGCGAGCCCTTGCAAAATGCGCGTGGCGGCATCGGAATCGTCAAACGCAACCGCGGACTGAATATTTGTCGCAACGATATCGGCCTGAGTCTGCAGCCGACGCCTCAGTTCAGCATACCCGTCTCGATGTTCGGTCGTGGCGACGACGGCGCCGGCGATGAGCAAGGCGACACCAATTCCCAACCCCAAGACGAGCAGCAATTGGGTGCGGATGGCGAGAGCGGAGATCATGCGGATCATTTTCCCGCCCCATCCACATGCGCGGCGGCCGCGATCAATTCCGGACCGATGGAAATACCGGCGAGTCGCGCGTTACTGAGATTCACATCGAATCGAAGATCGCTATGGTCTTCGAACAAAGCAAGTATTCCGCCCTGTTGGGTAAAACGCTCCGCATCTCCCACGGTCAGTACCGATGCTCCCGGGTTCGGTGCTAAGACTCTGTCCAAGGCCGACGATTCCACATACAGCACTTGGCAGCCGTCCTGTGATGCGGTGGCGCTGATGGTTCGCGTGGCGATGGGACGGATTCCCAATGTCCGACCGGCCGTGCCGCTGACCAGCGCGTCACGAACGCCACGGGCGCCGACGAAACAAAAGGTAAACGGTTTTGTTTCTGTGGACGATGGCCATTTGACGAGCTTGGTGAAACTGAACAGGTAAGCGGCCCGCAGACGCTCCATTCGCGTGGGGTCCGCTGGTGCATCGGCATGAGCCGCGATCGAGAAAAGAAGCGCGCTTCCGATCACCGCGATAGGACGCAAAAGAACACTTGCGCGCGATTGCCGCGCACGATCGATTGTCCATCTTCGAAACACTGCGGTGCTGTCTCCATCGTCGTGCTTGGGCGAAAACGCATTGAGTGTGCCTGTAGGCGTCTGATCGCGTCGCGTTCGAATTCACAAACACGACAAGGAGAATAGTTAAGCGACTCGCAAGTTGTGAAACGATCTGAAAATAGGAAGCTCGTTTGTTGCAAACGTGTTACAGCACCGCTTCCCATCGGATGGGTTCCGCGAAGCCTTGCGCTTCAACGCGCGTCCAGGATGCGCCGATTGATATTGGCTTCTCCGATCTGTGCATTGGACGGTTCGGTGCCGACGATGGGCGCCCCACCAAATGGTGCACCCATCATGGTTTCGCAGGAGGAGCAACCAATATCTCAACGATCTTATCGATCATGATCCTCGCGCGATCAAACGCCGATGCAGCTCGATGGCGGGCTTCAACTCTTTGGGCAGCGCGGCAATTACACTGACCGGAATCGAGCTTGCATACCGGATTCGCAAGCGGCAGTTCTGCTTCGGCCCGGCTCGTCAGCGGCGGCATGCATCATTGAAAGAGCTTTGGGATCGAGCGCTCGCGTAATCTTTGCGTGTTCATTTGGTCGGCGTGAGCTCGTTTCGGGTGCCCCCAAATGCACCACGATCTTACGATCGTAGTGTGGGCCACAAAACTCTCCTCCTTCGTTATAATGATTCGAGACTTGGGGATACAGGCTTTTAGGGAGCATGACGATGAACTATCGATTAGGGCGCGCAGCCGCGCTATGCGTGTTGCTTTCGAGCGGAATACTGGCGCAGCCGGCCAGCGCCCAGCAATCGCATTCGGACTTGGGCCAACTCGAGGAGATCGTCGTCACCGCCGAGAAACGTGAGGCGACGATCGAGACCACCTCAATCAGCATCACGGCATTGTCGGGTGCGGACATTCAAAATCGAGGCTTCACGGATCTTGCCTCCCTCATGCGTGCCGTCCCAGGGGTATCGGTGCGCACGAGCGGTCCTGGGATGACCGAGTTCGAGATGCGGGGCGTCGCCTCGAACGGCGGCAATTCCCCGACGGTCGGTTTTTACTTCGACGACACATCTCTCACGGCCCCGGCGGCGACCAATGAGGGCAAGATCGTCATTTCGCCCGACCTCTACGACCTCAACCGCGTCGAGGTGCTGCGCGGCCCCCAGGGCACGCTCTACGGTTCGGGCTCGATGGGCGGCACCATCAAGGTGGTTCCGAATGCGCCGAAGCCGGAGCTGTTCGAGGCTTCCGCGGAGGCGAAATTCGCCGACACTGACCACGGCGGGTTCGACCATGCCGAGAATGCCATGGTGAATCTGCCCTTTTGGGGCGACAAGGCGGCGCTGCGCATCGTCGGCTCCTATAGCTACGATGCCGGTTGGATCGACCGGGCGGTGATCGCGCCGGGACAGTTCCCGTTGCCGACCGGGCTGGTCAACGGCACATATGGCCCTTACTACACGGTCCGCGGCAACGTGCTCGCCGCTCCCGTCGCCACCGAATATCACAACGTCAATGATGTCGAGAAGACTGCGGTGCGCGTGAGCGCGGTCTTCAAGCCCATCGATGGGCTTACCATCACGCCGAGCTATTTCTATCAGAAGCTGCGCTCCGGCGGGCTGCCCTACATCGACAGTAGCCCGGCGACCGATACCTTCTATCAACCGTTCGATACGGCCGAGCGGTACAGCGATGAGTTCCGGCTCGAGGCCTTGAGCGTCAAGTACCGCACCGACGCCTTCGAGATCAGCTCAGCGACGGCGTACTGGTCACGGCACGAGCCCCTCATCCAGGACACCCAGGAGTCGTGGTCAACCTACCTCCTGCCTTTGGGCTTCGGGGTCACCGGCTTCGGCACTGGAAACGGCAACCTTGGTCGGTCCTATGCGTTCGAGGACAACACCTCGCACCAGACCACCGAGGAGCTGCGCGTGTCCTCGGTCGGCGACTCCCGCTTCAAGTGGCTCGTCGGCTACTTCTATTCCGACTTCGTGTCGCCATGGGACATCGTTTTTCCCTCGCAGAGCGGTGCCTCGAATCCGAATATCGGGACCAACAACCTTTTCAGCTACTTCACCCCTTTCAAGATCCTGCAGCAGTCGTTTTTCGGCGAGGTGACCTACAACATCACCGAACCCTTCTCGGTCACGGTGGGTGCACGCCGATATCACTACGATTCGGCCGTTTACCTCGATCAGTTCGGTGGCCTTGCGGGCGGCACGACGGTGCAAGCGGCCTCCGAGAGCGAGCAGGGCGTCACGCCGAAGGCGACGCTGTCCTATCAGTTCAACAAGGATCTCCTCGCGTATGCGACGGCGGCCAAGGGCTTCCGTCCGGGAGGCGGAACGGGTCCGGTGCCGACCTCGGGACCGACCTCCTGCGAGCCGCAGCTACAGGTCGAGTACAACTCGCACGGTGCCTTCGTACCGGGGCCTGTCCAGTTTACCTCCGACAGCATCTGGAGCTACGAGCTCGGCGAGAAATGGCGCTCATCCGACAATCGCTTCACCGTCAACTCCGCGCTTTACTTCGAGCACTGGAATGGAGTGCAACAGACCAATTCACTCAGCAGCTGCGGTTACGTTTACACCGCGAACGCCGGCGAAGCGCACGTCTACGGCGGCGAGCTTGAGGCCAATGCCATCGTAGTGCGCGACCTCGAGGCCTCGGCCAACCTCTCGTACTCGCATTCGACCTTGGTGAAGTCGAATTTCGTAGATTCCGTGTTCAATCCGGGCACCCCGATCCAGCAGGTGCCGAAATGGACTGGGACCCTCGCGCTGTCCTACCGGCACAACCTCACCGACGGACTGGCCTTGACGGCGCGCGCCGAGACGACCTATACGGGCAGCCGCACGGACGCTACGTACTACGTCAATACGCTGCCTTCCTATGAGCTCAGCAACGTCCGTGCGGGGATCGATGCCGGCCAGTGGTCTGCCGTGCTGTTCGTCAATAACGTCGCCGATAAGCGTGCGCTCCTCAATAACGTCACGCAGGATGCGAGCAACGTGGCTGACTGGAACCGCATCGCCGTGAGCCAGCCGCGCACGGCGGGTATCGACTTGAATTATCGCTTCGGCAGAAACTGATCGGATCGGGCCGGGGTGGACACTCTCCTCGGCCCGTCTCGCATCCTAGTGTCGATCGGGCGTGCGCACGGGTAGCGGCACGTTACACAGATCGATGGCGCCCGGGTTATGCTTGAACCACGGCTCATGCCGCTCGCGCCGCTGCGCCAGAACCGAACGGAAAGTGGCGCTGTCCGTGCGCAGCACCTCGATCGCCGTGCGCTCGGCCTCGGGCACGTCCGAGGCAATCTTGATCGAGATGATGGGCACGGGAGCTTCCGATGCGACATAGAAGCCCATCTCGCCGCTGCCGCGTGATAGCGTCGAGAGTAGCTCCATACCCTTTAGGACGCGGCCGAACAGTGCGACATTGCGATCGAGCTGGCGAGGCGCGTGGCCGATCACCACATACATCTCCGCGCCGGTACTCTCCGCCGGGTCGTCGCGACCAGCGCCAACCATGCCATAGCAATGCGCCAGCCACACCGTGTGCGTACGCGGATCGCGCCCGGCCGGAAACCCATCCAGAAATCCGACTTGCGGCGCATAGAGATCGTGGTCCGGTAGCAACTCGAAGCGCATGGCGGCGTGCGAGTCGGCGGTGAACTCCACGGAAGGACGCACGCCGGGCGGCAGGGGGCGGCCGTGAGTCTCATCGTCCCATTGCACCACATAGTTGTCCTGTGCGCGGATGATCGCTAGGCCGTCGAAATAGTGCGCGCGCGCCAACGACTTGATGTTCGCCGCATGTTGCGGCGAAATCCGTGTCGCGAGCTCGATTACGACGCGCCCAGAAGTCAACCCAAGATACAAGATGTCGTCGGGGTTGGGGACACGCCAGTCCGCGGCCGGGGCTTGCGCGAGGAGGTCTGCCACAGTGACGGGCTTGGCCTCGATCGCCGGCGCGACTCCAAGGGCGAGCGTCACCACACATACCAGGAGCCCGGCCGCCGCAATGCGAGTTCGAGGCAACATTATGGCGCTCCACCTTGTTTCGGGGCGGGAACAGGTTCGGACGCCGCCGCATTTTCCACCCCGCGCAGCATTCGATCGAGCGCCGGGCGGTCGAAGTAGCGCCCCGCGAGGACGACGCCGCGGATTTTCTGCGTGTTGGCTATATCCTCAAGCGGATCGGCGTCGAGGAGCACAAGATCGGCGAGCTTGCCTTTCTCGACCGTGCCCAAGTCCGCGGTGCGTCCCATGAACTTGGCCGGATTGAGCGTCGCCGTTTGCAGGGCCTGCATCGGCGTGAGTCCCGCGCGTTGGAATAACACGAGTTCCTGATGCAAGCTGAAGCCCGGAAAGATGTGCACGCCGGCGGCAGTATCAGTGCCTGCCATGAAGGGGACGCCGGCGCGGAACATGGCCAGCGTCATGTCGAGCTCCATGTGCACGAACCTCTTGCGCACCGGTAAGGGGTCGGTATCCATGTCCTTCTTGATGTCGCTCACGAACATGGGCCACGTGTGGTCCTTCCAGGAGGCGGGCGCATACTTGATGAGTGGATCGTGGCTCAAGTCATTGTCGTCGACCAGCCACTGACCGCGCTCCCACACGAGTGTCGGCACCTGCCAGGTCTGATTCTTCGCCATCAGCGCAATCAAAGACTTTGCGCGAGTCGGGTCGTAGTTCTTGACGTTGAGCCCGAGGCTTTTCGGGCCCTTGATCAGATCATCCTCGATGGCCGTGCATCCCTCGAAGATGCCGGTGAAATGCTCGATGCTCTTCTGGCCCGCATTGGAGGCCTCCGAGGCGCGCACGGAGTCCGGAACATGCCCCACGAACATGATCCCCCGCTGCTTCGCTTCCTCTGCCGCCGCGAAATACCCGTCGCGCGGAATCAGCGACTGGATCTTGATGAAATCGACACCGCGCATCACCAGATCATCGACTACGCGGCGGGCGTCCGCGGCATTCGCCACCGGCGCGGAGCTTGGAAAGCGCGGCACCGGACCATCCAGCATGGGACCCGCGATGACCATTCGCGGCCCGAGCAGGCGCCCGGCGGCGATTGCTGCGCGCCACTCTTTGAGCACGTCGAGATCCCCGCCCATGTCGCGCACGCCTGTGACGCCGTTCGCGACGAAGAGCGGAAGGACCACCTTCTCGTCGCGCGGCAGCCAGTCGCCGAACACCGTATGTACATGCATGTCCCAGAGCCCTGGGATCAGGTACTTGCCGGAAGCCTCCACGCTGGTCGCGTCGGTGGGCGCATGCACCGCATCGCTCGGGCCGATCTCGGCGATTCGCCCGTCCCGGACAATCACGGTCATGTTCGGCTGCGGGGGTGCGCCGGTCGCATCGATGACGTTGACGTGAAGGATCGCGAGCGTGTCGGCGGAGACGACTCCCGCACCCAGGCTGCACGCGAGCGCCAGGCACGCCACAAAAAGGTGTCTCATACCGCGAACCTCGGATTTATCGAATGGATGCAATTGCCGCGCAAGTAACATTAGCCGAAGGGCAGAATTACCGTTGATCGTACTGAACATAGTGTACTTTTCCATAGCGTATAAGAATTCATGACACGCCGCTGGCGTTCTTGACTGAAGCTGCCTTGATCGCCTTGACCGGAGACAGCCGAAGCGATCGAAGTTGCGCTGCGGAGGTGTTCTGTGAACAATTGAAAGGATGAGGGCTCAACCGAAGCCGCGCGGATCGATTACAACGACGACACTGACGAGGGGATGGTACATCGTGAGCAATAGCTGTTTTAAGATCGCGGCTGCTGGGATCGTTTCGGTCGCACTGACCACGGCGATGGCGGCGCCGCAGTCAGCGCACGCGCCTGATCTGATATTAGCGCATGGCTCGGTCCTGACGGTCGACGCGCGCGATTCCGTCGAGCAGGCAATTGCAATCCGAGATGGGAAGGTGCTCGAGGTCGGAACCGACGCGGCCATCCTCGCCTTGGCGGGGCAGCGCACGCGTATCATCGATCTGCGCGGACGAACAGCGACGCCCGGATTGATCGACTCGCACGCGCATGTCGCCGACGGAGGACTCGCCAGGGTCATTGCCATCGATTTCGGCGCGGCAACGAGTATCCCGGAGATTGTGCAGCGAGTTCGGGAGAGAGCCGCGCAGCTCAAGCCCGGTGAATGGGTCCAGGGTCAAGGCTGGGATGAAGCCAAGCTCAACGAGCACCGCTATGTGCTGGCAGCCGATCTCGATGCCGCGGCGCCCGACAACCCCGTTTGGCTGGAACAGACCACGGGCCACTACGGGGTTGCGAATAGCTATGCGTTGCGGCTGGGGAAAGTGATGGCAAGCACGCAGAATCCGCCGGCCGGGACCATTG
The DNA here is from genome assembly GCA_036498345.1 of Steroidobacteraceae bacterium. GTDB lineage: Bacteria > Pseudomonadota > Gammaproteobacteria > Steroidobacterales > Steroidobacteraceae > Bog-1198. Next base: position 17,680 of record DASYFQ010000234.1, read on the forward strand.
AGCACGATCCCACCGGTGCGCCCACGGGGGTGCTGAAGGAGAGCGCGCAACTGCTTGTGACAACCTTGATTCCGCAGCCTACCAGTGCACAGTGGCGGCAAGGGATTCTCAAGATGATCGAGACCCTGCACCGCGAAGGAATGACGGCCGTTAAGGATCCGGACGACACGCAGCCGATGTGGGACGCCTATCGCGACCTTCTCAGGGAAGGAGCGCTCACCGTTCATGTGTGCGTGCTCTGGCACGCCGGCGATACCGTAGAGTCCGCGCGGCAAGCACTCAAGACCATTGAGGCGTTGCCCAGACCGCCACAGTCGCTCGGGGAAGGGCGCTTGATCTCCTGCGGCGCAAAGCTCTACATGGACGGCAGTGGCGGCGGCCGTACCGCCTGGATGTATAAGGAATGGAACAAGAATTGGACTGAGGTGGATCACGGCAACTACGGATACCCGGCGGAGGACCCGGAGGTCTATCGGCAAATGGTGCGTCTGCTGCATCGAGCGGGCGTTAATATCGGCACGCATGCGATCGGCGATCGGGCGATCGATTGGGTCGTCGATACGTATGCCGAGGTGCTGCGCGAGCAGCCGACGCGAGGGCTGCGACACTCTATCATTCATGCCAATCTTCCGACTGAACACGCGATCGACGTGATGGCCACGCTGCAGCGGCAATACGATGCCGGCTATCCGGAGATGCAACCTCCCTTTATGTGGTGGCTTGGCGACAACTACGCGGGCAATTTGGGTGCCGATCGCGCTCCGCACCTCGAGCCTTTCAAGACATTGCAGGCCCGCGGTGTGAAATGGGCGGGCGGCTCGGATTTTTACGTCACGCCCATACCTGTCCGCTACGGTATCTGGGCGGCGGTGCAACGCGAGACCCTGAAGGGTACGTACGGAACGCATCCCTTCGGCACCACCGAGGACGTGGACGTACATGCCGCACTGCGAGCCTATACGTCTGAGGGCGCCGGACAGCTGTTCCTGGAAGACAAAATAGGGTCGCTCGAACCGGGCAAGGAAGCAGACATCGCTGTATGGGATCGCAACTTCTACTCAGTACCCGCTTCCGAGCTGAAGGATATGACGTGCGAGATGACCTTGTTCCATGGCAAGGTGGTTTACGACGCCAATTGAGGCACCTTGTCAGGGCGTAGTGCCCAAAAATGCGGCTGGCGATCCGTCCAACGTAAGCGAGTGGTGAAGGCACCAAGGCACCTTCAGGCCGGATAAGGCAAATAGAAGAATGCGCTTAATCTAAGAGATAGGCGTTTACGTGAGTACTTCCGGACAGCTCATCGAAACAGGTCGTCACCGACGACGTCACAGCGCACATTTTAGAGCGGAGGCAGTAGGTGCCTGCCAGCAATCCGGTGTGTCGATCGCGCCGGTGACTCTGGCGCGAGGCCTCAAAGCAAGTGTCTTGCATCGTTGGGTGAAGGAAGCCGAGCGCGGCAAAAATCCCATTGCGATACATCCGACGATTCCGGGCGTAGCCATCGGCAGTGGCGAGGACTTTGTGCCGGTGGCGATGCCTGCGCACCCCGCCGAGGGCACGATCCGAATAAGATGCGCCGCCGTGGGGGCACGGTGAGCATCGAGTGGCCGGCGTCGGTGGCGCACGAGTGCGCGCTGCTGCCGCGCTCCACCCACGAGTTGCTGATGGTCTAGGCGGGATCCTCGCTCATGGCACCGCGCTCTCGGCTGCTGAGACGGCGCGCATGATTCCGCAAGTCTCCGCCCCCGCGTACGGCAAGCGATGCGCTGGGCTGCCGACGAACTACGGCTCGCCGACGCGTGCGGCGTAACCGTGCGATAATGGCATATTCACGTTCAACTATTGATCTCGTCTGTGAAGGTGTCTTGGCTTACCCCCAAATCGAAAGGGTAGTGGCTTACAATAGCCATCTCCCCGCATTGCAGGAGAGACTGCGGTGATGAAAATTGATCGGTGGCTATGCTTGGCTGCTCTCGCTTGCGGCTCACCGGGGGCATTGGCGCAAACCATCACCGAGCTAAATATGGGCGATGTGTATTTTCGTTATCGACCTGCGCCACGCATACCCGATCAGCCCCCATCTCGAGCGTGCGGATTCATGATTCTAGGCA
>DASYFQ010000235.1:0-35191 GCA_036498345.1 Steroidobacteraceae bacterium
CGGTTTACCCCGTCCGGCCCACCAGGTGAGAATCACGAACATCGGAAGTGCGAACAGCATGCGATACATGATCAACGTGACCGCGTCGACCCCGTACCGATACGCCAGCTTGACGATGATGGCCTTGCCGGAAAATGCGACTGCGCCGAGCGTCGCAAGCAGCAGGCCTTGCCGCCTGGCAGCCAGGGAAGGATGGGAATAGGCGAGGGTGTTCACGCGGCCGTATTCTACGGAACGGCCGCACCGCTTTGCGTTTATAAGTACCCGGAGCCCAGCCGGTTTGTATAATCCGCGTGTCGGCCGGGCACCCGCGGGGGATGCCTATTTGTTGAACTGCCCGGGCGATGAGAAGTCTCATCTCATTGCGCTCATTGAAGTTTAGCCATCGACAGGCGATTGGTAATCCTATGAAAAAGCTCTCGGCGTTTCGTACTCTCTCCCTCAGCGTCTGCGGCGCTATCGTCGCACTGACGATGAGCGCACCCACGTTCGCACAGCACGCCGGCGGCGGCCATGCCTCGGGCGGGGGTCACGGCGGTGGGTTTGGCGGCTATCATGGCGGCGGCTACCACGGTGGGTATGGCGGGTACCATGGCGGGTACCATGGCGGCTACGGCTGGCGGGGCGGCGGCTACGGCTGGCGGGGCGGCGGTTACGGTTGGCGGGGCGGTTATGGTTGGCGGGGCGGATACGATGGTTGGTACGGGCCTTGGGGCTGGGGCGGTCTCGGATTGGGTTTGTACGTTGCGACCCTGCCATTGTATTACTCGACCCTTTGGTGGGACGGTATTCCCTACTACTATGCGGACAACAACTACTACGTTTGGAACGGCACGGTCAGCCAATACGAAACGGTGAGTCCGCCGCCCGAGCTTCAAAGTCAGGGTACGGCTCAGGGTGCCGCCCCATCGGCGGGTGCATCCGAGCTGATTGCATACCCCAAAAACGGTCAGAGCGAAGAGCAGCAGGGGAAGGATAAGTTCGAGTGCCATCGCTGGGCCGCAGGCCAGACGGGGTTCGACCCTACGCAGGTGGGGGGTGGGACGGCGCCCGGGAAGCGATCGGATTACCTTCGCGCACAAGGGGCCTGTCTCGAGGGCCGCGGATATACCGTCAAGTGAGCTAGGTCCAGGACGGGCGGGCTGAGCCCCGGGAAGGCAGCGAGGCCCGCAGGAAGGCAGCGAGGCCCCGAGGGCAGAGGAGCCGGCGGGCCTCGTCCGGCGCGCTGTGGGGCCTTCCACCGGGAAAGATTGCTCCAGGAATCCCCGGTTCTCGACAGATACCTAGTCCCGTGTCAAGCTACGGGGTTTTGACGCCGGCCCACCGGCCCTCCTCACACTTTTACGGAAATTTGCCATGCCCCGCACAATCCCGCTTTCCGATATCCGCAATATCGGCATCATCGCCCACGTCGACGCCGGCAAGACGACGACCACGGAGCGCATCCTGTATTACACGGGGCGTAAGCACACCATCATCGATATTCACGACACCAAGGATTTGAAAACCTCGACGACCACCGACTATCTCGAGCAGGAACAGAAGCGCGGCATCACGATTCAAAGCGCCGCCGTGTCGGCGTTTTGGCGCGATAAGAAGATCAATCTCATCGATACCCCGGGACACGTCGATTTCACGATCGAGGTCAATCGCAGCTTGCGCGTTCTGGACGGCGCCGTCGTGGTGTTCGACGGGGTCGCCGGCGTCGAGCCGCAATCGGAGACCAATTGGCGCCTGGCCGACAACTACGGCGTTCCGCGCATTTGTTATGTCAACAAGATGGATCGCAGCGGCGCGAATTTCCTGCGCTGCGTGGACATGATCAAGAAGCGACTGGGCGCGCGTCCGCTGCCCGTGCAGATTCCGATCGGCTCGGAAGAGAATTTCAAGGGCATGGTCGATTTGGTCGAGATGAAGGCCCTGGTTTGGGATTCGGACGACAAGGATGCTCAGTGGCAGAGCCTCGACGTAACCCCCGACCTCGCCGACAAGCTGCACATCAACGTGCCGAGCGATCGCAAGCTCCTGGGCGATGTCTTCAGGTACCGCACGGAACTGGTCGACACCTGCCTGGAGCAGGACGATGAAGCCATGGAGGCCTTTCTCACGGACGGGACGGTCCCGTCAGCCGACGTGTTGCGCCGCGCGCTGCGCAAGGGAACCCTGCACTCCGCGTTCACCGTGGTGCTGTGCGGTTCGTCGTACAAGAACAAGGGGGTGCAGCAGGTACTGGACGCGGTCGTCGACTACATGCCCGCCCCGACGGATGTTGCGTCGATCAAAACGGTGGACGCCGACGGCGAGCCCATCGGCGAGCGCAAGTGCTCGGACGACGAGCCCTTCTCGGCCCTGGCCTTCAAAGTCATCAATGACGCCTATGGCGCGCTCACTTTCATCCGCGTCTACTCCGGCGTGTTGACCAAGGGCGCCTCGGTTCAAAATTCCACCCGCGGCAAGCGCGAAAAAATCGGCCGCATGGTCGAGATGTTCGCCAAGGAAGCGAATCCCGTGGAAGAAGCGCGCGCCGGCGACATCATCGCGCTCGTGTCCCTGGCGGACACCGAGACCGGCGACACGTTGTGCGACGCCGCCAACCCGGTAGTGCTCGAGCGTATGCGTTTTCCCGACCCCGTCATCAGCGTGTCGGTGAAATCGAAGGTCAAGGCGGAACAGGAGAAATTCGGAACCGCGCTCGGCAAAATGGTCCGCGCCGATCCCTCCCTGCATCTGGAAACCGACCGCGAAACGGGTCAAACCATCCTGCGCGGCATGGGTGAACTGCATTTGGAAGTGACGCTGGATCGCATGCGCACCGAATTCGGTGTCGAAGGCATCATGGGCGAGCCGCAGGTTGCGTATCGCGAGACCTTCACCAAGAAATTGACCGAACAGTACATCCATAAGAAGCAGACCGGCGGTTCCGGCCAGTTCGCCGAAGTGTGGATCGTTTTCGAGCCTCTGGAACGCAGCGCGGGGTTCGAGTTCGTCGACGAGACCGTCGGCGGGTCGGTGCCGAGGGAGTTTGTCCCCTCGGTCGAGAAGGGCCTCAAGATTCAGAAGGAAGACGGCGTGCTCGCGCACTATCCGACGGTGGATTTCCGCGCGACGCTGATCGACGGCAGCTTCCATGACGTCGATTCGAACGCGCTCACCTTCGAAATTGCCGCCAAGGCCTGCTTTCGCGAAGCCATTCGCAAGGCCGGACCCATCCTTCTGGAGCCGGTAATGAAGGTCGAGACGGTGACGCCGGGCGACTATCTCGGCGATGTGATCGGCGATATCAATCGCCGCCGCGGCCAGATCCTGGATCAGCTGGAGCGCGGCACCAACATCGCCGTCGTCGCGAACGTGCCCCTGTCGGAAATGTTCGGCTACATCGGGCAGTTGCGCGGAATGACCAGCGGCCGTGCCTCCTACACGATGGAGTTCTCGCATTACGAGCCGGTGCCGCGACAGGTCGCGGACGGTGTCATCGCCGAGGTGGCCAAGGCCAAGGCTGCAGCCGTCGGCTAGGGCAAAAACGCGCCCCGGCTCTCGGGGCGCGTTTGCCTTTTGGCGATTTTTTCCTTTACACCTCTGCGCCGGCGGTCTATCGTCGCGCCCGTTATGTGTTGCACAGGTCGTCCTTCGTGAGTAGTTGTCCGAGTGGTATGAGTGCCGCGCCGGCGGCACCCGCGTCTTTGGCGTCGATAGCGCTTTAGGTCCTCCGAAGCGCCGTCCCGCCGGATGCGGGAGGCGCAATGGCTCGAACGATCCGGTTCGCGCCGATTTTGATCCTTCATTTCCACCGCCTTCTCCCGCGCGGGACTTAATGTCCATTTTTGGAGGGTCGCGATGGTCAAACTGCTCAAGAGCATTGCGGATGACCCGCGGGTGAAGCAATTGGGCCCGGGTCTCATCACCGGCGCCGCCGACGATGACCCGAGCGGTATTGCCACGTATTCCCAGGCCGGTGCGCAGCTCGGCTACAGCATGTTATGGACCGTGCTGTTCACCTACCCTCTGATGGTCGGCATTCAAATGGTCAGTGCTCGCCTCGGCTGCATCACGGGCCGGGGTCTGGCCGCGAATGTAAAATCGGTTTTTCCGCGTCCCGTGCTGTACGGCATCGTCGGATTATTGCTGATCGCCAATACCATCAACATCGCCGCCGATATCGCGGCGATGGGCGAGGCGCTGCGCCTTCTGCTCGGAGGCTCCGCCCACCTTTATTGCGTGGCGTTCGGCGTGCTGTGCCTGGGGTTGCAGGTCTTTCTGCGCTATGCGGACTACGTGCGCTATTTGAAGTGGCTGACCCTCGCGCTCCTATCCTATGTCGCAGTGATATTCACGGTTCACGTTCCGTGGGGGACGGTCATGGCCGAGATGGTCGTGCCTAGGCTCGTCCTCGATCACAACACGATCAGCATGATCGTGGCGGTTTTCGGCACGACGATCAGCCCGTATCTGTTCTTTTGGCAGGCGGCGCAGGAGATGGAAGACATGCGCGCGGACACCGCCCGCAATGGCGGCGGCTCGTTGCTGCCGCACGCCGTCGATGTGGCGCGTCACCACCTGCGGCGCATACGCTGGGACACGTACATAGGCATGGGTTTTTCGAATTTGATCGCATTCTTCATCATCCTGAGCACGGCGGCCACCCTGCACGCGGCCGGCGTGACCGACATTCAAACGTCGTCGCAGGCCGCCGAAGCGCTGCGGCCCCTGGGCGGACAGACCACGTTTTTGTTGTTCAGTTTGGGGATCATCGGCACGGGAATGCTGGCCGTGCCGGTACTGGCGGGTTCGGCCGCCTATGCGGTGTCGGAAACCTTCGACTGGCAGTCGGGCCTGGACATGAAGCTGCACCACGCATTCGAATTCTACGGCATCATCGCCATTGCGACCGTGGGCGGGGTAGCCCTGACTTTCACGCATTTGGACGCGATGCGGGCGCTGGTATGGAGTGCTCAAATCAACGGCGTCATCGCGGTCCCCATTATGGCGATCATGATGCTGCTGGCGTCGCGCGAGGACATCATGGGGCGATTCGTCATCCGGCCGCGATTGCGCCGGCTCGGGTGGATCGCCACCGCGGTGATGGCGGTGACCGTTGCGGGAATGTTCGCCACGACGTGACGGGCTGCCTTAGGTAAGCTGCGCTTCATGAATGATCGGTCATCGCCTCCCGCAGCCGCCGTTGCCCCGGACGACCCAACCGAGAAGCTGAATACCAAAGCGGCGGGGATCATCGGCATTGCGGTGATGTGCAGCCGGCTGCTTGGACTTGCGCGCGAGCAGATTTTTGCCGCACTGTTCGGCGGCGGCAGCGCGATGGACGCCTTTACGGCCGCGTTTCGCATCCCGAACCTGCTTCGCGATCTGTTCGCCGAAGGTGCGCTGTCGACGGCGTTCGTCACCACGTTCAGCAAGACCATCGTGCGCGGGGGCGATGACGCCGCGTGGCATCTGGCGAACAAGGTGGCCACATTGACGGCCGTGGTACTCGGCGTCTTGTGCGCCGCCGGGATGATATTTTCCGTGCAGCTGGTGGCGGCATTGGCACCGGGCTTCGACCCGGAGAAAGCGGCCCTGACCGCACAGCTGACCCGCATCATGTTTCCGTTCATTCTCTTGGTGTCGATGGCCGCTTTGGTCATGGGGATGCTCAATTCCAAGAGCATCTTCGGCATGCCGGCGATGGCGTCGAGTTTCTTCAATATCGGATCCATCGTCGGCGGGGTGACACTCGGGTACTGGATAGACCCTCACTTCGGGCCGCACGCGCTGGTCGGCTTGGCGCTCGCCACGGTAGTCGGCGGCGCCCTGCAGCTCGCGGTGCAGCTGCCGTCGCTGGCACGGCTCGGCTATCGCTTCCGCCCGGATTTTCGATGGCGCGACGCCGGCGTGAAGGCGATTCTATTGCTGATGGGTCCTTCGGTGATTGCCGCCAGCACCACGCAATTCAATGTGCTGGTCAATTCGATGTTTGCCTCGACGCTCGGCGATGGTCCGATCTTCTGGCTCTCGATCGCGTTTCGGTTGATGCAGCTGCCATTGGGTGTGTTTGGCGTCGCGCTGGGTACCGTGACTTTGCCGCTGCTGTCACGGCTGGTGGTGGCCGGTCAAATGACCGGGTTTCGCGCCGAGCTTGCCCGCGCCATGCGTTTGGGACTTCTGCTCACCGTCCCGTCGACGGTCGGACTCATCATGCTAGCCGAGCCGATCATTTCCGTGCTCTATCAGCATGGGAAATTCACCGCTTATCAGGCGGCGCAGGCCGCCGGTGCGCTGCGATTCTATGCCATCGGCCTTGCCGGATACGCCGCGCTCAAGGTGCTGGTGAATGCATTTTACGCGCTCGACAAGCGTAAGACGCCGATGCTCGTGAGCTTCGTCGCGGTGGCGCTCAATCTGCTGCTCAATTGGATATTCACCTTTCGGCTGGGCTGGGGACACCGCGGGCTGGCGTTCTCCACCGGCTGTATCGCGACGTTCAATTTCCTGCTGCTATACACGCTGATGAGCAGGCATCTTCACGGCCTCGAGTCGCGCCGCATGCTCAAAATGCTCGCGAAAGTTGCCGTGGCGTCGGCAGCGCTGGTGGCGGTTTGCGCCGCCTCGTCCCACTGGTTGCTGGCTGACTGGGCAACGCAGGCGTTCCTGCGCAAATTGGGCGCACTTCTGGGCACCATCATCGTGGGCGCACTGGTGTTCGCCGGCTGCGGCGTCGCGTTGCATATCGAGGAATTCAAGGAACTGCAGGGCGCGCTCAAACGCCGTCTGCGGCGCGCCTGACAGGCCGCGTCATTTGACCCGTTTTGGTATGTCCATGCCTCGGGTCACCGCCGGCCGCGCCATGAACGAGCGTAGTGCGCGCGTGACGTGCGGAAAATTCGCTATGCCGACCAGATCGGCCGCCTCATAGAAGCCGATCAGATTGTTGATCCAGGGGAAGGTGGCCACGTCGGCAATCGTGAAGGCCTCGCCCATGATCCAGGCGCGTTCCGCGAGTTGCAGGTCCAATACCCGCAGCAGGCGTTTCGATTCCGCGATGTAGCGGTCGCGCGGGCGCTTGTCTTGGAAATCCTTACCCGCGAATTTATTGAAGAAGCCAACCTGGCCGAACATGGGGCCGACGCCGCTCATTTGAAACATCAGCCATTGAATGGTCTGGTAGCGGCCGGCCGGGTCTCGCGGCATGAGCTGTCCGGTTTTTTCCGCCAGATAGATCAGGATCGCGCCGGACTCGAACAGGGGCAACGGCTTGCCGTCGGGTCCGTTGGGATCGAGGATGGCCGGAATCTTATTGTTGGGATTGAGCGATAGAAACTCCGGCGTCATTTGATCATTCGTGTCGAAGGTGACCAGATGCGGCTCGTAGGGCAGTCCGGTCTCTTCGAGCATGATCGAAACCTTGACGCCGTTCGGGGTAGGCAGGGAATAGAGCTGCAGGCGATCCGGATATAGGGCGGGCCATTTGCGGGTTATGGGGAAGGCCGAAAGATCGCTCATGTCGATTCCTGTTGAAGGGGGGATTGCCTATCCTAACGAGAAAAGCGTCGACAAGGGCGGCCGGCGACGGGGCTGTCCGCGCGGCGGTCCGCGCGCATGGGAGTTCCCTCGTGCTTGTTGAACAGTCGAAAAATAGTATCATGGCGCGGCTGCGCGGCGGCTGGCCGCACGCAGCGGTTCACACGGCAATTGGATAGCGATGACCGTGTCATCGCGGTTAAAGGACGTTTGTGCACAAGAAAACACCATTCCCGGCCCTATGCTCGTCCCTCATCTTCCTGACAGGCCTGGCCCAATATGCGGCGGCCGGCGATGCCGCGGCTCACGGCGATGCCGCGGCTCCCGGCGACGCCGCAGTTCCCGCGGCGGCAGCCACACCCGTGACCGCCATCCGCGCCGGCAAGTTCATCGATGTGGAGGCGGGCCGGGTTCTCGCGAACCAGATAATTCTGGTCCGCGGTACGAAAATCGATGCCGTCGGCGCGAACTTGACCATCCCCGAAGGCGCCAAGGTCATCGACTTGTCGAAGATGACCGTCCTTCCCGGTCTGGTTGATTGCCACACCCACTTGGCCGATCTCGCGGACGCGGAACCTCTCAATGTTCTGCAAAGGACCGCGGCGGAAACGGCGTACTCGGCCATTCCCAATGCGCGCGTCACGCTGCTCGCGGGCTTTACGACGGTGCGCGACGTGGGCGTTTACCGGGCGTTCAACGATGTGGCCATGCGCGATGCAATCGCACGCGGCATCATCATCGGACCGCGCATGTACGTGGCGGGCGCCTATGTCACCATCAGCGAGGGCGCCGGCGCGATGACCGGCCTGTCGCCGGATATCCAACTGCCCTGGGATCTGCGCTACGGGGAGGCGAACAGCCCTTGGGAAGTGCGCCAAAAAATCCGCGAGCTCGCGCACCGCGGCGCCGATCACATCAAGGTGCTTTCCACGGGCGCCGTGCTCACCCATGGCAGCAATCCGAAGTCGATCGAGTTCACGCCCGAGGAACTGCGCGCCGCCGTCGAGGAAGCCGGCAATTTCGGCCTGCGCGTCGAAGCGCATGCGCACGCGGCCGAAGGCATCAAGAACGCAATTCGCGCAGGGGTGGCGTCGGTCGAGCATGCCACGCTCATCGACGATGAAGGCATTGCGCTCGCCAAGCAGCGCGGCACCTATCTGGACATGGATATTTACGACGAAGAATGCATCCAGTCGGCCCCGAACACGCCGGCCGACTTCCTCCAGCACGACCGCGATTTGGCGGAGGCCCAACGGCGCAACTTCACCAAAGCGGTTCACGCGGGGGTCAAAATGACCTTCGGCACCGACGCCGGCGTGTGCCCGCATGGAATCAACGCGCGGCAGTTCGCATTCATGGTCAAGTACGGTATGACGCCGATGCAGGCCATTCAATCCGCGACCGTGAACGCAGCGGATCTCATCGGCCACTCGGAGCTGTTCGGCTCCATCACCGCCGGCAAATCGGCGGACATCATCGCCGTGAACGGCGATCCCCTCGCCGATATCCACGAACTCGAGCGCGTTCCCTTCGTGATGAAAGAGGGCAAGATCTACAAGCAGGGCGATTGAGCCGTTGCAAGGCGGTTGAGCCGGCTGTCGGTTGGAGGTGCGCTAGCCGAGGTCGGAGTGCAATCCCAGAACAGCGGTAAGGCTGCGCTCAACAGCGATCATCTCATCCACGCGCAGCCGTGTCAGCGGGCCGTCGACCAACCGTCTGCGATCCAGCGTGCGCGGCTGCTCGGGCACCACCTGGCAGGTCTGCAATAGTCTATCGCGTGCCCGAATAGTAATGTGAAGGGGCTCTTTCGCCCGGTGCACCTGAGTTGTCAGGGGTAACACGATAATCGTGGGCTCGCCCTGAGCGATCAAGAAATCAGCTTGAATGATGAGCACGGGACGAATCTTGCCAACTTCCGCGCCGCGATTCGGATTCAGGTTGCCGATCCAGATCTCTCCTCTTCGCATCAGCGTTTCTTTCGCGACGTCTTGTACTTTGCACGTGGCTCGCTTACGCCGGTGAAGCGCTCGGTGTGTTCCAGCGCCTCGTTATCAAGCGCCAATGCCTCCTCGGCAAGATCCCGTGCTTCCGACTCACTGCCTGCACGTGCCGCTCTAGCAATTTCCGCGAGAAATCGATCCCGTTCTTGTCTCTTCAGATATTGGGAAATCGCATCCCGCGCGATTTCGGACTTTGCACGCTGGGTGCGCTCCGCCTCCCGATTGAGACTGAGCACCACGTCGTCGGGGAGCCTTATGCTAACAATAGCCATGACAACATGTAGTGTGTTTCGTAGTGTGTAAAAGCATACACTCTGATGGGGCCAATGTCGAACGAGCGGCCAGAGTCGAGGGAGCGGCCAGAGTCGAGGGAGCGGCCAGAGTCGCTTAGGGGCGGGGGCGCCACTCAGGCGGTCGGCGAAGCGTGCTCGATGATGACGGCGATGAACTGATCGCCGTAGCGCGCAAGCTTGGCTTGGCCTACGCCGGAAAGTTCGGCGAAATCGTCCAAGGTGAGCGGCCTGCGCGCGGCCATTTCACGCAGCGTGGAGTCGTGGAACACGACATAGGGAGGCAGGCCATGCTCGTCCGCCAAACGCTTGCGCAGGGCGCGCAGACGTTCGAACAACTCGCTGTCCGCCGGCGCAGAGGTCCCCGAACCAGCCGCCGACGTTCCATTGCCGGCGCCCGCAGTGCCCGAGGAGCGTGCGGGTTTTGGCTTTACCGGGGCCGCAATGTGGACGGGGGTTTCCTCGCGCAAAACCAGCCGGCTCTGAGCATTGAGCGACAGGACCGGATAGCCGTCCTGAGTTTCGTCGATGAGCCCCTGATGGAGCAGGGCACGGGCAACGTTGCGCCATTCATCGACCGAGCGGTGCTTTCCGATCCCGTAAACGCTCAAGGTGTCGTGTCCGCGAGAAAGCACGCGTTCGGAGCGAGCGCCGCGCAAAATCTCGACGATTTGGGCCGCACCGAAGCGCTGTCCGCGTTGCGCGAGGCGCGCGATGCAGGATATGAATTGCCGGGCTTCCATGCTCCAGTCCTGCATCGTCCGCGGCTCGCAACAATTGTCGCAAGCGCCGCATGGGCCGGCGAAAGCCTCGCCCAGATAACGCAATTGAATCGCTCTGCGGCATTCGGTTGACTCGGCATAGTTCAGCACCTGCCGCAATTGCTGGCGCGCAATGCGCTGCTCTTCTTCGAGGGCCGCCCCCGTGTCCGGGTGAATTTTCTGTTGAATCAGGAATTCGGACGTGCGGATATCGGCGGCGCCGAAATACAGGGTACAGCGCGCGGGATCTCCGTCGCGCCCGGCGCGGCCGGACTCTTGATAGTAGCCCTCGAGAGTTTTCGGCAGATCGTAATGCACGACCCAACGTACGTCGGGTTTGTTGATGCCCATGCCGAAGGCGATGGTTGCGACAATCACTTGGACATCGTCGCGAATGAAGGCCTCTTGATTGTCGCGCCGGACGATGGCGTCGAGCCCTGCGTGATAGGGGCGCACCCGGATTCCGTCGCCATCGAGCTGTAGTGCCACCTCGTCGACGCGCCGGCGCGACAGGCAATAGACGATGCCGGGGCCGCCGCCGCGGATCTGCGCCAACATGTCCTGATAGGTCCGTTTGCTCTTGGCGCGCACCTGGTAGAACAGATTCGGCCGATTGAAACTGGTGACATGTATCGCCGGATTACGCAATGCGAGTTGCGCCGCGATATCGGTCCGCACGCGCGGCGTCGCCGTGGCCGTGAAGGCCAGCATCGGGATCGCCGGATGACGGCGGCGCAGCAGCGATAGCTGTCGATACTCTCGCCGAAAGTCGTGCCCCCATTCCGAGACGCAATGGGCCTCATCGATGACAAAGGCGTTGATCCCCAGAGTGCCGCTGAGGGTACGCAGTGGACCATCGAGAAATTCCGGCAGAAGCAGTCGTTCCGGCGCCAAATAAAAGAGCTTGTAGTCGCCGCGCAGCAGCGCTGCCGTGCGCCGCGACACCTCGATGGGGTCCAAGTTGGAATTGATGAAGCTGGCGGCGACATCATTGTCCCGCATCAGACGTACTTGATCCTGCATCAAGGCGATCAGCGGCGAGACGACCAGAGTGACCCCCGGTTGCAGCAACGCAGGAAGCTGAAAGCACAGGGATTTGCCGCCGCCGGTCGGCATCAGGGCAAGAACGTCGCGGCCCGCCAATGCGTCGCGCACCACGGCTTCCTGCCCGGCTCGAAAATGATCGAAACCGAAGATCCGTTTCAACGCTGCCTTGACATACTCCTCGGATTCAACGCCGGAAGCGACCGCGGCGCCATTCACGCCCCGGTTACCGAAGATTTGGCTGAGCATTGCATGTCCGGATTATCTTTCCGCGCAGACGCAATCGCAATGACAATTGGCCGCGTCAAGATGGTATTTCTCTGACTGCCGTCGAAGGTGGAATTGCAGCGCTGCCACAAACCTCGAAGATCGGCCACGGAAGGCATCACGGTCTTTCACTTATTCCGGAGCGCTGGCCTGGCGGACGCAGCTCACGGTAAGGATGGGCTATGATGGGAACGGCATTCATTTAAGGGGAGAAGGTGCCGTGAAACTACACCTGCCGACAGCATCCGTCTGGCCGTTGCTGCTGCTCTGGGCATTGGGCACTGCGAGCGCCGGCGCAGCCCCGGTGTCGCATCTCGAAGTCCGCGTCGTTACCGGCGCCGATGAACTGATCGCCGGCAGCTCGCTGGAATTGCGCATCTATGAGGCGGGCAAAGCCGTCAGGCGTCTGCCGCTGGTGCACGGCGAGGCATGGCCGCGCGATTCTACTCACATCATTCCGGTGAAGCTGAGCGATGCGCTCGACCCGCGCAACGTGGTGCGCTTCAGTTTGTACTATCGGAGCGCGAGTCCCACGGCGCCCGAGTTCGAGATCGTCGCCGCGGATGTCGAGCTGCCGTCGGCCAAGCAGCCGCCGGAGAAATTGCTCGACGCCACGCTATCGGGCGTGATTGCCCGGCAAGGCGAACTCGCGACCATGGACCGCGATCAGGCCGCTCTCGCATGCCGCAACGACTCGGATTGCGATGACAAGCGAACCTGCAACGGACAGGAGCGTTGTGCGCCTCACGCCGCGGGCGCCGATGCGCGCGGATGCGTGAAGGGAACACCCGTGGTGTGCCCCGTCAATCAAGTGTGCGGTGAAGGCGTCGGTTGCCGCGGTCTATCCGGCGGCGGCCCCGATCCGAAGCCGTGAAGCGCCTCAACCGCCCAAGGCGTCGTGCAGCGAACCCAGGTGGTGCTTGGCCTGAGTCAGGATGACCGCACAATCGTGGTCGGTCAGACCGATGTGCTGAAAGGCACTGATGCGGTCCGTCGCGAGTGGTGCGGCGGATTTTAATGCGCCGCCGAGCGCGACGCCGGCGATGAGTATATCGGACAGTTCGCCGTCATGGACCCAGCGGCGCTCATGGTCGTCTTGATCGCCCACCGCGTTGCACATCTGCTCGGCGAAGCCCCAGTTTTCGAGCACGGCCTTGCCGATCGACGCGTGCCAATCGGCCACTAGTTCCAACAGGGTTTGATCGGTCCCGAACTGCGCGGCGTGCCCCACCGCACGTACCATGATGTACAGACGGCCAATTCCATGGAGTAATCCCGTGAGAAACGCCTCATCCGGGCTGACCTTGGTGTGGCTTGCCACGGCCCGGCTCACCGATGCCACCGAAATGCATTCTTTCCACAACTCGCTCAACGGTTTGGCAATCGATCGCAGCGATTGTGCGTTTTTCATTTGCTGGACCGCGTAGGCCACCGCGGCGCTTTGTACCAACTGCTGTCCCAGCCGAGTGATCGCGGAGCGCAAATCAGTCAGGGGTTTCCCCGAAGGATTGAATGCAGCGGAGTTGGCCGTTTGCAGCAGTCGTGCCGCCAGGCGCGGTTCGTTGCCGACGATCCACACCATCTTATCGACCGTCGTATTCGGATCGGCCAAGGCATGACGGATTCGGATCACGACATCCGGAAAACAGGGCAGGTCCACGGTGCCCTTGGAGACTTCGGTTGCCAGGAGGCGCAGAAAATCGAGCGCAGTAGCCCGCGGCTCGGAAGCCGCTCCGACGTCTGTCCTCGGCACGGATCCATCGCCGGGTTCATAAGTGGGCGCCACAGAGGCATTCGGCATCAAATCAATCCTATAGGAGGGCGCGCACGCCTTACTTAGGAGTTCTCGGCTGGGGATCGTTAATCTTAAATCCTACGTGGGCGATATTATGTCGTAGGGATATTATGTCGAATCCTCGCCGGCTTGCGCTGCAGGAGCATGCGCAAGCTTTTCCAGGGCCTGGCGCGCCAGCAGACGTGTGAGTTGCCCGGCTGGCAGCGATCGGGGAGCCAACGCGACCGCCTGACCGGACCAAAGATTGGTGAAATCGCCGGAGCCGGCTGCCTCGGATTTCGTTTTGAGCGGCGCCAACGCCGCGGCGGCGAGTGGAAATGCCGGTGGAGCGGACGATAGAGGCCCTTGCTCACGCATGATGCGGTTGACGATGCCGCGTGCCGGCCGGCCGGTGAATACATTGGTGATCATGGTGTCGTCATCCCGTGCGCTGTTCAGGGCGTCGAGGTGGACTCGCGGCACGGCAGCCTCGGGGCAAAACAAATAAGCGGTGCCGATTTGCACCGCTGCCGCGCCCAGTGCCAAGGCCGCGACGATGCCGCGCGCGTCGGCAATTCCGCCGGCCGCGATGACGGGGACTGCGACGGCGTCGGCCACCTGCGGCACCAGCGCAAAGGTTCCGACTTGCCGTGACATGTCCTCGGACAGAAAATTGCCGCGGTGGCCGCCGGCCTCCAACCCCATCGCGATGATTGCATCGCAGCCGTGAACTTCGAGCCAGCGTGCTTCCGCCACAGTGGTTGCCGAGGAGACCACTTTGCAGCCGGCCGCCTTGACTCGCTCCAGCAATTCGATTCTCGGCAGACCGAAATGAAAGCTGACGACCGCCGGCCGGTAGTCTTCGACCAATCTGCAGGAATCGTCGTCGAACGGCCGCCTTCCGGCAACGGGAAGGGCCGCTTCGGGGTCGAGGCCGAGTTCGACGTAGTACGGCGCCAGGCGCGCGCGCCACGTCAAACCGCGCACGGCATCGACCGCCGGCGGGACGTGACAGAAGAAATTGAGATTGAGCGGTCGCGATGCGCAGGGGCGGATGAGCTCGAGGCACGCGCGCATTTGCTCCAGACTGAGCTGCGCGCAGGGCAGAGAACCCAATCCTCCCGCATCGCTGACGGCGATTGCCAACTCGGGGGTGCCGGGTCCCGCCATTGGCGCTTGGATGATGGGCACTTCAAGCCCGAACAAATCGAGGATGCGCCGATCAGGCCAGTTGGTCACGAGAGTCTCCCGAGCGTTCAACGGAAAGCGATCACGATTGCGGCCATCAACGCCAGCAACGCCGCGGCCTGAAAGCGGTAATCCTGCCACAGGGGCAGGAGCTTCAGCCGAAGTTGCTCCATGGGACTGAAATCGAGTCTCCACAGGGAGACGGTCGAGGCCCCGGCCGATGGGGGATTACGCCAACTGACGCCGACCAGAATCGCCGCATCGAGCAGGGTGAGAATCGGCGCTGCGTAGAGGAAATGGAAGTGCGTCCAGCCAACGATCACATTGATCATGAAGAGCGCGAATCCGAGGAGCGAGCCCAGGCGCATCGTCGCAGCGGCGCCGTCGGCGCTGGCACCGCGCCAAAACATCCCCACCAGAAATAGAGCCACCACCGGCGGGACTGCATAGGCCAACACGGCTTGGAGATATTGCCAAAGCGAGGGAAATCGCTGCAGCTGCGGAGCCCAAGCTACGGCAACCACCAACAGCGCGGCGGTGCTCACACGTCCTATACGCACCACCTGCGAGTCCGACAGACCCAGCTTGAATTGCTTGATGACGTCCATGGTGATCAGGGTCGATGCCGAATTGAGCATCGAGGCGATGGACACCATCGTGGCCGCCACGAATCCCGCGACCACCAGGCCCACGATCCCCGCGGGCAAGAGCCGCAGGATGAGGTTGGGATAGACGAGGTCGGGTCGCGGCAACGTCGGGAATAGCAGGAGCGCGCAAGTCCCGGGCAGCACGATCAAGAACAGCACCGGCAATTTCAGTAGTCCGGCGAAGAGTGCGCCCCAGCGGGCATGATCGATATTCCTGGCCGACAACATGCGCTGCACAATCGATTGATTGGTGCACCAATAATAAAACCCGAGCAACGGAATTCCGAGTAATAATCCGGGCCACGGAACGCCGCGATCGCCGATCGGCCGGATGAGCGATATCGCCGCCGGATCGACCCCGCTCATCACGGCATGCCAGCCGCCGGCTCGACTGAAGGCGCCGATCGATATCATGAGAGCGCCCAACATCAGCACGACCGCCTGAACCGCTTCGGTATAGATCACCGCCCGCAGACCGCCCAAGGTGGTGTAGAGGCCAGCCGTGCCCGCCAAGAGCGTGACTATCAACCACAGCGGCCACCCGGGAAACAATAACTGGCAGACCAGCGAGCCGCTATACAGCACGCCGGCAGAGTCGACGAATATATTGAGAAACAAGGTAAGCAGTACGAAGTGCAGTCGAACGCGACGGTCGTAACGGCGCTCGAGAAATTCCGGCATGGTGTAGGTTTGGCTGCGGATGATGGAGGGCAGCAGGAACAGGCAGAAAAATACCAAGACGACGATTGCCGACCATTCGTAGTCATAGACCGAAATTCCCATGGCGTAGGCGCCGCCGGCCAGCCCCACCAATGCCGTCGACGACATGTTGGAGGCCAGCAGGGCCAAACCGATCACCGGCCAAGTCGTCGCCCGCGAGGCCAGAAAATAGTCCACCGGCGCAATGTGCCGCCTCGACATCAGGAGGCCGAGCACCATGAGCCCTCCGGCATACGCAGCCACCACCACCCAATCGAGCAGGCCAAGCAAACCTAACGAAGAAATGGAATTACTCGGCATCGCAGGTACCCGCGCCAGGCGCCGCGGCCCGCGGCCGTGGATCCAAAATAGAAGTATTACAAAGAGTTATAACTTATTCGTACCCGCGGAATTCAATTCAGGAAGCGGGGGTCGATCCTATGAAAGCAATTCCGTATCGCTAATATAGGCGCTCAAACGCGAGGTTCGAACATTGGCTATCAATTCAAGTCCGGCATCCGTCACGATCCAGGAGGTGGCAAATCTCGCCAAGGTCTCACCGAAGACCGTATCGAGGGTCATCAATAACGAACCACGCGTGCGTACCGACACCCGAGCGCGGATTCTCGACGCCATCGACCAACTCAACTATCGGCCGAATCTCAACGCGCGTGGCCTCGCCAGTAATCGATCCTTTCTCATCGGGCTGTTCTGCGAACGGCCCGGCGAGTATTTGAGCGAATTTCAGGCCGGCGCGGTCGAACGCTGCCGCGAGTCCAGCCTGCACTTGATGGTGGAACCTTGGGATGTGGAAAGTCCCGTGATCGACAAACAGATCGATACGTTGCTCGGGCAGCTGCGCCTGGAAGGGGTCATTCTATTGCCTCCCTTGAGCGACCATCCGGTCGTATTGAACAAGCTTCATGAGGCTTCGATCCCGATTGTTCGAATCGCGCCGAAACATCATCTGAGCGCCACCCCGTCGATCGGAATCGACGACTACGCCGCGGCGCGGCAAATCACGGCTCACCTAGTGAGCCTCGGACATCGCCGCATCGGTTTCATTCTGGGACGACCCGAGCATGGGGCAACCGAACAGCGCCATCTCGGTTTCGTCGACGAAATGCGCGCGCAGCAGATTCCGGTCGATTCCGACCTCGTTCAAACCGGCAACTTCGCCTTCGGCGACGGCCTGATCTGCGCCGAGCGCATGTTGCGTGCGCCGGCGCCGCCGACCGCCATCTTCGCCAGCAATGACGACATGGCCGCGGCGGTGGTCTCGATGGCGCGCAAATTCGGACTCGATTTACCGAGCCAGTTGTCGGTGGCCGGATTTGACGATGCCCCCATTGCCAGCATGATTTGGCCCGAGTTGACGACGGTTCGTCAGCCGGTGGCGGCGATGGCGAGAATCGCCGCCGATTTGATCATTCAGCTCGAGCCGCGGCGCAACGGCTGGCCCGATCGGGTTCCGCGGCATTTGCTCGCGCATGAATTGGTCATTCGCAACTCGACGTCGCGAGCGGCGCGGCGATAGAGGCAGCAGGCAGCGCACCACCGCTGGATTAACGTGAAACGCACGCGACTCCTTGGTAGTCTGGCGGTTCCGGATCGATTCTTTCCGCCCGCCGAGGAGAGCAGCGATGCGTGTTGCGAAGCGAATACGATTGTGCGTTGCGTTGACGCTCATGGTAAGCCCCGCCGCGCTGATGTTCGGGTGTCTGGGCGCGAGTGGACGGGCGGGTGCACCGCCTCCCATTCCCAAAGCGGGTGCGCTGGCGAAGCCTAAGTCTCTGCTTCAGATCGGCGCGCCCGCCGGCGCGACTCGAGCAGTGATACCGTCTGACAATCCGCAAACTCCCGAGAAGATCGCCCTTGGCCAGAAACTCTTCTTCGATGGCCGCCTGTCAGCGGACGAAACTGTGGCCTGCAGTACCTGTCACGATCCCGCCCGCGCTTTCACCGACGGGAGGCCCGTGTCGATCGGCATCAAAGGCCACGTCGGGCAGCGCAACGCACCGACCATTCTTAACGCACTCTATAACAAGACCCAGTTTTGGGACGGCCGCGCAAGGACCCTCGAAGCGCAGGCGGCGCTGCCGATCGTCAATTCAATGGAGATGGGTCAGCCCAGCCTGGATGCTGCCGTGGCCCGAATCGCAGCCATCGCAGAATACCAGAGGGGCTTCAAGCGCGTCTTTGGTGCCCCGCCCAATGGCCCCGATTTGCTGCGCGCCATCGCGTCCTACGAGCGAACACAACTGGCGTTTGATTCTCCGTTCGATCGTTTCATCGCCGGCGACAAAAACGCCATCGGGCCTTCAGCCAAGCGCGGGTGGGAAATCTTCAACACCCGTGGCCGATGCAACAAATGCCACGCGTTGACGGACGCCAAGCCGGATGTCACGTACTTTACGGACAATGATTACCACAATATCGGCATCGGCATCGTCCGGCACAATGTCGTTGCATTGGCGCGCCAAGCCGAGCAACTCGTCAACTCGGGCGACCCGGCGGCGATCGATAGAGCCGCTATCCAGACGGATATGTCCGCGCTGGGCCGTTACCTCATCTCGAAGAAGGAATCGGATATTGCGTCGTTCAAGACCCCGAACTTGCGCAACGTGCTGATAACGGGACCGTACTTTCACGATGGCTCGCAGGAGACGCTGTGGGACGTCATGGACCACTACAACAAAGGCGACGGTTTGCAGAATCCCTATCTCGACGAAGACATCCAGCCGCTCGCTCTCAAGGAGGCAGACATCGACGACGTTGTCGCTTTCCTCGCTTCGCTGACGAGCGCGAACTACGAGAAACAAGGGATCAAGGAGCTGGCCCGCCAGCGAGCGCTCTCCCGGACCAAGCGTCCTCAGCGGGACACGGCAAGGGCCTTCGGCCCGAAGCCACCCCGGCCCACGCGCACTTCCCCTTAGATTTGCGGGGTGCGCCGCAGCGCGCTCATTGCATCGTGATGTCGCCGCTGAATTCGACCTTGACCTTGAGCCCAGCGACTTCCAGCGTCATTTTTGCGGGAAATGTTTCTGCGCCCGTAATGGCGCCGGCAGCAGCGGCCTTGGTTACCGCGTGTTCGATTTCGCGCTGCGAATTGATGCCGACCGTCTTCAAGAACTTGCGTATGCTCAAGTTCAGGGCTTCTTCGTTCATCTTAACTCCTCGCGAGAGACGCCGGCCTTCAGGCCGGCGAGGGATAGCGTAGGGTACATCGCGCCCCGCATTTCTTGATGTTTTTCGGGGATTAACTAGGCAATTCCTTGCTATACTGTATGCATGTACAGTTATCGTCCCGCTATTCGAACCCTGCGCCTGCGGGTGAAGGACAAGCACGCCGCGTGGCTTTCCGGGTTGGCGCGCGAGGTCAACACGGTCTTTAATTACTGCAACGAACTGTCGGTCAAAGTGTTCGAGCGTGAGCGGCGTTTCTTGTCGGGTTTCGATTTCTGGCCCTACCTTAAAGGCGTGACACGCGGCGATTGTGCCTTGACTCTGCCCGTGCAAGCTGTGCAAGAGATTGCCGAGGAATACTCCCGTCGTCGCCGGCAACACGGCAAAGTCCGCCTCGCTTGGCGCAAGAACGGTGGCGCGCGCCGCTCCTTGGGCTGGATTCCCTTCAAGGTCGGAACGATTCGGTATCGTGCGGGCCAGGTGTACTTCGCCGGACGTTGGCTGTCGCTGTGGGACAGCTTCGGCTTGGGCCGCTTTGACTTGCGGGCCGGCAACTTCAGCGAAGACTCTCGGGGACGTTGGTATCTGAATGTCTGCGTACCTAACTTCCCGGGAGCTGCCGGCGAGAGATATAGACCTTTCGCCGAATCGATTCTGGATCGCTCGGTTCCGAGCCTGGGCGTTGATCTGGGACTGAAGCGCTTCGCGGCGTTCAGTGACGTCGCTATGGCACCGATCGACGCGGAATGCTTTTACCGCGACCTGGAGCCCGCGCTGGCCCGCTCGCAGCGGGCGCGCAAGCCAAAACGTACCCGGACAATTCACGCCAAGGTGGCGAACCGGAGGAAAGATTTCTTGCATAAGCTCAGCACCCGGCTGGTGAAAGCCAACGGTGCCATCTTCGTCGGCGACGTGAATGCCTCTGCTCTGGCCAAGACTCGACAAGCGAAGTCGGTGCTCGATGCGGGGTGGAGCGCATTCCGAACCATGCTGCTGTACAAATGCGATGACGCAGGCGTGTGGTTCGATGAAGTCGATGAAGCATTTTCCACCCAGACCTGCAGCGTGTGTAACAGCCGCGCCGGCCCGAAAGGCCGGGAAGGTCTTGGAATGAGAGGATGGCAGTGCAGTGTTTGCGGAGCGATCCATGATCGTGACGTTAATGCAGCTCACAATATCCTCGCGGCGGGACATCGCCGTCTTGCTGAAGGAATCCTCGCCCCTTAAGGGCGAGGAGGATGTCAAAAGCGCGGTCAGAGTCGAAATTGACTCCCATGCGGCCATGAGAGCGGCATTGCAATGAATGAAAGTCAACGTAAAATCGCGGCAGCGACTTTGCCGGGACATGGCCGGGTTCAGTAACGCTCCGTACAGGGAAAACGCAAATGCTAAAAGTTCTATCGCAAAAAATGGGTGTCGACGGAACGCATCACGGGTGACGGCCACGAACTCGCAGGCAGAATGGACGCCGTTTGCGCACCTCGACGCTGATCTCGTGCGTCTGTCCGCGCTCGGGCGTCATCGGACACTCGCGGTTCATGATGGTTTCGACTTCACCTCCAACGACTATCTGGGGCTCGCCGATTCGGCCGAACTCGGCAGGGCCGCGAGCGAAGCGGTGTCTCGTCAGGTGCCGGTCGGCGCCGGGGGATCACGACTGTTACGCGGCAATCATCCCGAACACGTGGCGCTCGAGGAGGCCGCCGCCGCCTTTTTTGGCACTGAATCTACGCTCTATTTCGGCAGCGGCTATGCGGCGAATCTCGCTTTGTTCTCGACGGCGCCGCAACGCGGTGACCTCGTGGTGCACGACGAGTGGATCCATGCGAGCGTCCACGACGGTATGCGCCGCGGTCGCGCCGACATTGCCGGCGCGCGCCATAATGATCTGCAATCCATCGACGACCAGATCATGGGGTGGCGCGCCGGCGGTGGGCGGGGACGAGTCTGGATCGCCATCGAAAGCCTTTACAGTATGGATGGCGACGGACCCAATATTGCGGAACTCGACGCGCTGGCAAGCCGTCGAGAAGCGGTGCTCGTCATCGACGAGGCGCATGCCACGGGAGTGCTTGGGCCGAGCGGCCGGGGGAGAGCGGCATTCTTGGAAGGACGCGATAACGTCGTCACGATTCATACGTGCGGTAAGGCGCTGGGTACGGCGGGGGCGCTCATTTGTGCGCCTCGGGTGCTAAAGGACTTTTTGGTCAATCGCGGCCGAGCGTTCATCTATTCGACGGCACCGTCTCCGCTCGTTGCCGCCGTTACACGAGCGGCGATCACACTCTGCGAACGCAGCGATGGCCGGCGCGAGCGGCTGCGTGCGCTCGTGCTGCATGCATCGCGCGAACTCGAGCGGAGCTGCGGGCTCGCTGCCTCGGGATCGCACATCGTGCCGATCGTGGTCGGAGAAGATCAAGCCGCGGCCGATCTGGCGGCGAAGCTGCGCGCGCACGGGTACGATGTGCGGGCCATTCGTCCGCCGACCGTACCCGAAGGGACGGCGCGCCTGCGCATAGCGTTGACGCTCAACGTGAACGAAGCCGCGGTCGAGAATTTGTTCCGCTCTCTTGCCCTCGAAATGGCGGCGCGGCGCTAACTCGGATCATTACGTTCAGGCCCCGGTTTCACGGGCGGGCATGGTTCAGGGCCGCAATGGCGCCCACCAAGTGATAGAAGGTGCTGGCCGGCGCCGGGGAGTCGACCAGTTCACCGCTCGGCAACCGAAGGTCCAGCCACAGGCCCGGTACGGCAGTCATGAGATACGGGAGCCAACTCGTCGCGGCCGCCTCCGCCATCGAGCGGTATCGCGGCTCGCCCGTCAGCGCAGCAGCGAGCAGCGCCGCTTTGAGCCGCTCGGTTTGCGGCCAGAAACGCGCGTTGGCGTCCTGGACGGTGAAATCGTCGTGCAGCGCATTGACGGCGACGCCATTGTGTACGCCGAATTCATCGCCGATCGAAATGAGGCGCAGCGCCGTGCCGCGCAGGGGCAGGGGATGCCAAGATTGGCAGCGAAGCAGCAGCCAGGCCCATTCGAATTGGTGGCCGGGCTCGATGGTGCGGCCAGCGATTCCCGACGCCGGCCTCCACGTGGAGTCATAGGATTCGCCGATCGCGCCGCTGTGCTTGCGGATGAAACGCGCCAGCGCGAGGTCGACGATGCTGCGAACGCCGGCGGCCCATTCAGGATCCTGGCCGATCTCGGCCCACGCCAGGTACGCTTCGAGCAAGTGCATGTGGGGATTCGATTCCCGGCGGTTCGAGGATTGCTCTTCGGGATAGTAGGAGCCGTCATCGGCGCGCAAATGCATCTCGATGGCTCTGCGCAGTGCGAGCGCCCGTCTTTCGAACTCTCCGCGCGCGTCGAGCGCGGTGGCTGCGGCCGCGTATCCGAGCAGGGCAAAGGCCTGGTCATAGAGCACGGCTTTCTCGCCAAGCGGTGCGCCGTCGGCGTCCGCCATCGGACGGAATAAGCCGTCCGGGCGCTGATAGTGGGCCGTGAAATAATCCATTCCGCGGCTCACGATCCCGGTCACGTCGCCGCGCCAACCGAAGGAGCGAGCCTGCGCAAATGCATAGATCTGGCGCGGATGAACTCTCGCCCGGCGCGGGTGGGCCAGAGCCGCGCCGTCCTGGCTCAAGGCCTCGACAAACCCGCCGTGGCGAGCATCGATGCCGCTTTCGGACCACAGCGGATACGCGGCGTCGAGCAACCATTTCACGAAGCGCGCCCGCAGTTCGTCCAGAGTGTTCAAGTCGTTTTCAGCAGCGCAAGGCGCGTGGGTAGTAATCGCGTAACAGCGACGCGGCCGGCTGGCCGACCAGGATGGTCGGCAATCGTCCGCCGACCATTATGGCCTCCGGGTTGATCAGGCAATCGATCGCCACGAAGGAACTCACCAGTGCCTCGGTCGATTCGTGATTCCAGCGGTCGACGATAACACGTGCCGGGGCTGTCAACCGAGTCAGGCCGCGCGGAGTTGCCCTCTCCTACCGCTCATTTACACCGCCTTTACATCGCCGCCGATAAATACTGCCGAGTTTTTCCACGCGCAGGCCTAGTTTGTTCGTTTGGCAGAACTCCGTAGTTCTGTGACACGGAGAGGCAGTGGATATCCTGTTTTCGGCAATGATCGGCGTGTTCGTGCTGCTGACGCTGGCGCTGGTCGCCGGATGCGCGGCGCTGGAGCGCAAAAAATGACCTGGGCTTATGCATTGAGCGGGGCCGTTGCGCTGGCGCTTCTCGTCTATCTCGTGGCGGCCTTGTTTCGAGCCGAGGACTTGTGATGTCCGGGCAAGCCTGGTTTACGCTCGCCTTGTATTTGGGCGTACTCGCCGCGTTGGCGTATCCCCTCGCGATCTTCATGGCGCGCATCGCGAATCCCGCGCCGATCGGCGGTATGGCCGGCAAGTTGGAGCGCATCATTTATCGCGCGGCCGGCGTCGACGCCGCGCAAGATATGCCTTGGACGCGCTACGCCGTGGCGCTCTTGTTGTTCAACGCCTTGGGTGTGGCGGTCGTCTACCTCACGCAGCGGCTGCAGGTATGGCTGCCCTGGAACCCGCAGGCCCTTCCGAACCTCACGCCTGATTCGGCCTTCAACACGGCCGTGAGTTTCGTGACCAATACCAATTGGCAGGGTTATTCCGGCGAATCGACGATGAGTTATTTCACTCAAATGGCCGCGCTCGCCGTGCAGAATTTCCTCTCCGCAGCCACCGGTCTCGCGGTGGCGTTCGCGCTGATCCGCGGCTTTGCGCGGCGTTCCGCGCAAGGTATCGGGAATTTTTGGGTCGATCTGACACGCGCCACTCTATATATTCTGCTGCCGCTGTCCTTGGTGCTCGCCGTCATTTTCATGGGGCAGGGGGTCATCCAAAATTTTGAGGCCTATAAGGACGTCAGCCCGCTGGAGAGCTTGACCTACAGCCAACCGAAGGTCGACGCCGGCGGAGTGGCGCTGAAGGATGCCAAGGGCAATGCCATCACCGAGACGCTGACGACGCACACGCAATCGCTCGCCATGGGCCCCGTCGCCTCGCAAGAGGCGATCAAGATGCTGGGTACCAATGGCGGCGGCTTTTTCAATGCCAATTCCGCGCATCCGTACGAAAACCCGACACCCTTGACCAACTTCTTGCAGATGATTTCGATGTTGCTGATTCCTGCCGCCCTGTGTTTCACGTTTGGCCGGATGGTGGGCGATTCGCGTCAGGGCTGGGCGGTATTCGCCGGGATGACCGTCATTTTTGCGGTCATGGCGGTGGTCGCGCTGTGGGCCGAACAACAGGGCAATCCGCTGTTCGCGCCGTTGGGTGTGGACCAAACGCAAAGCGCGCTGCAGGCCGGCGGGAACATGGAGGGCAAAGAGACGCGCATAGGCGTCGTTGCCTCGGCGCTGTTCGCGACCATCACCACGGCGGCGTCCTGCGGCGCGACCAACGCCATGCATGATTCCTTCACGCCGCTCGGCGGCATGGTGCCGATGTGGCTGATCGAACTCGGCGAGGTCGTGTTCGGCGGCGTCGGCTCGGGCCTCTACGGCATGCTGATATTCGCCATCATGGCGGTATTCGTCGCGGGATTGATGATCGGCCGCACACCGGAATACATCGGCAAGAAGATCGAGTCATTCGAAATGAAAATGACTTCGATCGTGATTCTGGTGACGCCGTTCCTGGTGCTGGTCGGGGCCGCGATCGCGGTGATGACCGAGGCCGGGAGGGCCGGTGTATTCAACCCGGGGGCGCATGGCTTCTCGGAGATTCTGTACGCCTTGTCGTCGGCGGCGAACAACAACGGCAGCGCTTTCGCCGGTCTTTCGGCCAACACGCCTTTCTACAATTCATTGCTGGCGGTGGCCATGTGGTTCGGACGCTTCGCGTTCATCGTACCGGTACTGGCAATCGCCGGATCCCTGGCCAAGAAGAAACGCATTGAGCCCACCGCCGGCACTCTGCCGACTCACGGGCCGCTATTCGTTGCAATGCTCGTCGGCACGGTGGTGCTGGTGGGCGCACTGACCTATGTTCCGGCGCTCGCGCTCGGACCGGTGGTCGAGCATCTGCAGCTGTACGCGATTCACTGAGGCCAAGCATGGTTCGCAAGTCGTTGACGTTATTCGATTCAGCCCTGTTGGGCCCGGCCATCGCCGATTCGTTCCGCAAACTCTCGCCGAGGGTGCAGATACGCAATCCGGTGATGTTTGTCGTGTACATCGGGAGCCTCCTGACTACCCTCCTGTTCGTGCAGGCGTCACGCGGCCAAGGGGAGGCGCCCGCAGGCTTCATTTTTGCCGTGGCGGCGTGGCTGTGGTTCACCGTGCTGTTCGCGAACTTTGCCGAAGCACTGGCCGAAGGGCGCAGCAAAGCTCAGGCGGCCTCCTTGCGCGGCTTGAAAAAATCCGTGAGCGCCAAGAAATTGCGCTCTGCAAAGTCTCGGGCGGACTGGACGGCGACTCTCGGACCGGACCTGCGCAAAGGCGATTTTTTCCTGGTGGAAACCGGTGATGTGATTCCGGCGGATGGCGTGGTGGTCGATGGCGTCGCTTCGGTGGATGAGAGCGCCATTACCGGCGAGTCAGCGCCGGTGGTGCGCGAATCCGGCGGCGACTTCTCCGCCGTGACCGGCGGTACACGGGTGCTGTCCGACTGGCTGGTAGTGCGCGTCGCCGTGAATCCCGGTGAGGCGTTCATCGACCGTATGATTGCCATGGTGGAAGGCGCCAAGCGCCAAAAGACCCCGAACGAAATCGCACTGACCATACTGCTCATCGCTCTGACGCTGGTCTTCCTGCTCGCGACTGCCACGTTGCTGCCGTTTTCGCTGTTCAGCGTCGCCGTGGCCAAACTCGGTGCGCCGGTGACCATTACCGTGCTGGTGGCGCTGCTGGTCTGTCTCATACCGACGACCATCGGCGGCCTGCTGTCGGCCATCGGCGTGGCCGGGATGAGCCGGATGATGGCGTCCAACGTCATCGCGACATCGGGCCGCGCGGTCGAGGCGGCGGGCGACGTCGACGTGCTGCTGCTCGACAAGACCGGCACCATTACTCTGGGCAATCGGCAGGCCGCGGCGTTCATTCCGGCGGAAGGCTTTACCGAACAGCAACTCGCGGACTGCGCGCAGTTGAGTTCGCTCGCGGACGAAACCCCCGAAGGCCGCAGCATCGTGGTCCTTGCGAAGCAACGCTTCAACCTGCGCGAGCGAAATCTGGCTCAACTCGAAGCGACCTTCGTGCCGTTCTCCGCGCATACCCGCATGAGCGGCGTGAACCTGGGTCAGCGAGAGGTACGCAAGGGCGCCGCAGAGGCGATACGTCAGTACATCGAGGCGCAGGGACTCATGTTCCCGCCGCATGTCTCTCAGGCCGTCGACGAAGTGGCGCGCAAGGGCAGCACACCCTTGGTCGTGTGCGACGCGGGCCGTGTGCTGGGTGTGGTCGAACTCAAGGACATCGTCAAGGGCGGCATCAAGGAACGATTCGGCGAGCTGCGCCGCATGGGTATTCGAACGGTGATGATCACCGGCGACAATCGCCTCACCGCGGCGGCGATCGCGGCCGAAGCGGGAGTGGATGACTTCCTGGCCGAAGCGACCCCCGAGGCTAAACTCAAATTGATCCGCCAGTATCAGAGCGAAGGGCGGCTCGTTGCCATGACGGGCGACGGTACGAATGACGCCCCCGCATTGGCCCAGGCCGACGTCGCGGTCGCCATGAACTCCGGCACCCAAGCCGCCAAAGAAGCCGGCAACATGGTGGACCTGGACTCGAATCCGACCAAGTTGATCGAAATCGTCGAAGTCGGCAAGCAATTGCTGATTACGCGCGGATCGCTCACCACATTTTCCATTGCCAACGACGTGGCCAAGTATTTCGCGATCATTCCGGCCGCATTCGCCACCACGTATCCGCAGCTCGCGGCTCTCGACGTGATGCGGCTCACGAGCCCGAATTCCGCGATTTTATCCGCGGTGATTTTCAACGCACTGATCATCGTCCTGTTGATTCCGCTCGCACTCAAGGGCGTGAAGTATCGCGCGCTCGGCGCCGCCTCGCTGCTGCGCCGCAATCTCCTGGTCTACGGCCTGGGCGGCATTCTCGTGCCCTTCGCCGGCATCAAGCTGATCGACATGATGCTTACGGCACTGCGGCTGGTTTAAAGAGGGATTTGGATCATGAATTTGATGCTGCGTCCGTTACTGGTGTTATTCGTGGTGCTCACGGTGCTGACCGGCTTCGCGTATCCCTTGGTCGTTACCGGTATCGGCAAGGCAGCTTTTCCGAACCAAGTGTCCGGCAGCCTCGTGATGCGCAACGGCAAGATTGTGGGATCTTCGCTGATCGGCCAGTCGTTCCAGGAACCGAAGTATTTCTGGGGCCGCATCTCGGCGACCACGCCGATGCCGAACAATGGTGCGGCCTCGGGCGGATCAAACCTGGGGCCTACGAACCCCGCGCTGATCGATGCGGTGCGGGGGCGCATCGACGCCTTGAAGGCCGCCGATCCCGAGAACTCATTGCCCATTCCCGTGGATCTCGTCACCGCATCGGCGAGCGGGCTCGATCCGCACGTGAGCCCGGCGGCAGCGTTGTACCAGGTGGGGCGGGTTGCACGCGCGAGGCATATGGACGCGGGGAAAGTGCGGGAACTCGTCTTGTCTCACGTGGAACCGCCGCAATGGGGAATTTTCGGCGAAGCGCGAGTCAACGTTTTATTACTCAACTTGAGCTTAGATCGCGCACAATAGCGGCAGATGCCGACACTGAGCGAACAACGCCCCGATCCTGATCTCCTGCTGGCGAAGGTCAAGCGCCAAGAAGCCGAGGCGCGCCGCGGTAAACTGCGCATCTACTTCGGCTCGTCAGCCGGCGTGGGTAAGACCTACGCCATGTTGGTGGCGGCGCGCAAACTCAAGGGCGAGGGCCGAGCCGTCGTCATCGGCGTCGTCGAGACCCACGGCCGCGCCGAAACTGCGGCGCTGCTGGCGGATTTCGAAATCCTGCCGCCGAAGCCGATGTCGTATCGGGGCAAGGACCTCGGCGAATTCGATCTCGACGCGGCATTGCTGCGCCATCCTTCGCTCATCCTGGTCGATGAGCTCGCGCACTCGAATGTTCAAGGTGCGCGCCACCCGAAGCGCTGGCAAGACGTCGAAGAGCTATTGGCCGCGGGCATCGACGTCTTCACGACGTTGAACGTGCAGCACCTGGAAAGCCTCAACGATGTCGTCGGCGGTATCACCAACGTGCGGGTGTGGGAAACCGTGCCCGACACGGTGTTCGACGATGCCGACGAAGTCGTGCTGGTCGATATTCCCGCCGACGAACTGCTGGAGCGCCTCAAGGCCGGCAAGGTATATGTGCCCCAGCAAGCAGAGCGCGCGGCGAACAACTTCTTCCGCAAGGGCAACCTGATGGCTCTGCGCGAGCTCGCGCTGCGGCGCACAGCCGATCGCGTCGAGGGCGATGTCCAAGCCTATCGGGTCGAAAAATCGATAGAGTCCGTTTGGAAAACCGCCAACGGGCTCTTGACCTGCATCGGTCCCGGCGCAGGCGCTGAGCGAGTAGTCCGCGCAGCGGCGCGGCTCGCGGGCCAGTTGAGTGCGGAGTGGCATGCCGTCTATGTGGAAACGCCCGCACTGCAGCGCCTGCCCGCCGCCCGGCGCGAGAAGATTCTGGGAACGCTGAGCTTGGCCAAGGATTTGGGCGCCACGACCGCGGTGATCGCCGATGCCGACGTCGCGATGAGCGTCATCGACTACGCGCGCAGCCGCAACTTGTCGAAACTGGTCATCGGCCGAGATCCGGCGCGGCGCCTCTGGCCGTGGCAACGATCCAGCGGTCAGAAACTGGCGATGCTGGCGCCCGATATCGATCTCGTCGAGATCGGGCGAGCCGATGGAGCGATGCAGAACGGGGAGGCAAAGACATCCTCGTCGTTGGTTCCGGGCGCCGAGTCCGGCGACCGGCGCAAGTTCAAGCAGCTGCGCTATCTATGGGCATCGTTGGCCTGCGTCGCCGTGACGCTGCTGTCGATCCCGCTCGCCGCGCATTTCGATCGGTCGAATATCGTGGCGATATTCATCTTGACCGTCGTGTTGATCGCCGTTCGTTTCGGCCGAGGCGCCGCCGCCCTGGCGGCGGTGTTGAGCGTGTGTTCTTTCGATTTCTTTTTCGTTCCGCCGCGATTTTCCTTTGCGGTGAGCGACGTGCAATATATTTTGACCTTCATCATCATGCTGGCCGTCGGCTTGATCACCGGTCAATTGACCGCGGGCTTGCGTTTTCAGGCGCGCGTGGCCGGGCATCGAGAGGAGCGGGCGGGTTCGCTGTACGAGATTGCACGTGACTTATCCGGCGCGGTGCAGATCGATCAAGTGGTGAGCATCAGCGATGCCTCCATCGAGCGAACCTTTCGTGCGAGCGCGGCATTGTTGTTGCCGAATGCCGCCGGGCAATTGGCCATGACTTCGTCGCGTACCGATACGGCGCTCAACGTGGATATCGGCGTTGCGCAATGGGCATTCGACAAGGGCCAGCCGGCGGGTTTCGGTACCGACACTTTGCCGGGCAGCGAGTTTCTCTATATTCCGCTGCGCGCACCGACCCGGGCGCGCGGCGTATTGGCGGTCAAGGCGCGCAATCGCCGGCTGCTGCGCATACCGGAACAGCGGCAGCTGTTGGATACCTTTGCCGCGCTGATCGCCATCGCGCTCGAGCGCGTGCATTACGTGCAGGTGGCGCAGGATGCCCTGGTGCGGATGGAGTCGGAGCGCCTGCGAAATTCGTTGCTCGCCGCGCTGTCGCACGATTTGCGCACGCCGCTGACCGTTCTCGTGGGACTGGCGGAGTCCCTGACGCTCACCAAGCCGCCGCTGTCTTCCGCGCAGCTCGAGAGCGCGGAGGCCATACAGGATGAGGCACGCCGCATGAGCACCCTGGTCAGCAATCTACTCGACATGGCGCGCATCGAAAGCGGCGAGGTCAAGCTCAACCTCCAATGGCAACCCTTGGAAGAGGTGGTCGGTTCGGCCTTGAATGCGATGCAGGGTATGCTGAAACAACACGTCGTCGAAGTGAACATACCGCGGGATCTGCCGCTGGTGCGCATTGACGCCCTGCTGATCGAACGAGTGCTGGTCAACTTGTTGGAGAACGCATCGAAGTACACTCCGCCGGGGAGCAGAATCATCTTGGCCGCCGAAGTCATCGCGGATCAACTCAGCGTGTCCGTGTCGGACAACGGGCCCGGTTTGCCCGCCGGCCGGGAGGAAGCGGTGTTTCAGAAATTTACCCGCGGCGAGCGCGAATCGGCGACACCGGGGGTAGGGCTCGGATTGGCGATTTGCCGCGCAATCGTCGAATCGCATCAAGGCCGGATCGTCGCCACCCGCCGTCCGGGCGGCGGCGCGCGATTTTCCTTCACCCTGCCGCTGGGAAATCCGCCGGTGGCCGCCGAAGAAGCGGAGGCCGCCCATGGCTGACCCGCTGCCGGTGGCGATTCTCGTCGAGGATGAGCGTCAAATTCGGCGCTTCGTGCGCACCGCCCTGGAGGCGGAGGGTTGGAGCGTGCACGAGACCGATACCTTGCGGCAAGGCTTGATCGACTCCGGCACCCGCAAACCCGACCTGATCATCCTGGATCTTGGGATGCCTGACGGCGATGGGATGACATTCCTACGCGACTTGCGCGGCTGGTCGAGCGTTCCTGTGATCGTGCTGTCGGCCCGAGTCGGGGAGCAGGACAAGATAGGCGCGTTGGATGCAGGCGCGGATGATTACTTGACCAAACCCTTCGGGGTGGGAGAGTTGTTGGCCAGGGTGCGCGCCGCGTCGCGTCGCCGCCGAGACGCCGGCGCGGGCTTAGGCTCGGTGTTCGAGTTCGGCGACGTCAAGATCGATCTGAGCTTGCGCAACGTTCACAAGGGCGGGGCGCTCATTCACCTCACCCCGATCGAATACCGCCTGTTGACGCTATTGATCGCCAACTCGGGCAAGGTGCTCACGCATCGTCAAATCCTGCTCGACGTCTGGGGTCCCTCACACACCGAGGATGGCCACTACGTGCGCGTTTACATGGGTCATCTGCGGCAGAAACTGGAAGACGATCCCGCGCGGCCCAAGCATATCTTGACCGAAACTGCGGTCGGCTATCGGCTGGTGCAGCACGCTAGCGGGTGACGCCGGAGGGGCGTAGCCGCCGCCTCGCGGCGCGCAGGTCCTGCGGCGTGTCGACGTCCAGCGCCGCGGACGGAAGATTCACCAGCACCCGCTGCGACGCCGGCAATCCGCTGATCAGCTCGCGCAATCCGATGTCGCCTGTCACTGCCAGCGCCCGAGCGTAGAGCCATCGCGGCAGGATGAGGGGTACGCCGCCCCGCGGCATTCCACCCTGCTGCCCGACGCGTCTCGCGATCACGCAGCGCCGAGACGCGCGCCAGCGCGAGGTCAGCCGGACCAGGTCGCGTGATTGCAAGGCGGCCAGATCGACGGGCAACAGAAGAAGGCCGGGGGAGTAGCGCGCGAGCACGATTCCGCGGCGCACGGAGCTCGACAAACCCTCGGCGCGCCGCGGATTGGCGGCGAATACTGCTTTGAGGCCTCGCGCCTCGATCCGGTAGCGCGCGGCATGGCGCGGAATCACGACGACGATCTTCGCGGGTGCGAAGTGCGACACCACGGTAAGAGTTCGGCGCAGTAAGCTGAAGGCCCGTACCCGAGCCAGCGGCTTCGGGCGCCCCAATCGGGACGAGAATCCGGCGGCCAGGACCAGGACGTGCAGCCTCAGCAGGGGGGCGGAATTCATTGCTATCATGTTGCCATGGTGAAAAGAGACCATGTGGGCTTTCAACGCCGGCCTTTCTTGACGCCGATCTGGTTGACGGTGCTCGCGGCCGCCTTGGCCTTTGGTTTTACGGTGTTTGCCGTATGGGTATGGGGGACCGCCGACTCGACCACCGTCATCGTCATTCGCCACGCCGAAAAGGATTTGAGCGTCAGCGTTACCGATCCACCGCTGAGCCCGGCGGGGGAGGCGCGGGCGGCGCTGCTCGCCCGAATGTTCGGCCAGCCGCAATTTTTGGGTCACCTGGACGCGATTTATGTGTCGCCGGCTTTGCGCAATCGACTCACCGCCGCGCCGCTCGCGGCGCGCCTGGGGCTCAGTGCGACCGTGGCGCCGGCCGACGACCCATCGGGCCTCGCGCGCCGGGCGCTGCGCGAGCATGCCGGCGGCCGGGTGTTGATCATCGGGCACAGCGACACGGTACCCAAGATCGTCGCGGCATTGAGCGGCAACCCGAAGATCCCGGAAATCGGCGATCAGGAGTATGGCACCATGTACATCGTCACGGTGCCGCGCATCGGTCACGCAAACTTATTGCGCTTGAACTATTAGATGGCATGCACCGCCCGGGCGCACCACACCGAGCGCTGATCGGCGCGGTTCAAGAGGTCGTCGTGGCGCGCAGCATGATCGCCTTGCGGACGAATTCCGCATGACGGGCAATCATGAAATCCGCCAATATCGCATCGCGAACCCGGCGGCTCGCGTCGATCAAATAGGTGGCTCGACGTACGCCGATCCCCAAGGGACCGTTGACCCCGTACATTCTGATGACGGTCTTTTGCTCATCCGACAGCAAAACAAACGGCAGACGGTATTTGACCTTGAATTTGGCGTGCGATTGTGGGCTCTGCGGGCTGATGCCGACGACCCGTAAGCCGGCACTTTCGAGCTCCGCGTGTATGTCCCGCAAAACGCAGGCCTGGCGGGTACATCCGGGGGTGAAATCAGCAGGGTAGAAATAGAGAACGATCGCCCCTGCGCTCAATAGCTCGGTCAGTGATCGGTCCTTGGCTGTGTCGTCCGGAAGCGTGAATTCCGGTGCACGTTCCCCTGGTTTGATCATATTGACCCTCCTATTGGCTACAATCCTAGCCCAGGTTCGACCACATCGGGCGCGATACTTTGGCATGAGCAGTCTTTGCTGCTAATATTCCGGGCCCTTTTCAGGGGGAGTAGCTCAGTTGGGAGAGCGTCGCGTTCGCAATGCGAAGGTCGAGGGTTCGATCCCCTTCTCCTCCACCATCAAGTCAGCCGGTTAGGCGCGTTTTTCACGCTTGACCGGCCGCCTTCTGTGTCCGGATCGTGCTATCAAATCAGTCTGTGCCAACAGGCAGCTACGCCATAATGCCCCGCTTTGCTCTCGCGCGCCCTCTCAGCGCATCCGTCATTGGCCGCTCGATCCATCGATAGCAGAGCCATCCGGCCACCGCGCAGAGCGCAATTGCCACAGCCATGAATGCGACAGCCGAGACAAGCGACACATGCGGCACAGCATGCGTCCAAACGATGCGTAGCGCGGCGAGCGTGAATAGATGCGTCAGGTAGATCGAGTACGAGGCATTGCCGAGCGCCAGTAGCAATGGGCTTTCTATCTCGGCCAGCGCGGAGTTTAAGCATCCGCCGACGATGAGCGCGGCCCCCGTCGCCGGCTCCCATCCCGTGACCAGCAGCCATGCGCCAAGCCCGATCCACGCAGCGGAAACCCACAGCGGCACGCGAGATACCCCGCGGATCCAGAAATGGTAGATGACGGCGCCCGCCGCGAACTCAAGCAATCGCGGGTTCGTGTAGGTCACTAGGATGGGATTGACAAAGTGCGCCAGGCCCGCGAGCACCAGCGCTACCAGCGTCGCAACCAGGGATGTCAGTCGGTACCGCGCCGGCACCAGCAGCGATACCGCAAACAGCGCGTAGAAGAACATCTCATAGTTGAGGGTCCAGCCTGGCACCAGCACAGGCCATATTTCGCCAGGGAAGCTCAGCGAATCGTAGGGGATGAATAGCAGGCTCTTCGCGATCGCCGCCGGGGAGTATTGCAGCGACTTAAATGCCGATGGCACGATGACCGCGCAGCCGAGCATGCACAGCGTCACCAGCCAGTAAAGCGGAACAATTCGAATCACCCGATGGCGGAAGAACTCGAACGGCGTCACGTCTTTGCCAGCCGTGTTCAGCGCCATGATGAAACCGCTGATGACGAAGAAGAGGTCAACGCCGCGCGGGCCGAACTCCGGCGCGTTGATCAGTTGCGAGACGCCAGGCACCTGGTTCAGACCGTGGTGCCAAACGACCATCAGCGCGGCAAAGGCGCGCAGGTACTGGATGGAGAGAATCGGCTGTCCTTGCCTCATTGGCTACCTTCCTTGGCTGGCGAAGAGGTTAGGGAATCAGCGACAGGAATAATTTAGGGGAAACCCTCGGCCGCTCGAAAAGGCGAGGCGGTTGGCAGTTCGAGACGTGATATGTGAAACGACGGACGTGTCACTTTTCGTGCGCACTTAATACTTGTCCGGAATGTACTGCCCTTTGGGGTGTGAATAGGTCGGTTTGTGTAGGTCGTCGCTTTGAGCCGGAGCCCGCTTACCATATTTGCGAGTGTGGTAGCATTCGCATGCGAAGGTCGAGGGCGCGATCCCCTTCTCCTCCACCATTATTTAGGGCCGGAGGCAGCTCCGGCCTAAGTCCTTGGCCTCGGTAGCTCAGTGGATAGAGCGAGTGCCTCCTAAGCGCTAGGTCGCAGGTTCGATTCCTGCCCGGGGCACTTTTTTTATAGGGTTTGCGCGCTTCCTGAAAAATGGCCGCCACACTTTTCTGCGTTACAAACTCAAAAATCAGTCGGGACGATCTCAGGAGAGATCGTGATCCAAGGTGGGAGAAAGCCTACAGTTTATCGGGAGTGTGGGCGGCCCCGGTGCGTGCTAGTGTGCTTATACATGCACCTCGAGACTGGCCCCCACAAAGAAAAGCGGCA
>DASYFQ010000236.1:0-17647 GCA_036498345.1 Steroidobacteraceae bacterium
TGCGCTGCGGGAAATCGACATGGACTTGCTGCGGTGCGGCAGGGAATGATTCCGTCTTCAGCGCACTCCGTCGCGTTGACTAACAAGCCGGCAGCGCGGGTCTCCAGGCACTACCGCACGACACCGAGGTACAAACGCAGGAATTCATCGGCCGCCTTGTGCAGATTTTGCTGCCAGTCCTCCGCCGCCGTGTGGTCCGCACCGTCGCTCACATACTTGACGCAGGCGAATTGCACCTGTTCGTACCAGCATACCTTGGCGAGCGCGTAGGCCTCCATATCGACGACCTCGCATTCCATGTCGGTGACCGAGGTTGCGAACGAATCACCGCTGCCGCAGACGGCGGAGGGCAGGTGCTTGAAAACCGGGTCGAATCGCAAAGCAGGCGGCGCCTCGTCATACGGCGTCACGCCCAAGGCAAATCCCAGACCGCTGACGTCCATGTCGCGTTGCACGAACTCATGGCATCCCACCAAGGTCCCCGTGGGGAAGCGACGGCTTCCCGCCGAACCGAAATTCAGCACCAGCGGCATGGCTTGACCCTGCTGCGCATAGCGAGCCAGTGCGCGCGTCAGTGCGATGGCCGCATTGACCTTGCCGACGCCGCAATACAACACTGGAATGTCGGCCGCCTCGAATACCCCCGCGGACTCTGCTCGCAAGGCGACGACCACCAGCGTACCCGGCAAGGGAGCATCAGGGATCATGGCTAATAGTTGATTGCCGCGCGTAGGCGCAGCGTGCCCCACGAATAATTCGCGACGAGATTCAGGTCGATCAAGGCCGCCAGCGCGTGAAGCCGATATCCCGCACGTTGACATAGATCGGCAGCCGCCGACATCGTGCCGCCGGTCGCCAGCACATCATCGATCAGCAGCAAGCGACCCTGGCCACGCTGCATTTCCAAGACGCCCGAGCCATATTCGAGTCCATAGGCCATATCAACTACCGGCGGCGGCAGCTTGCCTTGTTTGCGAACCAGCACGAACCCCTTGCCGCGGCGTAGCGCGAGGGCGGCGCCCAGAATAAAGCCCCTCGACTCGATTCCCGCCAGCGCGTCGATCTCGCTCCACTCCGAGTCCGTGAGCAGCGCATCCAACGCGCGTATCGTGGCCTCGAAGTGATCGCGCAACAGCGGCGAAATATCGCGGAATAAAATGCCGGGGCGCGGGAAATCAGGTACGTCGGTAATCGCCTGCTTCAACTCAAACATAGTCAACCTTCATGAACAGACATGGGGGACAGACTTGCCGCGCCCCTCGCGCGGCTTGCGGTGGGGGAGGCCCGCTTATCGCGCCGCAGTTTACCGCGGCCTGGCATTATATGCCGGCCCCGCTGTTGCCTGCGCCACGCGCCGAAACGATATGTTAGCGCCTTTCCCCAACGGCGACTTGGGGTACGATTCGCTCATGTCCGCGCCAAATTCTCGTCATTTGCTGCCCGCGGCGTGGGCGCTGCTGCTCGCACTGGGCGCGCCGGCCCCCGCGCAATCGGCCGTCTCGCCGGCGGCTTCCCCGGCCGCGGCGTCCTCACCTGCGGCGGGCGGCGCCGTGCCTATGACCGGTCCGCAGATCATC
Organism: Steroidobacteraceae bacterium; assembly: GCA_036498345.1. Taxonomy (GTDB): domain Bacteria; phylum Pseudomonadota; class Gammaproteobacteria; order Steroidobacterales; family Steroidobacteraceae; genus Bog-1198. The sequence goes on from DASYFQ010000236.1 coordinate 1,578, forward strand.
CAAGTGCTGGATCAAACGATCGATTGGTATCGCACGCTCGGCACTCAACAGCAAGTGTCCAACGAGCCGAGCGACTTGTTGATCCTCTACGACAACCGACAGACGGCGAATCAAGTCATCGGATCGGCCTTTGAAGTTGCGAGGACCAATGCCGAGATTCTCGCCAAGCAAACAGGACCCAAGAACGACGCCTCCGGCTCGTCTCAATACCTGAGCGAGCTGCAAAATAAGTTCGCCGCGCAAGGTGTGAAGGTCCAGAGCGAACTGCAGTCCGATCAAGATCAGCTTGCGGCGGCGCCACCCGAACAGAAGATCGAGCTGCAGGCAAAAATCTCCGAGCTGCAAGGTGAACTCGATCTGGTCAACGCGAGAAAAAGTCTCCTCACCACGCTGTCGTCATTCACCACCCAAAGCGGCACCGGCGGAATTAGCGCGAGCGCGTTGAAAGCGCAGATCGATGCAATGGCGGTCACCGTGCCTGCTTCGGCGAGCGCAGGTTCCACAACGCCCAATGCCGCGTCGTCCGCACCCTCATCGCCCAATACTGCGTCGATCGGCTCCGCCTCATCCACGGCTCCCAACCCTTCTGTTCCACCGCCGGCGCTGACCGGTGCGAGCGGGATCGCCGCGGCTCGCTTCGGCATCTGGGACTTGGTTGCGGACGTGGTACGGCTCTCCGAGAAAGCCGCCACCATTGACGCCGTCGACCAGCATACCGCGGCTCTGCAAACCACCTTCGCGCGGCTTCGCACGCCGTTGATAGATGAATTGAAGCAGTTGTCGGCGCGTGGCGATGTGTTGGCTACTCAGGCGGATACGGCGGATAGCGCAACGCTCAACAGCGAACGCGGCCAACTCGACGCACTATCGAATCAATTCAAGCAAGCGTCGGCCCTGCTGATTCCGTTGAGCAAGATAGGTGTGCTGCTCGACCAGTACCGCCGCAATATCGCCAACTGGCACGATGCCATCGAGAGCCAATACATCAATGCGCTCAAGACACTGGGCGTGCGTCTGGGCGTACTCGCGATACTGCTGGCGATCGTGTTCGTCGCCGCGGAAGTATGGCGGCGCGCGGTATTGCGCTACGTACCGGACACGCGGCGTCGGTATCAATTTCTATTGCTGCGCAGGATCGCGCTCTGGTGCTTGGTGATCGTGATCGTCGGGTTTGCATTCGCCAGCGAGCTGGGCTCGATTGTGACTTTCGCCGGGCTCATTACCGCCGGTCTCGCCGTCGCCATGCAAAGTGTTCTCGTATCCATCGTCGGGTATTTCTTCTTGATCGGAAAATACGGAATTCGCGTCGGCGATCGAGTGCAGATCGGCGAGGTCACGGGTGAAGTCATCGACTTGGGGTTGGTCAGATTGCACCTCATGGAACTGGGCGGCCACGGTTCGCCGGGACCGACCGGGCGAGTCGTCGCATTTGCCAACGCGATAGTCTTTCAAGTGTCGAGCGGTCTGTTCAAGCAGATCCACGGCGTCAACTTCGTCTGGCGCGAAATAACCCTGAGGCTCCCGGCCGGTATCGACTATGCCGCGGCCAAAAGGAAGTTGGCGGCGGCAGTGGCCAACGTTTTGATGGAAGACCGCGAGGAAATCCTGCGGCAAACCAAGGAAATCCAAAGAGCCACCTCGTCGAATTCCGGCGGTGACGCGCAACCGCGAGTGCAGTTGAGTTTCTCGGCAACGGGCGTCGACGCGCACATCCGATATCCCGTGCATTTGCAGAATGCGGCGGAAATGGAAGAACGGGTATCGCAGTCGGTATTCGGCGCCGTGGCCGCGGTCAGCACGGACGCCAAGACCGTGCGCTCAATCTAAGTCACTGATTCGAGATAGTATTCCCGCCGGACGATGCTATCCTTGCGCGCTTGCGCGATTAACGGCGCATATAGGTAATCAATAGGTAATCAATTACGCATGATTTTGGTCATCGACGTGGGAAACACCCGCCTGAAATGGGCCTGGCTCACGAGCACCGGACTATCGGATCAACAGGCGGTCGTTCATCGGGACGCGAAGCCCGGCATTTGGACCACGGCCCTGTTTGATTCGGGACAACGGCCGCACCGCGTGCTGGTTTCCAACGTTGCGGGGCCGGTTATGGCAAAGACGCTGGCCCGCCTCACCAAGAAGGTGTTTCGCGTCAATATCGAGTTCGTGACCGCGGCTCCCGAATATCACGGGCTCACCAATGGCTATCTCGACCCATCACTTTTGGGAGCGGACCGTTGGCTGGCCTTGATCGGAGCCTGGACCAAGGCGCGCTCGGCGCTCTGCGTAGTGGACGCCGGCACCGCGGTCAAGGTGGACAGCGTGGATGCCAACGGCCAGCATCTCGGCGGGCTGATCGTGCCCGGCATCCACATGATGCGTGAGGCCTTGATGAATAAGACCAGTGATATCGCCAAAGCAGCCATGCACAGCACGCCCTCTTTGGCGGGAGTGCTGGCGAACAACACCATCGGTGCCGTGTCACGCGGCGCCGTGTTTGCTTTGGCGGGCATGGCTGACCGGGCGGCCGAAGTGATCGAACAGAGCACCGGCGCAAAGCCCAAATTGATCATCACCGGCGGCGATGCCGGCATGATCACGGGAACCATGCGCTCGCACGGCGAGATCGTACCGGATCTGGTGCTGCAGGGATTAGCGGTGATCGCGGCGCAGCCGCGTTAGGCGATTATGTTTCGCCCCGGCCCGAAGAACCTGATCACCGATATCGCGGGACTCAGCGTGGGCCACTCGTGCGACGAGAACGTCCGCTCCGGAGCGACGGTGCTGCTCTGCGACGCCGCGTGGTCGGCCGGCGTGGACGTACGAGGAGGTGGACCCGGCGGGCGCGAAACGGACGCCCTGTCTCCCGAGAATCTGGTCGGCCGCGCGCACGCGCTGGTGCTTGCCGGAGGCTCGGTCTTTGGTCTCGCCGCGGCAGACGGCGTTACCGCGAAGCTCTCCGCCCAAGGCGTCGGTTTGCAGCTCCTGCCCGGCTCGCCGCGGATTCCGATCGTACCCTCCGCCGTGCTGCACGATCTCGGCAACGGCGGCGACAAGAACTGGAAGCTCGCGCCGCCTTACCGCGACCTGGGGATGCGCGCACTCGACGCCGCCGGCAGTGATTTCGCGCTGGGTGCCGTCGGTGCGGGACGCGGTGCCATGGCGGGCTTGATCAAGGGCGGCGTCGGCTCTGCTTCCTTGGACCTCGGCGACGGACTCATCGTCGGCGCTCTGGTGGCCGTGAACTCCGTCGGCTCGGCGCTGATGCCCGACGGCAAGACATATTGGGCGTGGGCCTTCGAACTCAAACGGGAATTCGGCGGCGGCGGAGCGCCCCGCAAGGTCATGGACCTGAGCGATCCCGCACCCGATGAATCTCGGCTCATGTCGCTCGGCCGATTGCAGGCTGGCGCCAACACCACGCTGGGCGTGGTCGCGTGCAACGCCGATCTGACCACGGTGGAGTGCAGGCGCGTGGCCATGATGGCGCAGGATGGGATTGCGCGCGCGGTGCGCCCGGCACACACGCCATTCGACGGCGACACAATATTCGCCTTGGCGAGCGGAGCAATCCAGTTCCACGGAAACCAGCAGCGTGCCGCCCTCGTTGGACGCATCGGGTCCGCGGCCGCGGATTGTTTGTCCCGTTCCATCGCCCGCGCCGTGCACTTCGCCGACCCGTCGCGGCATCAACCGCCTACCGTTTGACGCACCAAGGCGGCCGCCAGCGCCAGCATTCCCGCGCCGACGAGGACATCCAGGACCTGCCACGCCCGCGGCCTCGAGAACAGCGGCGCCAGGAGACGTGCGCCAAACCCCAATGTCGTGAACCATGCTCCGCTCGCCAACGCCGCGCCCCCCACGAACCACAGGCGAGAGTCCGCCGGCTGGCGTGCACCGATCGATCCCATCAAGAGGACCGTGTCCAGATAGACATGCGGATTGAGAAAGGTGAAGGCAGCCGCCTGGGCGACGGCGACTCGAACGGATACCCGCGCGCCGCCGCCCGCCCGCAGGGCCCGCGGCTGCCATGCGCGGCGCAGCGCTCTCAGGCCATACCACAACAAGAACAGCGTGCCCGCCACGGTGAGTGCCGTCGTCAGAGCCGGCGCATGCCCCAATATTTTCGCCAGCCCGGCAACGCCGGCAGAAATCAGGAGCAGATCCGCGAGCGCGCAGAACGCGACGACCGCGAGGACATGCTCGCGCCGTAGCCCCTGGCGCAGAACGAACGCATTCTGTGCGCCGATGGCGATGATCAGCGTGGCGCTCAACACGAAGCCGGTTGTAAAAGCAGGGGTCGACATGCAGCGAGTGTCGTTTCCGCCCGCTCATGAATCCAGTTAAACTTCCTGATGTGTATTAAGGAGAACTAATGCTCGACTATGCATCCCTGGAAGCCGTCGCGGCCATCGTGCGCGAGGGGAGTTTCGAGCGCGCTGCACGGGCACTCAACGTCACACCGTCCGCCATTTCGCAGCGGGTCAAACAGTTGGAAGAACGCTTGGGGTGCGTGCTGATCGTCCGCGGCCAGCCCTGCACGGCAACCGACACCGGCCGTCGATTGTGCCGGCATGTCGAGCAAGTGGGCATGCTCGAACAGGATTTGCGCAACGTGCTGCCGCGCGTGGCGCCCCCGGGGAACGACGGCGGACGCATGACGCTGCGAGTGGCCGTCAATGCCGACAGCCTCGGCACCTGGTTCATCGGTGCCATGGCGGCTTTCCTGAGCGGCGATCGCGCGCTGCTGGACATTGCGCTCGACGATCAGGAACATACCTTGGATTGGTTGCGTTCGGGCGAAGTGCAAGCAGCGGTGACGGCCAATTCGCGGCCCGTGCAAGGCTGCGACAGCGCCGCCCTGGGCAAGCTGCGCTATGTCGCGGTCGCAAGTCCCGAGTATGTGCAACGCTACTTTCCTCGTGGTGTTACGGCCGCCGCTCTCGCCGAGGCACCCAGCCTGAATTTCGATCGCAAAGACCGTCTGCAGGCCCGGTGGGTCCGCAGCGTGTACAAGCGGGACGTTCACGTTCCCGTCCATTGGCTGCCGTCGATACAGGCGTTCGTCGACGCCGGTCTCGCGGGAATCGGCTGGGGAGTGAATCCCCTACCGCTGGTACAGGCTCAGCTTCACCACGGCACGTTGGTTGAACTGGTTCCCGGACGCTCCCTGTCGCTGCCACTCTTCTGGCAGCACACGCGGCTGCAGATGCCGATGTTGGCGCGCCTGACTCGGGCGGTCATGTCAGCGGCCCGAAACGCGTTGCGCACAGCCTAACCGGCTTCGCGGCAACATTTGCCGTGCGTGGCGCGCTCGACTAAACAATGCCGCGTGAACCAGGATGTCGATCGGTTCACGCTCGGAATCCATTGACCGGGGTATAAGAAAACTCGTGGTTAATGAGGAAAATAATGAACACCCGGGATCGGCACTTGGCCTGGCGCGTCGCACCCTACCGCGGTGCGAATTACGAGCGTTCACGCGCGATCAAATCCGCCTCTCTGTCGACAGGCACGACTAAATTCTGACTTGACCGGCAGGGCGGCCTGCGAACGACACCCCATTATGGTTGCAAACGTTCCCGCGCGGCTGACGCTATGTCTGCTCGTTTTGCTTGCCGCACCCGCGGTTGCGGACGTCCAACCGGGCGATCCGATCGGTGCCTTCGAAATCACGCGCTTCGACATCGACGGCAACACCTTGTTGAACGATTCGACGGTGCAATCGGCAGTCGCGGGATTTGCCGGCAAAGGCCGTAATTTCGCCTATATCGAGCGAGCGATCGGTGCACTGGAAAGCGTTTACCGCAAGCACGGCTTCACCTTGGTCAAAGTAGTCCTGCCCGAGCAGGAATTGACTCGAGGGGTGGTTCATCTGAAGGTGATCGAAACACGCATCGGCAAGGTACGCGTCGCGGGCAATGTCTTTCACAGTGAATCCAATATCCGCCGCAGCATGCCCGGTTTACAGGAAGGCGGAATTCCGAATACCGAGGTGCTGTCGGGGAACCTCAAGATGGCCAATGAGAACCCGACGAAGAAAATTACTCTGCAGCTGGGTGACGGCGGCGAACCCGGTGTAATCGATGCTGCCGTGCAAGTCGTCGATGAAAAATCTTGGTCCGCCGGTGCGACGTTCGACAACTCCGGATTCGACCCATCCGGCCGCTATCACGTCACGGCGCAGTTTCAGGATTTCAATCTATGGGGTCTCGACCACGTATTCAGCATGCAATACACGACCAGCCCGGATAGTCCGAGCAAGATCAGCGTGTACGGCGCCGGCTATCACATTCCGCTTTATGCGATCGGCGACTCCCTGGATCTCTACGGCAGCTATTCGAATATCAACACTGGAACCGTTTCCGCGGGATTGGTCAATCTGCTGGTCAGCGGCGCGGGTACTGTCTACGGCGCCCACTACAACCACCAGCTGCCTCGCGTCGGACACTATGATTCGCAGTTGACCGCGGGCTTCGATCGCAAAGCGTTCCACAACGACGTCGAATTTCAAGGTGCGCAACTCGGCGGCGATATCACGGTGGATCCGGTCAGTCTGTCGTACGTCGGCCAGTGGGGGTTGCAGGGAAACAATCTGAACTTCTACCTGACCGCCGTGCGCAATGTGCCGGGCGGCGCCCAAGGCAGCGGCGCGGATTTCACCACGGCGCGTTACGGCGCGACGTCGAGCTATGGCCTGTTGCGCTACGGCGCCGGGTACACCCGGACTCTGCCGCAGGACTGGCAAATCCGCCTGACCGTGAACGGCCAGGCGACGCACGACGCACTCGTGCCGGGGGAGCAGTTCGGTGTCGGCGGAGCGGCATCGGTTCGCGGGCTGCACGAGCGAGAGGTCGCGAATGACGAGGGTTTCGCCGCAAGCGCAGAGTTGTATACCCCCAATCTGTGCGCCGCACTCAGCGGCGCAGCCACCCGATGCACCGCCCTCGGGTTCATCGATGACGGACGCGTATCCCGCAACGACGCGCTGCCCGGCGAAGAAACGCACGTGTCGGTCAGCAGCGCAGGCGTCGGTTTTCGTCTCGCCGGCGGCCGGACGTTGTCTCTGCAAATGGATTATGGGCGGGTGTTCAGTGCCTCGGATGTCCGGCAAAAGGGCGAGCAGCGCCTGCACGCTTTGATCACCGTGGCTTTCTAATGCCGAGGATCACGAACATGAATCTGTACAGTCGGACGAACCCCATTCGCGCGGCCTCGCGTCCAGCGCGGACGTCGGCCGCTCTGCTTGGCGTTCTCTTGGGCGCTCTGCTGGCGAGCAGCGCAGGCTTCGCGAACCCGAGCGGGCCGCAGATCGTCGCCGGTCAGGTCAGCATCCTGGCCTCCGGCAATCAGTTGTTGATCACCAATTCGCCGGGCGCAATCATCAACTGGCAGAATTTTTCGATCAACCCGGGCGAGCTCACGCGCTTCATCCAACAGAATTCGTCGAGCAGCGTGTTGAATCGCATCACGAGTCAGAATCCGTCGCAAATCCTGGGTGCCTTGCAATCGAACGGTAAGGTTTTTCTGATCAATCCCAATGGCGTTCTGTTCGGGGCGGGCGCTCAGGTCAACGTCAACGGCTTGGTGGCTTCGAGTCTCAATTTGAGCAACGCCGATTTTCTGTCCGGCAAGCTGGATTTCAGCAGCGCGGGCAAGCCCGGCAATGTCAGCAATCGAGGTGCCATCACCACCCCAAGCGGCGGCCAGGTTTATCTGATCGCACCCAGCGTGACCAATGCGGGTCTCATTACGGCGCCGAGCGGCGACGTTCTCCTTGCGGCAGGACAAAGCGTGAATCTAGCCGATTCGAATGATCCCGACTTGCGCGTCGTGATCAGTGCTCCCGGCAACCACGCTCTGAACGTCGGCAAGGTCGTCGCGGACAGCGGACGGATCGGTATTTACGGAGCATTCGTCAACCAGCTCGGTCTGGTCAGTGCCGACAGCGCCGTGGCCGGCGAGAACGGCAAAATCGTGCTCAAGTCCGGCGGCGAGACTTTGCTGGGCGCGGATAGCGTGACGAGGGCCACGGGCGCCGGCACGGGCGGCGAGATCCAGGTACTCGGCGATCGCGTGGGGCTCACCGCAAACGCAATGGTCGATGCCGGCGGGCAGACCGGCGGAGGGACCGTCCTGATCGGCGGCGATCTTCACGGCGGCAATCCGGCGATTCAAAACGCCGCGCTGACTTATGTGGGTCCGATGGCGCAGGTCCATGCCGACGCCCTGCAATCCGGCAACGGCGGCAAAGTGATCGTGTGGTCGAATCAACAGACTCAGATGTACGGAAACATCTCCGCCCGTGGCGGAGCCCAGGGCGGCGACGGCGGCTTCGTCGAGAGCTCGAGTAAAAGCATCCTCGACTTCCAAGGTTCGGCCGATTTGCGCGCGCCGATGGGCGCGTCCGGTAGTTTGTTGCTCGACCCCAGCGATATTACGATCGGATCAGGACCGTCGACAGGCGACATCGTTCTCCCCGCTTCATCGCCTTTTACGATTACCGGAACGAATCCCACGTCCACCCTATCGGCGACCGACCTGCATAACGAGCTGAATTTGGGGAATGTGACGGTGTCGACCTCCTCGGGCGCATCAGCGCCGTCGGGAGGCACCATTTCGGTAGCCGCTCCGATCGCGTGGAGCAACTCGAATACTCTGACACTGTCGGCGGGTCAGAGCATTGCCATCAATGCACCGATTACCGCGGCCGCGGGCACCCTGGTCTTGACCGCGGCCGGCGGCAGCATCACCCAGAGCATCAATCCGACCACACCCGCGGCGATTACCGTATCAGCCCTCCTCGCCGGTGCACCCAATGGCTCGGTGACGCTGACTGAACCGACCAACAATATCTCTGGCGCGATCGCCGGGGTTGGCGCTCAGGGATTCAGTTTCCGCAATTCCGGCGCCATCGTCGTCGGCACCGTCGGGTCGGTGTCGGGCATTGCAAGTTCCGCCGGACCCATAGCCATGACCGCGGCCGGCAATATCGATGTCGCGGATCCGGCGGTGGGTATCAATGCGGGCAGTAACCCCGTGACGCTCAGCTCCGCCGGCATGATAACGACCTCGAACGGCGTCATTACCGGATCGGCGCTCGAGATCAACGCTGCGACCGGCGTCGGCTCGCCGGCCGCTGCGCTGCGCACTGCGGTGCTATCCCTGCAGGTGACGAATTCCACCAGCGGCGACATTTCCGTCTCGAACACCGGGGGTCCGCTGGCGATTTCGGATATCGGCTCCCTGGGCTATGGAATACAACAGACCCATTCGGGGAACATCTATCTCAACTCCGACAACGTGGTCACGGTCAACAATGCCATTCAAGTAGGGGGCGCGAGCGGCAATATCGGCTTGCAGGCCGCCAACGGAATCGTCCTGAACAATTCCATCACGGCTCCGGTCGCAAGCGGCACCGTCGCGCTGCTGGCCGCCAACGGCGACGTTGCGCAGAACAGCGGCTCGATCAGCGCTGCGGCAGTATCCGCCGCCGCGGCGAACGGCACCGTGGGGTTGAACGACGCAACCAATTCCGTCGGCACGATTGCGGGCAGTGCTGCGTCCAGCTTCACCCTGGTCGACGGCAACGGCTTCACCGTGGGATCTGTTCCCGCTGTCGGTGCCCTTCCGTCGCGCAGCGGGATCTCCTCGTCCGCAGCGGTGGGCGTCGGCGTCGTCTTGGAAACACCTTCCATGGGCGACATCACCTTGAGCGCTCCGGTGAGTGCAGGCAGTACCCAGGTAATCGTGTATGCGTCCACAGGTGCGGTAGTGCAGGCAACCGGTGGTTCGATTACTGCCGGCTCGCTCAACATGACCGCGGGCGGCGCCGCAGGTATCGGCAGCAGTGCAGCTCCGCTGCTGATCGATGTAGGCACGCTGCTCAGCGCCCAATCTCAGGGATCAATTTACATCAACGACAGCGCCGCCTTGACCGTCAATTCGATTTCGGCGCTCGGCGCCGTCAACGTCAACAGCGGCGGCTCGCTGACCATTCCCACTATTACCGCGTGCGATTGCTCCAGATCCATTTCCGGTTCCTCCATCACCCTGACGGCGTACGGCCCGATGCTGTTGAACGCGGGATCCACCATCACCGCCGCGAACGGAGTCGCGCTGTATGCAGGTTACGACGCCGCGACAAACACCTACGTCAGTTCGAGCGGCACGCTCACCGCCGATGGAAGTATCTCAGGCACCACCATCGATCTTTTTGCCGCGGGCGCCATCAACGTTTCCGGCTCGACAACGGGTGTTTTGACGCAAACGCCAGCGCAGTATTCCTTGACGCCGCCGCCGCCGACGCTGGCTCAATGTATTGCCGCACCGGCGCTAGCCGGCTGCAGCAGCGTGCTGCCGGCGTTGACCCAATGTACCGCGGCGCCGACGACACTCGGTTGCAGCGTCGTGCTGCCGACCCTGGCTCAATGCACGGTGACTCCGACAACGCCCGGCTGCAGCGCCGTACTGCCGACCGTCGCTCAATGTACGGCCGCACCGACCGCGCCCGGTTGCAGTGTCGTGCTGCCCACCGTGGCTCAATGTACGGCCGCACCGACCGCGCCCGGTTGCAGCGTCGTGCTGCCCACCGTGGCCCAATGCACGGCCGCACCGACCGCGCCCGGTTGCAGCGTCGTGCTGCCCACCGTAGCTCAATGCACGGCCGCACCGACCGCGCCCGGCTGCGGCGTCGTGCTGCCCACCGTAGCTCAATGCACGGCCGCATCGGCCGCGCCCGGCTGCAGTGTCGTGCTGCCCACCGTCGCTCAATGCACGGCCGCACCGACGGCGCCCGGTTGCAGCGTCGTGCTGCCCACCGTGGCTCAATGCACAGCGGCACCGGCCACGCCCGGTTGCAGCGTCGTGGTGCCGCCGTCGGTCGTGACCTTGGGCTCTAGCGCTCAATCCGACGTCATCACTGCCATCAACATCATCTCTGACACCAGCGCAACCATCAACACTACTCCTCCCACCGTCCGTCCCACCGATCAAGGAGCGAGCTCCGGTGGAAGCGACCACTCTTCGGCAAGCGACAACGGAAACTCTGCGACAAACACAGGAACAACCAACAGTGCTGCTACCAACAATACTGCCGCCAAAAAATTGTATTGCAACTAAGGCATGCCTGTTGCTGGCGCTGTTGTGCGCCGACACGGCCGCCATCGCGCAGCCGATCGGCACCGTAACGGCTTTGAGCGGCACATTGCTGGCGAAACGTGCGGACGGCACGGTCAGCGTGCTGGCAATCAATTCGTCGCTGGAACCGGGCGTTACGCTTGCGAGCAGAAAGGATACCTACGCACGCCTGGACCTCGCTGACCACAGTTCTGTGACGCTCGGCGCCGATACGGAGCTGATCATTGAGAGGTATTCCTTCGACGAGACGCAACCACAGAACGGCGCCGCCGTGCTCAGTCTGCCCCGAGGCCGCGTGCGGATTGCTGCCGGGCTCCTGGGCCGGCGCCGCGCCGATAGCTTCACGCTGACGACGCCTGCAGCCACGATCGATATCGGCGGCGCCAATCTGATCGCAAGCTACGTCGCGCCAAATGGCAGCGAAGTAGCCTGGCAAAGATTGGAATGGCAAGCGCGGGCGGTCTACGCGTTGGTCGCGACGGGCTACACGACGCCGGTAGCGTATGAGCACGCGAGCCTGAGGACTTTTACCGATCAAACTTCTACACCGTCGGCGGCGAATTCACCGGCAATTCTGCATCTTGCGCAGGCCCCCGGTATGCCTGCATCCGCCGGTCTTGCTCCCGGTCTATATGTGCAAGTGGTGGACGGAGCGATTCATTTGACCAATGGGGGCGGCACTCAAAATTTCACGGCGGGTCAGTTCGGGTTCACGCCGGGCTTTACGCAACCCCCGGTTATTTTGCCGACGAATCCGGGAATGCAGTTCACGCCACCCCCGTCGTTCTCATCCACCACCCGGTCGCAAGGCGGCACCAACGGCGGCAAGCCGGGTAACGTCGATTGCCAGGTGCGCTGAGACCGGGTAGCGACCGCCCGAGCGGCAGCACAGGCCGCCGCACGCTCGGGCAGCCTAATCAACGAGCCGCACCACGCTCCGCTTGGCCATGTGAATCCCATCCGTCCTGTGCATCGCCTCCGCGGCAGATATTGCCGTCGGGCTGCGGCACGTCGCCTCCGCGCTTGGTGGTATCAACGAACGCCATGCCGCCGGGACCTTTCAATCCGGTCACGATCGGGGTGATCACGCCGGTGGTCAGGTCGACCGTGCCGACAAACGGACCGCCGTCGGCGGCGGTGTAAGCCGCCCCGGGGACGAAGGCCTGCTTTTTCAGGGCGAAGACCGTATTCAATCCCTTATCGGCAACGAGGACGAAGCCCTCGGTCGAAGTCACGAACGTGGTGTCATCGACTTCCACGGGCATCAGCCCCGCGGGCGTCTGATAGCTCAGCGGCAGACGCAAGGCACGCTGCACCGACGTCCCGGGATTGCTCACGATGATCAATTCCTGATCCGCCTGGCTGTCGAGAACGATGTTGCCTTGAGGGTCGAGCGTCATGGAGTCGGGATCTTGCAGATTCAGTTTGACGGCCGTGTCGGTCGGAATATCGATTGCGCTCGCATCGCCGGCGAGCACCGGTTTGACGTCGACATAGCTGCCTTCCAATGTGGCGCTGACGATGGCCGGGCCGGTGTTCGGATTATTCGCCGGGTTCGAGGCGCTGATGTACGCCTTGCAGCCGCGGAACACGACATCATCGTAGCCGCCGCCGTGGGCCGTCGGGCCGAAGGTATAGAATTTCTGCTGATGCGTTCTCGGATTGATGATGACCAGATTGGCGTTCGCATCTTCGTTTTGAATCGCCCACAGAAGATGCGTCGACGGGTCGATCTTGAGCCCGTCGTTGTGGCCCTTCACGGTGTACGTGTAGTTGACCGTTCCATCGAGCGCGTAATCGACGATTTGAGTGCTCTTGCCGTCCGAACCGCTGGGCGCATTCCCGTCGCCGTAGCCTACGAAAACGTGATCGCGAAGCACCGCAATCGAATCGGGCGCGCTCATGCCCTTGGGCGCCGTGGCGAACACGGACAATTGATAGGGAGACGCGGCGGTTTGCCCGAATGCTGGCACGGCTGCCGCCGATATGACGCAAGTGGCCAAGGTAGCGGCCGGAACGGATAGCTTTTTCATGGGTCACCACTTTGTTAGTTGTGAGTAGTGACGCCGGATGCTAGTCGCGCGAAATGAAGGAAAGATGAACCTTTTGCGACGCCGGCGGCAGCCGTGTCCTCCTTTGTCCTACGCAACCCGCCGCAACTGACTGCTCGCCATGCCTACCCCAACGTTGGAGTAGCGGCGATCAGCGCCTCGGTATAGGCGTGGCGCGGCGACGTATAGACACTCTCCGTCGGCCCGTCCTCCACGATGCGGCCCTGCCGCATCACGTAAACCCGGTCCGCGATGGATCGAACGACATTTAGATCGTGCGACACGAACAAATAAGCCAGCCGCAGCCGCGTGGCCAGCTCCGCCAGCAACTCGAGTATCTGCGCGCGCACCAGGACGTCGAGCGCCGAGACCGCTTCATCGAAAGCGATTACCGCGGGTTCCGTGATCAGCGCGCGCGCGATGGCGATGCGCTGACGCTGCCCGCCGGAGAATTCATGCGGGTAGCGTTGCGCATCGGACGCCGACAGGCCGACCTGCTCCAGCACCGTGGCCACCTTGCGCCTGCGCTCGGCGGCGGTCGGCGGCGAATCGAGCAGATGGAACGGTTCGGCGATCAGTCGCTCCACGGACCATTGGGGATCGAAGCTGCCATAGGGATCTTGAAACACGGCCTGAATGCCGCGGCGAAGCCGGCGCAGACTCGCGCCCGTCGCGGTTGAAAACACGTCGCCGAGCAAGCGAACGTCGCCTGCCACGGGCCGTTCCAGTGCGAGTATCACCCGCAGCAAGCTCGACTTGCCGGAGCCGGATTCGCCTACCAGGCCCACGGTCTCGCCCGGGTGGACGGACAGGGACACCCCGTCCACGGCCCGCAAGGGCGGCGCAGCGTGCCACAGCGAACGCCGTTTGCGCGCATATTCGTGTACGACGTCGTGCACCAGCAGGACCGGCGCCGCGGCGTCGCGAGGCGGCCTGCCGCCGCGCTTCGGTGTCAATTGCGCGGCGGCGAGCAGCGCCCTGCCGTAGGGATGCCGCAGATGACGCAGCAGTTGCTGCGTCGCGCCCTGCTCGACGATCTCTCCCCCATGCATCACGGCAATTCGGTCGGTCACCTGCGCCACGACGGCGAGATCGTGGCTCACCAAAATCAATCCCATGCCGTGAGTGCGCGCAAGCTCCTGCAGCAGCCGAAGTACTTGGGCCTGCGTGCCGACGTCCAACGCCGTGGTCGGTTCATCGGCAATGAGCAGCGGCGGTCTCAAGACCACCGCCATGGCAATCGCAACGCGCTGCCGCTGGCCGCCGGAGAGCTCGTAGGGCAACCGATCCAGCGCGCCCTGCTCGCCGCGCAGACCCACCAGATCCAGCGTTTCACGCGCCGCGCGCCTGGCCTCCGCATGCGACACGGAGCGGTGCAGCCGGACGGTCTCGGCGACCTGATCTCCGATGCGCATCAGCGGATTCAACGCCGTCATCGGCTCCTGGAACACGATCCCGATGTCCCGGCCGCGAACGTTCCGCAATTCGCGTTCGCTCTTACCGCTCAGCGCCGCGCCGCGCAAGCGCACCGCCCCGGTCAGCGTGGCGTGCGCAGGGAGCAGCCGCATGATCGCGAGCGCCGTCATCGATTTCCCCGATCCCGAGGCGCCCACCAACCCTAGAATTTCACCGGCACCGACGTCGAGCGACAGATTCTTGAGGATCTGCGTCGCGCCCACCGACACGCTCAAGCCGTCGATCTCGAGCAGCGGTGCGGCAGCGCCTGCGGCCGTCATGGCCCCCGCTCCCGCCGCTGGCGCAAACCGTCGCCCAAGAGATTGAGGCCGAGCACGAACGACAGCACGGCGATACCCGGAAACAAGGCAAGCGTCGGCGCCAGCGCCGTCAGCGTTTGCGCCTCATTGAGCATGCGTCCCCAGCTTGGGGTGGGGGGTTGCGCGCCCAGGCCGACATAGGAGAGGCCCGCCTCCGCGATCACGCCCAGCGAAAACTGAATCGTTCCCTGTACCGCCAGCAATCCGGCGAGATTCGGCAGGATGTGCTCGAGAGAAACTCTCATGGACCCCTTGCCGGCGACCCGTGCGGCCGACGTGTAGTCGCGAGTCCATAGTTGCAGCGCCCCGCCGCGGACGACGCGCGCAAACACCGGAATATTGAAAATCCCGATGGCGATGATGGCGTTGACGGCACCGGGACCGAACACGGCAGTGATCAAGATGGCGAGCAGCAGGGAAGGGAATGCGAACACCAAATCATTGCCGCGCATGATCAGCTCATCCACTGCCCCGCGCCGCGCCGCCGCCAACAGGCCCAACGGCACGCCGATGAACACTCCGATGATCACCGACAGCAGGGCCACACCCACCGAGTTCTTGGCGCCGGCCATGATCATCGACAACACGTCGCGGCCGAGCTGATCGGTACCGAACCAGTGATGCATATTGGGGGCCTGCAGCTTGTCGACGATGGACAAAACGGCCGGATCGTACGGCGTCCAAAACTCGGCGACCGCGGCTGCGGCGACAAAAATGCCCGTGATGGCTGCGCCGGCGATGAAGCCGATGCCGCGCGGCCCGGATCCATTAGGCGCTCCAAAGACGCTCATGCGGCCCCGGCGTGCACAGGGGTGCTTATGCCGCGCCGGGCGTGCACAGGGGTACTCATGCCGCGCCGGGCGTGCACAGGGGCACTCATGCTGCGCCGGGGGTGCGCAGGCGCGGATTGGCCAGCACGTAGGAAAGATCCACCAGAAATGTCACGATCACCACCGCAAACACCAGCACGATCACGACACTCTGCACGACGATCAAATCGCGCTGTACGATGGCCTGGAACACCAACCGTCCCAGACCGGGCAGAAAGAACACGTTCTCGATGATGACGCCGCCGGCCAGCAGGAAGGAGAACTGCATGCCGACG
>DASYFQ010000237.1:0-18002 GCA_036498345.1 Steroidobacteraceae bacterium
AGTGGATGGTATCGGAAGTGCCTGGAAGTGGGATGATGGTGGGACGGCTGGGACTCGAACCCAGGACCAAAGCCGGAAAAGGTCGAAAGAAACGGGGTCTTGGCACACTGAATCGCAGTTTGAAGCGCCCTTGGCCAAGCCTCACTGAGCGCGTCAACGAATTCGAGGGCGTGCATTCTCCACTATGTTTCCAAGCGAGCTGTGAACGCAATTCGCACGACGACAGCATCATGGCTCATCGAATTTCTTTTTTATTCAAGGTCTTATGTCTTCACATGCACGAAGCATCTTGGGTAAAATACGCCTATGCAGCGCGATGATGCCCTACGCCTACTACGCGAACGCCGTGAGCAACTCCATGCGCTCGGCGTTGGCCAACTATTCTTGTATGGCTCGGTAGCACGCAATGAGGCTCGCGAGGACAGCGACGTCGACCTCCTGATGGAGCCGTCAGATCGGCGATTCTCGATCTTCGATCTTGTGCGCGTGCGAGACCTCTGCCGCACTATCCTCGGGACGACCGCCGACATTCACGACTATGACGGCCTGCGCCGACTGCCCGAATTCCAGCGGCGCGTCAGCGGCGATCTCGTCCGTGTCTTCTGATACTCCCCGCGGCGGACGCGCGACGACGCCTCGTGGCGCAGCCATGGCGGCAGTGCGCGCCGGCCGCAAAGCGTTGGAGCTGGTTGCAAACGACAGCGAAGTGAGCTACCTAGCGAACAACGAACGCCAGCTCGCAATCGAACGCCTCCTGATCCGGTTTGGCGAAGCACTGAAGAGTATTCCCAACCAGGCATTGATGGAGATCGATTCCAACATTGTCTGGGCTGGCCCCAAAGGGTTTCGCGACATCGCCTCCCATTGGTACGAGGAAGGTTTGGATCACCGACTAATCTGGCACGCGCTTGTGAGTGATTTGCCGCGGATGCTCGATTCTCTACAGAAATGGATTGATGCGACAAGCAGCCCGCCGCGTGATTCGGCCCCATGATTGCGGTGGAAGTTAACCTTTATTATCGCGACAGGGTCGATGCAATTTGCCCTGAAAGCTTTAGATCGAAATCACAAACCCCGCGAATTGCCGTACGCCTGGCTGTACTCCTGGAACAATTCTGCGGAATTCCCATAGTACAACTTATTGATTTTATTGGTGGGACGGCTGGGACTCGAACCCAGGACCAAAGCCTTAAAAGGGCCTTGCTCTACCAACTGAGCTACCGTCCCAATCAGGCGCGCATAATAGCCGAACTGGGGGTTCAGATCACCGGCAATTGATTCATCGGTAGCGGGTGGGGTCAGGGATGCCCGCCGTCGCAAAGCCGGCGGCCCGCAAACGGCAGGAATCGCATTTACCGCAGGCAGCGCCGTCGGGTGCGGCCTGGTAGCACGACACGGTCATGGTGTAATCCACTCCAAGTTTAGTGCCCGCGCGAATGATGTCCGCCTTGGCCATGTCGATGAGGGGCGCCTGAATATTGAACTGAGCGCCCTCGACCCCGGCCTTGGTCGCGAGCCGAGCCAGATTCTCGAACGCCGCGATGAATTCCGGCCGGCAATCCGGATAGCCAGAGTAATCAACGGCGTTTACCCCCACGAAGATATCTGCGGCATCCACGACCTCCGCCCACCCCAGCGCGAGAGACAGCATCAGTGTGTTCCGGGCCGGCACATAGGTGATGGGGATGCCCGCGGTCGGAGACTCAGGGATCGCCATGCTGGGGTCGGTCAGCGCCGAACCGCCGATACCGGCTAGGTCCACCCCCATGATCCTATGTTCGCGGGCGTTCAAGGCCGAGGCGATTTGCCGGGCGGCCGCGAGTTCTGCGTCATGGCGTTGGCCATAGTGCACGCTCAAGGCATAGCACTCGAAGCCGCGCGCCCGCGCGATGGCCAATACCGTGGCCGAGTCGAGTCCGCCGGAGAGCAGGACGACGGCGCGCTTGGGTTGCGCGGTTGAGGTCCTGGCGCTCACTTGCCGGGCGTGTCGCCCCACAGAATTTTGTGAAGCTGTAGTTGGAAGCGCACCGGCAGCCGGTCCGCCAAAATCCAATCCGCCAACTCGGTTGGAGATATGTCGTTGTAGCTGGGCGAGAAGAGTATCCGGTGCCGAGCCAATCCGTGCTCTTGCAAAAACGCCTTGCTCCAGTCGTAGTCCTCGCGCGAACAGATCACGAATTTCAGCTGATCATGTGGGGTCAGCAGCTCGAAGTTTTCGATTCTATTGCGCGCGCTTTCCTGCGAGCCCGGAGTCTTCACATCGACCACGCGGGAAACGCGAGAATCGACCGAGGCGATATCGATGGCGCCGCTGGTTTCGAGCGACACCTCGAAGCCGGCGTCGCACAAGCGCTCGAGCAACTTCGGGCAATCCGGCTGCGCCAGGGGCTCCCCGCCCGTCACGCAGACATGGTGCGTTCCATAACCACGCACTTTTTCCAGGATCGCATCGAGGCTCAACCAATCGCCGGCGTGGAACGCGTACTCGGTGTCGCAGTATCTGCAACGCAGCGGACAACCCGTCAACCGCACGAACACCGTCGGATAACCGACCGCGTCGGCCTCCCCTTGCAACGAATGAAAAATCTCATTGATGCGCAAACGAGCGGGTTTGTGCGCGGTTTCAATCAATGTTTCTCCGTCGCCATTTTGTCGAGGCGCTGCTGCGCCAAATGTCCGGCCGGCGCATCGGGGAACTGCTTGGCTACTTGCGACAGAGTTCCCTGGGCCAAGTCCCATTGCTTCAACTCGTATTGGCAATAGCCGATTTTGAGCAGGGCGTCGGGACGTTTGCGCGATTGCGGGTACTTGTCGACCACTCGCTGAAAGGCAGCCTGAGCCTCCGGAAACGACTTGTTCACGTAGTAGGCCTCGCCCAGCCAATACTGAGCGTTGTCCGCGAGCGAACTGTCCGAATAGGCGATCAGGAACTTCTGAAACGCCGCGATGGCACGATCGTATTGACTGTCCTTCAATAAATTGAAGGCGGTCTGATACGCAGCCTTGTCGTCGGAACCGGCCGCCGAGGCATCGGCGCCGCCCGAGTCTGCGTCGCCCGACCCGGCGGCGGCGCCTCCCGCACCGCCGCCGCGCGATTCGAGATTTTTCATGCGCCGATCGAGGTCGGCATACAAGTCGCGCTGCTGTTTGCGGCTCGCTTCCAGGTTGTTGGTCAATAGATCGACGTCATTGTGCATGGCGCGCAAATCGTTGCGCAGCGAATCGGTTTGATTGGCCAAATCGAGCAGGCTTTGATTGGCCACCACCCTCTCGATGCGCGCCAGCCGGGTGTCGAGGTCTTTCAGCTTGATTTGCACCGGATCCTCTTCCGGCGGCGTGCTGGCGCAGCCCACCATCGCCAGTGCAATCAGGCAGGCCGCGCTCAAACCGAATGACGTGCGGGAAATCACTGGCCGTAGACCAATTCCACGCGCCGATTTTGCGCCCAGGCCGCCTCATCGTCGCCTTCCACCGCGGGCCTTTCGGCGCCGAAGCTGACGGTAGTCAATTGCGATTCCGCAACTCCTTGCAGCATCAGCGCGCGCCGCACCGCCTGTGCGCGGCGTTCGCCGAGTCCGATATTGTACTCACGGGTACCGCGTTCGTCGGTGTTGCCCTCGAGCTTTATCCTCAGGTTCGGATGACTGGTCAAATTGCGCGCATGAGCGGCCACGACGTCGGCGAACTCGGGTTTGATCTCCGACTTGTCGAAGTCGAAATAGATCACCTTACGCGCGAGGGGTCCCGTCGTAGCGTCCGTGCCCATGCCATTGGCGCCCTGGGTACCGGCATCGCCGTTGAGCGCACGCGACGAGGTCGACGCGCCTTCATCCCCCTGGGTCGAACCGGAGACCTGGCTCCCGGCATTCGGCGGCTCAATGACATTGTGCTTCTTGGGGCATCCCGAGAGCAGCGCTGCTCCGGCCATCAACAGCGCGATCGCAAAAATTCGCTTCATTTAATTATCTCCATCCGATTGACGAAACCTCAGCCTTCCGACCGACATCGCTAGTGTACTTCGTTTGGTCGCCGCCGTTTTTAGAACGGCGCCCATGCCGGCTCTTGCAATTCACCCTCGCTCGACACCAAGCGTTCCTGTACTCGGCCGTCGGCGCTGACCAGGGCGAGCACGCCGCGCCCACGGTCGCGACTCGCGTAAATGATCTCCGCGCCGTTCGGCGCATAGCTCGGCGACACATCAAAGTGACCCTTGGTGAGGACTTGGACATCGCCGCGTCCGCGAAGATCCATGGTGGCGATGCGATAGCCGCCGTCTTCCTGGGTGACGAATGCCAGTTGCGACTCATCCGGCGACACCCTCGGCCGCGCGTTGTAACTGCCTTGGAAAGTCAGGCGGCGGGGCTTGTCGCCGCTGTGGGTACCCACCCGATAGATCTGCGGGCCGCCCGCGCGATCCGACGTGAAGTACAAATTTTGGCCGTCCTTCGACCATTGCGGCTCGGTGTCTATCCCGGGATCGTCGGTGATGCGGGTCAGCGCCTGAGTGGTCAAATCCAACACATAAATATCCAAATTGCCGTCGCGCGTCGAGAGCGTGAGCGCCAGCTTCTTGCCGTCGGGCGACCACGCCGGCGCCTGATTTACTCCGGCCCGCGCCGAAACTCGCTTCCGTTCTCCGGTCTTCAAGGTCTGAACATACACCGAGGGCAAGCGGTCTTCGAAGGAGACATACGCCAGACTCTGGCCGTCCGGCGACCACGACGGCGACATCAGCGGCTCATTCGATTGCATCACGACGTGCGGATTTTCCCCATCTGCATCCGCCACGATGAGGCGGTAGTCCTTGTGCGGCAATGACCCCAGCACGGAAATGTAGGCGATGCGCGTGGCGAATGCGCCGCGTATGCCCAAGATCTTCTCGAACACCATGTCCGCGACTTGATGGCTCGCGAGACGCAGCCCCGGCTTGTTCGAGCTGATTTGATAACCCAGCAACCGCTGGTGATTGAGAACGTTATAGAGCTCGAACGTGATGTTGTAGCGGTCCGGTCCCAACGGCTGAACCTGTCCGAGCACGATGTAATCGTTGTTGAGCCGGCGCCAATCATCGAAGGAAATGCCGGCGCCGGTATGCGGCTGCTCGATCATATCTCTGCGATCCGTGGACTTGAAACGCCCGCTGCGGGCCAGATCGT
The DNA here is from genome assembly GCA_036498345.1 of Steroidobacteraceae bacterium. Lineage (GTDB taxonomy): Bacteria > Pseudomonadota > Gammaproteobacteria > Steroidobacterales > Steroidobacteraceae > Bog-1198. The sequence continues at coordinate 5,157 of DASYFQ010000237.1, forward strand.
CGCTCACGAGCTGCGCCACGTCGAACGGGGCGGCGGCGGCCTCGGGCGAACTGAAAGGCACGATGGCGATCGGGATGGCATCCGACTGTCCTTTCGTGATTTCGACCACGAGTTCCGCCCAGGTCCGAGAGCAGAACAACATGAAGCCGACCGCCACGAAACATGAAATGCGTCTATTCATTGGGCTTGAACCTAAATACGAAGTTTCTTTCAAAAAGCGCCGGGTCCGGAGGATCCGGAAGGGGCGATGCACGATACACCGCATTTTCGATCGATTGGCGGGCGGCTGCGTCGCCATTGCACTGGGTCACCCGCGCTCCTGTTACCTCGCCGCCCGGAACCTGGGTGACTTCGACCAAACAATCGAGACCGACGGTCGCCGACGGAGGTTTGATCCATACACTTTGGATTTTATTGCGGAGTTTCGCGATATAGCTATCGCGCAATGGGCCGGATTCGACGGCGCTTCGGTGCTCCTCGTCGGCCAATTGCTTGCGGAGTTCGGCCTCGCGGTCCTGCCGAGCACGGTCGTCGGCGGCCCGCTTGGCCTCGGCCGCCTGCTTGGCTTCGGCCGCCTGCTTGGCCTCCGCGGCCTGTTTAGCGTCCGCAGCTCTTTTAGCGTCGATGAGACGCTGCTGCTCGGCGGCCGCGGCCCTGGCGGCGTCTGCCGCAGCGACCTTGGCTTGCTCGGCGGCTTTGGCTTGCTGAGCCGCCTTGACCTGCTCAGCCGCCTTGGCTTGCTCTGCGGCTTTGGCTTGCTGAGTCACCTTGGCCTGCTCGGCCGCCTCATTTTGCTCAGCGGCTTTGGCCTGCTCCGCCGCCTTGGCCTGTTCAGCCGCCTTATCTTGCTCAGCGGTTTTGGCCTGCTCGGCCGCCTTGGCTTCGTCCGCGGCCCGCGCCTCATCCGCAGCTTTTGCCGCGGCGGCGGCCTGTGCTGCGGCGGCTACGCGCGCGGCTTCTTGGTCTGCGCGCTCTTTTTGTGCACGTTGCGCGGCATGCAGGACTTGCGAGTCCACCACCACCGCGTCGACCGGTATCGGCTGCAAGCTGGGCGGGGTCCGATGAGCGGAATTCAAGGTCGCGAGCACCAGGGCGCCCGCCAGCAGTCCGTGCAGCAGCACGGAAACGACGACCGCCCAGGAATGTTCACGCAAGAAATCCCGCATTCAACCCGCGCCGCCGCGGCCGGCCCCATTGGCTTGCCCCCGCGCCGGGGTCCGCACAGGATCGGTGAGAAACCCGACTTTCGAAGCGCCGGCCTGCTGCAGAAGCACCATGGCACGTACGATCGTGCCATAGGGCACCGTGGTATCGGCCCGGACCAAGATCGGGGTCTGCGGATCGCGCCTCAGGAGCGCGCCGGTGCGGGCGCTCACCGTGGCTTCAGAGACCGGTTGTTGATCGCTACCGCTGCCCAAATTGATGTAAAGCCGCGCATTCGCGTCGATGGTGACGATCAGCGGCGGGTGCTTGTCCATGAATCCGGGGTCGATGGGCTTGGCGCCTGCGGCGGGCAAGTCCACTTTGACCCCTTCCTTGAGCAGCGGAGCGGTGATCATGAAGATGACCAGCAGCACCAGCATGACGTCGATGTACGGCACCACATTGATCTCTCCCATCAGCTTGCGGCGGCGAACCAATCTGGCCATCGGGCTAGGCCTGCGCCGCGCGGGCCGGTCCGTGGCGCTGCAGAATCGTCGAGAACTCTTCCACGAAGGTGTCGAACCGGAGTTCCAGGCGGCTCACCTGATCGGCAAATCGGTTGTATGCGATCACCGCCGGAATCGCGGCGAACAATCCGATCGCCGTGGCGACCAATGCCTCGGCAATGCCCGGCGCCACGGCCGCCAGGGTCGCCTGCTGCACATTCCCAAGATTATGGAACGCGCTCATGATGCCCCACACGGTGCCGAACAGACCCACGTAGGGACTCGTGGATCCGACCGTCGCGAGCATCGCCAGGTTGCGTTCGAGTCGATCCATTTCGCGCATCTGCGCCACCCGCATCGCGCGGCGCGACCCCTCGAGCAGTTGATCCCCGGGCGTTCCGAGCTGGCGCAGGCGGCTGAATTCGCCGAAGCCGGATTCGAAAATGCTCTGCTCGCCGGTACCGGCGCGCCCCTTGGTCTCTATGCTGCGGTAAAGCGCGTTCAAATCGCCGCCCGACCAGAACGCCGTCTCGAATTGGTCGGCTTGGCGCCGCGAGCGGGAGATGACCCGCCCTTTCTGGAAGATCACGGCCCACGATACGAGCGACGCCACCATGAGCAACGCCATGACCCCCTGCACGATGGCGCTCGCATCGAGTACCAGCGCCCAGATCGACAGGTCATTCCCCATTACGCCACTCCACGAATAAATCTTTGGGAATCGGACGCGCTTTCAGGGTTCCTGAATCGAGACAGGCGACCCGAACACTCGCGTCGATGAGTTGCACGTTGTCGCGCATGATGGTTTGCTTGAACACGATTGTGGCACCGCGCAGGCGCTCGAGTTCCGCCGTGACGAGAATTTCATCATTGAGGATGGCCGGGCGCAGGAAATCCACCGCCACGCTCACCACCGCAAACTGCAGCTGCCGTTCGGCGCGCAATCGAAGTTGATCGATCCCGAGCGCCCGCAGCCAGTCCGTCCGGCAGCGCTCCATGAACTTCAGGTAATTCGCGTAGTACACGACGCCGCCCGCGTCAGTGTCCTCCCAATAAATTCTCGAGCGAATGTCGTAGTGATGGGGGGCCGAAATGCCGGGCGTCGGCGGCATCACTGAGCGTCCCGGAACAAAGGCAAATTCAAGTCCCGATCGATCGCCGGCGCCGCGAGTCCGAAATGCGCATAGGCGCTGCGCGTCGCGACGCGGCCGCGAGCGGTGCGCATCAGAAATCCCTGCTGAATCAGGAACGGCTCTATGACGTCCTCGATGGTGCCGCGCTCTTCGCTCATGGCCGCCGCCAGGCTGTCCACGCCCACCGGCCCGCCCTCGAATTTTTCGATCACGGTGAGCAGCAATTTTCTATCCAGCATGTCGAACCCTTGAGGATCCACGGCCAGCATGTCGAGCGCCGCGATCGCGACGTCCGCGCTGATGAGCCCGGCAGCCTTGACCTCGGCGAAATCGCGCACCCGGCGCAGCAGCCGGTTCGCGATTCGCGGCGTGCCGCGCGATCTCTCGGCGATGCGATGCGCGCCATCCGCTTGCAGATGCAGTTTCAAGATCGACGCACTGCGCGTGACGATTTGCGTCAGGTCCTCCGTCGAATAAAACTCCAATCTCTGCACGATGCCGAAGCGATCCCGCAACGGCGAAGTCAAGAGCCCGGCGCGTGTGGTAGCGCCCACCAGGGTGAACGGCGGCAGATCGAGTTTGATCGACCTAGCTCCCGGACCTTCGCCGATCATGAGATCGAGCTGCGAGTCCTCCATCGCGGGGTACAAAACCTCTTCGACTACGGGACTCAAACGATGAATCTCATCCACGAACAAGACGTCGCGCGGTTCGAGATTGGTCAACAGAGCCGCCAAATCTCCGGGTCGCTCCAAAACGGGACCCGATGTCTGCCGCAAATTGACCTTGAGTTCGTTGGCGATGATGTTCGCCAGCGTGGTCTTACCGAGTCCCGGCGGTCCGAAGATCAGCACATGGTCGAGCGCCTCGCCGCGATTGCGCGCCGCTTGAATGAAGATGTCCATTTGGGTCTTTACGGTCGACTGTCCGACGTAGTCGGCGAGGGTCTTCGGCCGCACCGCGCGGTCGACCACTTCGTCTTCCCGCTTGGCCGGCCCCGCGATGATTCGATCCTGCTCAATGCCCATGGTGGTTCTTCAAGCCTTGGCCGCCGACTTGAGCGCGCGACGTATGATCTCAGTGGTCGCAAGATCCGGCTCATCGACCGACTTGAGGAGTCGAACCACTTCCGGGGGCTTGTATCCCAGCGCGATCAGAGCGCTGAAAGCCTCGCTTTGCGGCGTCATGGCCGTGCCCATGCCGACGGGACCGCCGCCGGCCGCCGGCATCGACAGTTTCTTGACGTTGTCGCGCATCTCGATGATCACGCGCTCGGCGGTCTTGCGGCCGATGCCCGGAATCCGCGTGAGCATGGCAACGTCCTCCGCCTCGATGGTGCGCAGGAAATCATCGACGCTGGCGCCGGACAGAATGCCCAGCGCAATTTTCGGCCCCACTCCGGAGACTTTGAGCAGGCCGCGAAACAGGCGCCGCTCACCGTCCGTGCCGAAGGCGTACAAAATATGCGCATCCTCGCGGACCACCAAATGGGTGAACAGCGCGACCGGTTCCCCCGCGGCCGGCAACCCATAGAAGGTCGACATCGGGGCTTCCATCTCGTAGCCGACGCCGTTCACATCGACCATGAGCACCGGCGGCTGCTTGAGCGCCAACCGGCCCTTGAGAAAACCTATCACCCGCGGCTCGCAGAACGCAACACGGAGGCGCGCACGCGGCCCCGCAACGCATGGCACACCGCGGCGGCCAGGGCGTCGGCGGCGTCGGCGGACAGCGGTCCGTCGAGCTTGAGAATGCTCTTCATCATGAGCTGCACCTGGGCCTTCTCCGCGCTGCCCGAGCCGACCACCGCCTGCTTGATTTGCCGTGTCGCATATTCGAACACTTCGGCGTTGGCGTCGGCGGTTCCGCAGATGGCGGCGCCGCGCGCCTGCCCCAATTTCAGCGCGCTGTCCGGATTGCGGTTGACGAAGACTCGCTCGATGGCGATTTCATGGGGCCGGTATTGGGCGACGATGGTCTGGACGCAGCGAAAGATCTCGCACAGGCGATCGGCGAATTCGCCGGTCTGCGTGCGGATCACCCCGCTTGCCACATAGGTCAATCGAGGGCCGACGGCATCCAACACGCCAAATCCCGTGCGCTGGGAACCGGGATCGATGCCCAGCACGCGCAACGTGGCGGTCTCAGCGGCCCGCAAGCGCATCGTCCTCGGCGCCCGTGCACGGGCCGTCGCTCTCAAACCGCATTCTTGGTATCCGTCATTTGACGCGTATGATACCGACTATGGGCGCTTAAACCCACCGCCGGAAACGGCGCAAACCAGATGGAAACTACGGCTTTAACCTCGATAACGGCGAGCGCACGCCTGCACGCTGCCTTTGCAGCCGTACGCGCGCTCGACCTGCCCGACGCCGCCTCGAGCGTGCTGCGGGCCGGCCTCGATGTCGCGGAGATCGTGCGCAGTCTCGATGCCGACGATGATGTGGTGATCGCGGCCATGTTGCAGCCCCTGCTCGATGCCAAGCTCATGGATCGGGAGGCCGCCGACAAGCACTTCGGGGCCGAGGCGACCCGGCTCGCGCGCAATTTGAGCCAATTGGGAGAATTCGGCTTGGGGGTCGATTGGACCCCCGAACAGGGCCTCGAAGCAGGTCAGGCGGAGGCTTTGCGCAAGATGCTGTTGGCCGTCATCGGCGACGTGCGCTTGGTGGTGGTGCGTCTGGCCGGACAATTGCAGAAAATGCGCGCCGCCAAGTCTCTCGATCCCGTCATGCAGCGCAAGCTCGCCACCGAGACCCGCGAAGTCTATGCGCCTCTCGCCAATCGATTGGGCGTGTGGCAGCTGAAGTGGGAACTCGAGGATCTCGCCTTCCGTTACCTGCAGTCCGCCGACTACAAGCGCATCGCCGCCGCCCTCAAGGTGCGGCGCTCCGAACGCGAGCGCTACATGGACGATTTGATGACGCTGCTGCGGAGCGAATTGAGGAACGCCGGCATCGACGCCACGATCGAGGGGCGGCCGAAACACATCTACAGCATCTGGCGCAAAATGCAGGCGAAACATCTCGCGTTCGAGCAGCTCATGGACATTCGTGCCGCGCGCGTGCTCGTGAACACCGTTGCCGAGTGCTACGCGGCGCTGGGCGTCGTGCACTCGCTGTGGCAGTTCATAGCCGGCGAATTCGACGATTACATCGCGACCCCGAAGGACAATCGATACCGCTCGATTCACACGGCGGTCATCGGACCGGGGGCGCAGGCGGTCGAAATTCAAATCCGCACGCACGAAATGCATGCGAATTCCGAGCTCGGGGTCGCCGCGCACTGGCGCTACAAGGAGGGCGGCCGCAGCGACCAGGCTTACGAGCGCAAGATCAATCAGCTGCGCGCGCTTTTGTCGCCGACCGAAGGCGGCGACACGTCGCGCGATTTTCTCGAGCGCATGCGCGTCGATTTGTTTCAGGATCGAATCTATGCCGTGTCGCCCAAGGGCGAAATCATCGATGTTCCGGTGGGCGGCACGCCCCTGGATTTTGCCTATCAAGTGCACACGGACTTGGGGCACCGCACCCGCGGCGCGAAGGTGGGCGGTCGCATGGTGGCGCTCGACTACCGGCTCAAGAACAGCGAAACGGTGGAAATCATCACCGCCAAGACGGCGCAACCGTCGCGCGACTGGCTGTCGCCGCAGTCGGGGTTTCTCGCGAGTCCCAGGCACCGCAATAAAGTACGCGCCTGGTTCCGCAAGCAAAATGCGACCCAGAACAAGGCGGAAGGCCGGGCGATGTTCGAGCGCGAGATGCAGCGCTTGGGGCTGAACAGCCCGCCCATCCCCGAGTTGCTGAGCGAACTGAAATTACCCAGCACCGAAACCTTGCACGAAGCCTTAGGGTTGGGCGAGGTCAGCCCCGCGCAAGTGGCGGGAGCCATCCAGCGCATCCTGCATGCGCGCGAGGCGCGGCCGGAGCACGCCGCTCGATCGAAGGGTCCGGCGGCCGTGCGGGAACCGGACATCGAGGTTCAAGGCATCGGCGATTTGCTGTCCACCTACGCGCGCTGCTGCAAACCCGTCCCGCCCGAGGCCATCGTCGGCTACATCACCGTGGGCCGGGGCGTCAGCATCCATGCGCAGTCCTGCGCCAATCTCGCCCGCCTCAGCATCAAGTCTCCGGCCCGGGTGTTGCCGGTCACCTGGGGCAAGATGGGCTCCAGCGAGTTCCCGGTGGAGATCGATGTCCAGGCCTTCGATCGCCGCGGACTGGTGCGCGATGTCAGCGCCGCCCTGGCGGACGACAAGATCAGCATCCGGGGCATGAATACCGTCACCGACAAACGTGACAGCGTCGCCCATATGCGGATTGAAATATCGATCACGGGGCTGCCGCAGCTGTCGCACGTGTTGGCGCGCATCGCGCAGCTGCCGAACGTCATCAGCGCCAGACGCAAGAGGTAGGCACCCCGTCGGCAACACGTGGCCCGTTCTTCGCGGTCACTCCGACAGCAGCTTCTCGAGCGCGTCGGTATCGACCGGCTTGGTCAAGTGTCGGTCGAACCCCGCATCCTTTGCCCGCTGCCGGTCCTCATCCTGCCCCCAGCCGGTCAGCGCAACGAGACACATCCGCGAGCCCCAGGGCTCTCGGCGGAGTTCCTTGGCGACCTCGTATCCGTTCAGCTCCGGCATGCCGATATCGAGGACCGCCACGTCGGGGCGGAAGGTTTGAGCCAGCGAGAGCGCGGCACGCCCGCCGTGGGCCACTCGGACTTCGTGGCCGGCGAGTTCCAGCAGCATCGCAAGGGCATCCGCGGCGTCCTTGTTGTCGTCGGCCACCAGCACCCGGCGGCCGACCGTGGCGACCGTCGGCGCCTCGGTCTCGGCCGCAGCCGCCACAGAAGCAACCGAATCGGCCAGCGGGAGCCGCACCGTGAACTTGCTGCCGCGGCCCGGTCCCTCGCTCATGGCCTCAACCGCTCCTCCATGCAGTTCGACCAGACCCCGAACGAGCGCCAACCCGATGCCGAGGCCGCCGTCGGAGCGCGTAGATGCCCCCTCGGCTTGCGAGAACATTTCAAAGTTCCGCTCGAGCGATTCGGGCGACATGCCGATGCCGTCGTCCTGCACCGATAGGCACAACGACCCGCCCTGCACATGGCCTGACAGCTCGATGTGACCGCCCGGATCGGTGTACTTCGCGGCGTTCGTCAACAGATTCGACAGCACCTGCGACAGGCGCAATGGGTCGGCGCGCAAGATCAACGCCTCGGCCGGCAGCGACACCTTGAAACTATGATGCTTTCCATCCAGCAGCGGGCGTGCGGCTTCGACGGCGGAGTCCACTACGTCGGTCAGCTTGACCGGTTCCGTCTTGAGCTCGAGCTTGCCCCGGGTGATCCGTGCGATATCGAGCAGATCATCGAGCAGCAAGGCCATGTGCCCGACTTGCCGCTGGATCACATTCTGAGCCCATTGAAGCTGGTGCGGCGACACCTTAGGCGAACCGAGAATTTGTGCGGCGGTGCGGATAGGCGCGAGCGGATTGCGCAATTCGTGCGCCAGCGTAGCCAAGAACTCGTCTTTGCGGCGGTCGGCTTCCTGCAGAGCTTCCTGGCTGCGGCGAAGCCTGCCCTCGGCTTGCTTGCGTTCAGTGATGTCTTCCGTGAGGATCAACACCGATGAAGTAATGCCGCCGGATTCATGCAAGGGCACGAGGCTGATGTTCCACCAGCTCTCCACCCCATCGGGCACCGAACATTCCGGCACGTGCAGCGGCTGACCCGTTTCCATGACGCGCCTGACCAGCGGCTCTACGATTCGCACGATGGCCGCCGCAAACACCTCTTCGATGCTGCGCCCCGTTATCAAGCCTTCGCGCGAGAGCGCCCGATAGACGGGATTCGTGAGGACATAGCGCAACTGCCGGTCGACGACGGCGACGCCAATGGGGGCTCGTTCTATCAATCCGTGCACGAACTGCTCGCTGGAAGAGATGCGCTCGGCTCGCTTTCGCTCGGTCAGATCCGTCACGACCATGCAAACCGACTGCTGGCCATTATCCTCGACCAACGTCAGACTCACATACACGGGCACCACACTGCCGTCGGCCGCGCACAGCCCAACCTCGCCATGCGTGCTGGCGCTGAGCGCCTGATGCGACATAGCCGAGAACGCGGGCTGATCCGCGGTATGGACGTGTTGCTCCATGTGGCCACCGACGATGGTCTCGAGCGGCCGCTTCAACAGGTCCGCGAATGCCTTGTTGCAATATTGAATCGAACCGTCGTTGCTCAGCGTAACGGCGCCTTCCTGCATCTGCTCGATGAGCGCGCGGTAAGGACGTTCGGCCCCGGCCAGCGAGAAAATGCGTTGGCCCTCGGGACCATCGATAACGAGTGCATCGATGTGGCCGCCGCGTATCGCTTCGAGCGTTTGCTCGGCATCCGCGAGGCGCGCGCGCAGTTCAGAGTTTTCCGCCTCCAATTCCTCGAGTCTCGATTGCGGCAACGCGGCGCTCACACACTCATTCCTTTGCCTGCACAGTGATGCCCAGCATGATCAAGAGGCGGGAGGAATCGTGCATATCCCCCACCACTTTGCGCAGCGGCAGCGGCAATTTCTTGACCAGCGTCGGCGCGGCGATGAGCTGCTGGTCTTTGGCAAGCTCCGGTTGCTGATAGATATCGATGATTTGAAGTTCGTAGCGTCCGGCGAGATGCTCTTCGCAAAGGCGGCGAATATTCTCGATGGCCTGGCGGGAGCGCGCGCTCAAGCCGCTTACATAGAGGCGCAGAACGAACCGGTCTTTTGCATTGCCGGCGATGGCCGCCTCCAAGCGGCGCGCCACCGGCCCCAAGCGGCTATTTTTCTTGGCCGTGGCCATACCTAGGCGCGGGGCCGCAAGTCCAGACCCACCAGCACCCGCTCGGTGTTCGACAAGTCGCCGATGATCTTCTTGATCGGCTCGGGGAGCTTGCGCACCAGGGTGGGAATCGCGAGAATCTGATCGCCTTTGGCGAGTTGCGCGTTCTCGAGTAAATCGATGACCTCGATCCGGTACTCACCGGCCAAGTGCTCTTCGCATAATTTCTTGAGGTTGGTGAACGCAGCCACGCACTTCGGCGTACGGCCGGCGATATAGAGTCTAAGATCCCATTCAACGGGAGGAGCCTCGTGACCGGCGGGCGAGGAGGACTTCAAAGGCTTGGGCGCAGCTGTTCTTTTCATCCCCTTGGTTCCCAACGTGATCCCCCGCGTGCCTAACGCTTGCTCGCGGCCGCTCTCGAGCGGCGCGCCGTCGAAGGCGCATCGGCCCGCCGGCTCGCCGCCATCGCCGCCCGGTCCGCTTCGCGGTGCTGCCCGTACTGCGCTTCACGCGCTGCCAGCGCCTGCAGTTCCTTGTCCTGCACCGATATTTTAGCCTCAATCGCACCGATCTGCGCAGCGAGCGCCTTGCGCTCGGCCTCAATCTCCAAATGCCGTCGGCGCGCGCTTTCGCGCCGCTCGAACTCCTCCGCACGTGCCCTGGATTCCTGGGCCAGCCGCGCCGAACCGGTCAACACGCCGCCCGGACCCAGATATACATCCAATAATTCGATACCCCGGCCGGTGAGCCGGAATTCTCGAATTTGGTTCGAATGTGCCATGCCCCGGCTCTTCAATATGTAAAGCCCCCGGTTGCGCTCCCCGCCGGCCTCCATGTCGCGCAGCAACAACCAGGTATCGATCAGCGAGGAAATATTGACCTCGGTTTGCTCGGGATGTCCGCCGCCCGCCGTGAGCGTGGTCATCAGCGTCGTGATGCCCTTGCCTTTGAGATAATCCACGAGACGCATCGCCATCGCGTGCACATCGCTGACGGAACCGCCGGACATCAAGTCAGTCACCGGATCGACGACGACGATCCGGGGCTGATGCTGTTGCACCAGCATGTGCGTCGTCAGCAAATGCATTTCCAGTCCGTAGAACGTGGGCCGGCTCGCGTGAAACCGCAGCAGGCCTCTGTTCACATGGGGCTTTAGATCGAGGCCGATGGAACGCATGTTGCGAATGATTTGATCCTGAGATTCCTCAAACGCCAAATACAGACACTTCTCGCCGCGCTTGCAGGCGGCATCCACGAAAGTGCAGGCCAGACTGGTCTTGCCGGTGCCGGCGGTGCCGGTGAGCAAAATCGATGTGCCGCGGTAAAATCCCCGTCCTCCGAGCATGGTATCGAGGCGATCCACACCCGAGGGAACGCGTTCATCGAATACCGAATGATTGAGGCCCAATGAGGTGACCGGCAGCACGCTGATGCCGCTGTCGGTGATGAGGAAGGGATATTCATTGGTACCGTGCGTGGAGCCGCGGTATTTCACGATGCGCAGGCGCCGCGTGGAAAGCTGATCCGTGACCCGATGGTCGAGGGTGATCACGCAATCCGATACGTATTCTTCAATGCCTTGCCGCGTCAGCGTTCCGTCGCCGCGCTCGCCGGTGATGATGGTGGTGACGCCCTTGTTCTTCAGCCATCGGAACAGGCGGCGCAACTCCGCGCGCAGGATCCCGGTATTCGACAGTCCCGAGAACAGCGCTTCAATGGTATCGAGCGCCACGCGTTTGGCGCCGACCGAATCGATGGCATGCTCCAATCGAACGAAGAGCCCTTCAAGGTCGTACTCGCCGGTCTCCTCGATCTCGCTGCGCTCCACGGCGACGTAGTCGATGGCGAGCAGTCGCCTGCGAATGAGGTTATCCAGGTCGAATCCCAATGATTTGACGTTGCTTTTGAGTTCGTCCTCGGTTTCCTCGAAACTCACGAAAACGCCAGGCTCGTTGAAGTCCCTTGCGCCTCGAGCGATGAACTCCATGGCGAGCTGGGTCTTGCCGCAGCCGGCGCTCCCGCAGACCAGCGAGGCCCTGCCGCGCGGCAGCCCGCCGCCGGTAATTTCATCGAATCCGGAGATTCCCGTGCGGCATTTGGCAATACCTGGGGGTAACCGAGGCGGCCCTTTTTCTGAGCGAGTAGCGATGTGTGTTCCCCATGTATCGGCATCGTTTCAGGCCTTTATCATGGCCCGCGAAGGATGCCTCAAGCTTTTGATATCTAATTGGATTCTGACCGCTTAGTCAAGGACTAAACCCTCTCCGGCGGCGCTATCGCCCCGGTCCCGGCCGGCCGGTCGCAAAAATCAGCCCGACGGGTCGAATTCCAGAATTTCTCCGTTTTCGAGTGAAACGCCCGTCAATGCTCTAATGAACGCCCAATGACCGACCAACAGTGTCGTGGCGCTGTCATCGCGAGCCGCCATGAAAGCCCGGAACGCATTCGCGCGCGCGTTCGTCTCTTCCGACGTCTCTACGCCGTCGTTCCACCACTTCGGCGCCAGATGCCCAAAATCATGATGGGGAAACCGGCTTGCCAGCAAAGCCGGCGGACTGCCGATATCACATGCAAAGGCGGCTTGTTCGCGAACCTCCGACATGATTCTCACCGGGACCGTATGCATGCCCAAAATAGGCTGTGCCGTCTGCAGCGCCCGGGTGTAGGGCGAGACGATCATGCGTGTCAGCGCGAGGTGCGCGAGCTGCTTGGCCGCGGCGGCCGCCTGCTCGATGCCGAGCGGCGTCAATTCCGGGTCTTCAATCCCCGGATCGACGCGAGTCTCGCTGAAATGCAGATTGAAATAACTCTGGCCATGGCGCAGCAAGAACATGGATGATGTGGCGGCGCTAGCGATTGATGCCGTCGATGGCCTTCTTGTCCACCGCCAACGCGGCCTCGTGAACAGCCTCGGACAGCGTCGGATGGGCGTGAATGGTGCGCTGGATATCTTCGGTGCTCGCCGAATATTCCATCGCGAGCACCGCCTCGGCGATCAACTCGCCTGCCATCGGTCCGATCACGTGAACGCCGAGAACCTCATCGTCGTCCTTGGCGGACACGATCTTCGCCAGCCCCTGCGCGGCTTCCATCGCGCGCGCACGGCCGCTCGCCGAGAACGGAAAGGTGCCTACCTTGTAGGAGCGGCCGCCGGCTTTGACCTGCTCCTCGGTTTGTCCCACCCAGGCGATTTCCGGAGCGGTGTAGATCACCGAGGGGATCACCTTGTAGTTCACTTCGGCAAAA
>DASYFQ010000238.1:0-4881 GCA_036498345.1 Steroidobacteraceae bacterium
AGACGAATCGCGATACTGTGTACCTGTGTAGGTCAACGATCCAAATTCATCGGTAAATTGCGCGCTGGCGTCCAAATGGTAGTAATTCGACGTCACCGAAGAATACCCGCTGGCCCCGCCGTATCGCACGCGAGGAATCACCGAAAAATGCACCTTGTCGAGGTCATAGTTCACCGGCAGATCGACGAACAGCGCCGCATGAGTTTCCGATAGGGCGCGGGACGCGACCAATTCCGGGTTCGATGCATATTCCGCCGCGACACCGATCAGCGGCTGAGTGCTCCAGGATCCGGCAAAGATCCTACCATTCGTGCAAAAGAGGCTCACAGTGGTCATTAGCGCCAGTAACGGTGCCCTCACGGCACTATTACCGTATCTCCGCTTTCCAATAGGACGTTCTGATCGAGATTGCGGCCCCGTGCAACATCGCTGTAGCGGAATCGAATCGATGTTTGGTGCGTACCGTCCCGATGCAGCACCCGAATTTTGTTCGTGTTTGCAAACGGAGTCGCACCGCCGGCGAGACTCAAGGCCTGCATCACGTCGGTGGGCCGCAGTAACGGGAAATCGCCGGGCCGATTCACCTTGCCGATCACAAAAACGCGATTGCCGTTCGGCGCCTTGACGGAAACGGTGACGACAGCATCGGGAATCAGTTTGCGGACCCGAGTCTCCAGTTCGCTCCGAAGCTCAGCCGTCGTTCGACCGGAAGCCCGCATGTCGCCTGCCAACGGAAAGGAAATGCCTCCGTCCGGGCGGATCAAGACTTCGCTTTGCAGATCTGTTTCCTTCCAGACGACCACCTGCAGAACGTCCCCCGGCTGCAGGCGATAGCCTAGGGGGACGCCGGAGTCCTCGGCGGGCGCCGAGCCACACAACAACAGGAATATGACAAAAATATGAACTGCACGGCTCGTCATTCTTATCCAGCCTTTGAACTACGCATAGACGGCATCCCAGCGTCGAAGAACGGGGGAGTGTAGTGGTCATATGTGAGAGTTTCATTGCAGGCACTGACATTGCGCATACAAATGTCAGTGCCCGCCGATGAAGGCTGCCGGAGATTACCGCCGGCTGCAGATCAAGAGGCCAGCTGCTGCTGATCCAAGGGATCGGTTCGGTGACGCCGCTGCCAACCTAACAGAGCCAACCCGGAGAGCAACAGCCCGATTGAGGCCGGCAGCGGAACCGGCATGACGCTGCTCGGCGAAAAGTCGATCTTCAGCGCGTAGACCCCCACGTTGAGCGGTCCCTGCGCGGTCCCGAACCACTGCGCGAAGATTTCCCCGGCCCCCGACACCTGAAAGCTCTCGACCCCGGCCCCCATTTCGGGCCCCAAGAGGCCGGAGGCCGAGCTGATCACGGCATTGAGACTGCCCAAGGGCACGGGCCACGCTACGTTCGATAACTGCACCGTCAACGTTCCAGGCCCCGAGACGCTGAACGACTCCATACCCGCCTGTTGACCCCGAATGAAGCCGGCGCCGTCGTACTCCACTTCCGCCGCGCCGGCCGACCCCGCGGCCAAGGCTACCGCGCCGAACATACCCATCATTACCATCCGTCGAATATTCATGCTGATTACCCCGCAATTTTAGAAATCTGTGAAACGAACGCAGGACGCTGCACACCGGCGCGAAGGTCTGCGTCGGCGACCGGTCTGGGTTCGGTTTGTTTCGCTTCGTCGCTTCGGTAGACGTACTTGTCGTAGAGGTACGCGCGCAACGAATGCCCTTGAGCGCCGGCGTCGATCGGTGTGCCGTTGCTGTCCTGCATGCGCATCATCAGGTACTGCTCGCGGAGGCCGCTCATCGCGAGCAGCGCGATGTCGTCGTGCTGCACGCGGGAATCTTCGTCAGCCCGCTCATTGATGATGCGTTCGAGTCGATAGGCATCGAACTCGAAGTGCCGTATCAATTCATCGCCTGACTCCACCAGCACCGGCACCAGGTTTCTGCCCGTGATGCCGTCGTCGCACAGCGGAGAAATCCTGTTGAGCATCGATTTGATGGCGAATCGGATGATGTCCGAGTCCCGCACTCCCAATCGCCGCGCCATGCGCTTGATGTTCCTGAGATCGCTCTCTCCGAGCCGAATCGAGACCGCTTGTTTTCGATGATCGACCACGAATCCTTCCCCTTTTTGGTTCTTCCCGCACACGATACGCACCGCATGGTATGGAAAAAGTGTGTCGTGTGAATGGCAGTTCCATGACGATTTCAACATAATGAGCTGACATAATGCGGCTTGCGACGCGGAGCACAGACGGTTGCCGGTGACTGTGGTCATGAAGAGAGCGACGAAGATGTCGCCGCTGGGAATGAGTGCGGCGGATGACGGGGTACGAGCGTTGGAGATCTGCGCATCAACTAGCCCGCCCTGAAGGGCGGAGCTCGAAGCGATCAAACCGGACCAGCTAAGGTTGACCAGAGACAGCGGTATTTGAGTCCGCTGCGTTGTGCCGAGGCGGGCTAGAGCTCAAGCCCCGGTAGCGAATGTAAGCAACATCTGCCAGCCTCAAGACTTATGCCGACCACACCGCTGCGATTCGGAGTGAAGTTTGTCATTGGCTTCGCCATCCTCATGGGGGCCTTCGAGGCCTCGCGCGGCAGCGCCCTCGAACGATTTCTCGTCGAGGACATGATCTTGCGGCCGACGACCCACCTGATCAACGCGCTCACACCTAACGAACAGGTAGAGTTGCGCGGCCGCACACTGGTCTCGCCCTACGGATCGAAATTGCACGTGACGCGAGGCTGTGAAGGCATCGAGATGTTCTTGCTGTTGATCGCGGCGATTCTGGCGTTCCCGGCCAGCCTCGAGCGCCGGGCACAAGGACTCTTATTCGGCTTTATGCTCGCCTATGTCCTGAGCGTCGCACGGCTGATGGCCCTGCACTACACTCTGCGATACAGCCCCGGTGCCTGGGAGACACTGCACGGATTGATCCTCCCTCTCGCCCCAGTCATTGGGACAGCGCTGTATTTTCTGCGCTGGTCGAGCACCGTGCCGACTCGCGCCGGGCCAGCTCGCCATGCGGCGTGAATGGCGGTGGGGTATCGCGGCTGTGGTGGCGCTGAGCATTGGCGCGATCGGCGCCGAGCCTTACGCCAAGCTCGCAGCACCGTATTACACGGTGGCCGCCCGCTGGATTGCCGAGGGCCGTCCTTGGCAGGTTGCCGGCATTGATGTCGCGCCAAACCGTTCCGGGCCTGGATCCGTGTTGCGTCTGACCGGATTCGTCCGTCAGCGGGCCGACGATGCCCAACCCGCCGCGAACCTCATTTCCAAATTACAGGTCGCGGCCGTCGTCGAGTCGCCGCTGATCTTTTGGACGGTGCTGTTCCTATGGCCCGTAGCGTCGTGCCGACGGCGCGTGGCCCTGCTTGCACTCGGTGTTCCGGTATTCTTAGGCCTTGAGGGAGCGACGACTGTCTGCCAACTTATCAACCCGCTCGCTTATGGATCGGCTGTGCTGGCTGGCGGGAGTGATCCGGTAACACCGTGGGAGCACTGGTCACGCTTCCTCGAGGCGGGTGGCCGCGTCGCGCTAGCCGTCGGCGCCGCCCTTCTCGTGGTTGCAATCGTCGGAAGCGTGATCTACGCGCGCTCGAGCCGCCGCCGCCCGATGAATCCGAGCGAGATCGCCAACAGCGCATAGGACCACGGCGGCAGTGGTCCGTCGCTCGAATTCTGAGGCGGTGCACCGAACGCCAAGGTCTGCTGACCGGTGGCCGCGGTATTGACCTGGTCGCTGCTGACCGACGCGCTGTCGTACACGGCACCGGACGTTGTCCATTGGACGTTGATCGTCACCGTGGCCTTGCCGCCGGCGAGGAGCGTGCCCACCTTGCAGCTCAGCGTGCTGCCCACCAGGGTGCAACCCGCGGAGCTCGAGACCAACGTGGCATCGGCGGGCAAGGAATCGGTCACCACGACGTTCGTGGCGGCGAGTGGACCGCTGTCGGTGACCGTGATGGTGTAGGTTGCCGACTTCCCCGAGACCGCTTGGGTTGGGCCGCTGCCCGACAACGAAATTGCGGTCCCTTGATCGACGGCAGCGAGGAGATCGAGCCGTGGCGTGGCGATGCCGCTGGCGGAGTCGGTATCTCTGACATCCGATAACTGCAGCCGGTGCAGAGTTTCGCTCAAGGCTTCGGCCGGGTAACGGGCCCGTAGGACGGCCACGGCTCCGGAGACATGCGGAGTTGCCTGAGACGTCCCAGACTCCTGAAACGAAGAGTTGGGTGCATTGACGAAGCTTCCGGGCGCCAGCATCGAGAGATATCCGGCACTTTGCGAAAAGCAGGTGACGTGATCCGCTGCGCTCGAGTCCGTGCACTGGCCGTTGGTATCCGACGGAGCAACCCATGCCACGGTGCCATACGCGGCGTCGTAGACAGCGCCCACCGACACGACTCCCGGCGCACACGCCGGATTCCCCAGGCCGGATTTGGATCCGCTGTTGCCCGCCGCTGCGACCGTCGTGATACCGGCATTGCTGGCGCCGCTCACGGCCGAGGAAAAGATGCTGTTCGTGCATTGGGAGGGATTGCTCGTTCCATCCCCCAGACTCAGGTTGATGGCGACGATATTGTAGGTCGCTTGGTCTGAAATCGCCGTATTCATGGCGTTCAGTACGTCGACGGACGATGCGGAGGTGCCATTGAAAATATCGAACATTGCGAGCTTCGCACCCGGAGCGACCCCGAGCGCGATCGCGGCGACATTGGTTCCATGCACCGTCTCGCTCGAGGCGCCCGGATAAACGTCCTGGTTGAACACCACGCGGCAGGTACTGGCCGGTGTATCGATGCCGGTGCAGGTTCCGAAATCCGAATACATCGTATAGTTATTGCCGAGCCCGCCATCGATGACGGC
>DASYFQ010000239.1:0-36551 GCA_036498345.1 Steroidobacteraceae bacterium
CAGTTCTACTTTCCACAGCAACTGCATCGGTGTGGCGCCAAAAGCCTCGCCGGCCTCGATGAGCGGTTTCGGCACCGAGGAAATGCCCAAATGCGTGAGGCGGATGGGAGCGGGCAGAGCAAATATCACTGTCGAAATCAGGCCCGGCACCACACCGAGACCGAACAGCACCAGGGTTGGAATCAAGTACACGAAGGTCGGCAGAGTCTGCATGAGATCGAGCACCGGCCGCAGTGCCGCGAACAGCCGCGGGCGATGCGCGGCGGCGATCCCCAACGGCACGCCGATGGCCGCCGAGGCCAGCGTGGCGACCATGACCAGCGACAGCGTTTCCAGAGTGGCCAGCCAATAACCCTGGTTGAGAATGAACAGCAGCGCCAGCGCGACGAAGGCGGCGAGAGACAGTGAACGCCGCAGCACCCAAGCGAGCGCGGCGACCGCCGCGATCAGCAGGGGCGAGGGCAGGGCGCGCAGCAGGGTGGTTACGCCATTGACCGTGCCGCGAATGACGATGGATATTCCATCGAACAAATAAGTGCCGTGCGTCTTGATGTAGTCGATCGCCACCGCCATGGCATCGCCCACGGGGATCTTGTGACTGACGATCCATTGTTCGAATCCGCCCGGACGGGGAGGGGGCGCGGTGTGCGCCAACGCGGAGACCGCCGGCCGGCCTTCGAAGGTCAGCACTCCCTCGAGCCAGGCCTTGGTGGCCGTGGGATTGGCTTTCAGCCACTCCGTCGCCGCGATCTCGGGCGCTTCATGCCGATCCAAGATCGCCGCCATCATTTCGCTCTCGCCGCGCAGCGTGAATTTGAGATTGGCGAGCAGCCGGCCCATGTTGGGGCACTCGGCGCTGTAGCCCTTGCGCGTCACGGTATAGATGGTGGCGCCGCCGTAATTGGGCCCGAACACCTCGTCGCCGCCGGCGAGATATTTCAAGTCGAAGCGCATGTTCATGGGATGCGGCTCCCAAGCCAGGAACACGATCGGCTGCTTGTCGCGGTAGGCGCGCTCGACCTGCGCCAACATGCCTTGCTCGCTGGATTCAATCAACTTGAAGCCGCCCAAGCCAAATTGATTCTGCTTGAGCATTTCGAGCACATGCCGGTTGCCGTCGTTGCCCGGTTCGATGCCGTAGATCGACTCATGGAGCTGCGCCGCGAAGCGCTGGATATCCTTGAAATCCTGCAGGCCGGCGGCGTAGGTGTAGGCCGGGACCGCCAGGGTGTACTTGGCGCCCGTGAGGTTGGCGCCGATCACGACCACCGACCCGTCCTCCACGTAGCGCGCCCGATCGGCTTCTTGCGCGGGCATCCAATTGCCCAGGAACACGTCGATATCGTTGTTCTGCACGGAAGCGAATGTGACCGGAACTGAGAGCACGGTGACCGTCGGCGAGTAGCCGATCGTGCGCAGCAACTGCGTGACTAACGCCGTGGTGGCGGTCACATCGGTCCAGCCGACGTCGGAGAAGCGCACGGTCTGGCAGCTCAGGGGATCGCGTGCGGGTGCGGGCATGCCCGAGGCGCCGGCCGGCGGGAGGGGCGCGCCGGCCGGCGGAAGGGGCGCGCCGGCGGCGGCAGTGGTATCGTTCGCTGCCGCCGGCAGTGCCAGCGCGGCCCAGAGTGCCCAGACCGACAACACCGTCGCGCGGCCTGATGCCGCCTTGACGACACCGGTCGCGAGCCCTCCGCGGGGCTTGACCGAGCGCCCTTGAGGTGGGCATGATTGAGCTAGAGATGCCCCCCCTGAACAGGCATTTAACGAGTTCTGGTTAACGCTCACCATTCTTCCCTAGTAGATTGAAAATTCCCATATAAGTCCCTAGCGCCAGTATCTTAGACACAACTTTGAATGAGCGTCCACTGGCCGTCCACGGAACGGAGAGCTGCCAAATTGAATAATCAGTCAATGACCTTTCTCGATAGCGCGCAATCTCCCATCGAGGACACGCGGCGCCACCAGCTCGTCGAGGTCACCATCGATAGCCTAGCGGAACTTGGCTACGTGGGCACGACGCTCGCGCAAATTGCCACTCGCGCGGGCGTGTCGCCGGGGCTGGTCGCTCACTACTTCGGCGACAAGGATGGTCTGCTCGACGCCGCCTTTCGGGCGCTGGCGCGGCGCGTGGGCAATCAGGTCCGGGCGCGTTTGCGCCAGGTGAGCACGCCGCGCGGGCGCATCCAGGCGGTTATCGATGCGAATCTCGCGCCCGAGGAATTCGAGCAACGCACCGGCACCGCTTGGCTCGCTTTCTGGGGCCAGGTGTTGCAGGTCAAGTCGTTGAAGCGGGTGCAATCGGTGTATCAACGGCGCACCTTGTCGAATCTGCGCAGCTCGCTCAAGAAGCTGGTGCCGGCGGACGAAGCACAGCGCCTGGCGTCCATGATTGCGGCCATGATCGACGGCGTGTGGCTCCGGGCCGCACTCTCCGGCTGGCGCGAGGCCGACAGTGAGAGCGCACGCGCCTTGCTGAACGCGTTCGTCGACGGCCGTCTCAAACAAGCGGCGCCCGCCGCAAACGACCCGGACGGGACGGCGCGGGCGCGAACTTCTCCCGCCGCCGGCGAGCGTTTCGCCTCCATCAATCCCGCCACCGGTGAAGTGTTGGGTTATGTAACCGCGGACGGAGCCGCGCAAGTCAACGCAGCGGTACGCTCGGCTCAGAAAGCGCAGGTGGGTTGGGGCGCGATGACGGGGACCGAACGCGCGCGCGTGCTGCGCCGCGCCGCGGATATCCTGAGGTCGCGCAATCAGGAACTCGCCGAACTCGAGACGCGCGACACCGGCAAACCCATCCAAGAGACGCGGGTGGTGGATGTTTCCTCCGGCGCGGATTGCTTCGAATACTTTGCCGGTCTCGTGCAAAGTCTCGCCGGCGAGCATATCGACCTAGGGACCCAGGCCTTCGGCTACACGCGGCGTGAACCGCTCGGCGTGGTCGCCGGTATCGGCGCCTGGAACTACCCGCTGCAAATCGCGTGCTGGAAAGCCGCGCCGGCGCTCGCCTGCGGCAACGCCATGATATTCAAACCCGCCGAACTGACGCCGTTCACCGCCGTCAAATTGCAGGAGATCCTTCTGGAGGCAGGCGTGCCGTCCGGCGTGTTTCAAGTGGTGCAGGGTTTCGCCGAGACCGGCCGTCTGCTGACCCGCCATCCCGACATTCGCAAGGTCTCGCTCACGGGGGAAGTCGGTACCGGCAAAGCGGTCATGAGCGATGCCGCGCACACTCTGAAGAACGTCACGCTCGAACTGGGCGGCAAATCGCCGCTGATCGTGTTCGGCGACGCCAAGCTCGACGACGCGGTCTCCGGCGCTCTGTTGGCGAATTTCTACTCATCCGGACAGGTGTGCTCCAACGGTACGCGGGTGTTCGTGCATCGCTCGATCAAGTCGGCGTTTCTCGACCGGCTCGTCAAGCGCGTGGGTGCAATGCGCATCGGCGATCCCATGAACCCCGAGACGCAGGTTGGCCCTCTGGTATCCGAACAGCACATGCACAAGGTGCTCTCCTACATAGACCGCGGGCGCGCCGAGGGCGCGCGCGTCCTGACGGGCGGCATGCGCGTGACGGCGGGCGAGCTCAAGAACGGGTACTTCGTTGCGCCCACCGTATTCGATGAATGCCGCGACGACATGGCCATCGTGCGTGAGGAGATTTTCGGCCCCGTGATGTCGGTCTTGGAATTCGAGGACGAGCAAGAAGTCATCGAGCGCGCCAATGCCACCGAGTTCGGCCTGGCGGCCGGCGTGTTCACCAATGATTTGACCCGGGCCCATCGAGTCATCGCCCGATTGCAAGCCGGCACGTGCTGGATCAATCAATACAATGTCACGCCGATCGAGTTGCCCTTCGGGGGAGTGAAGCTCTCCGGACTCGGCCGCGAGAATGGCCGTGCCGCCATCGAGCACTACACGCAGCTCAAGAGTGTCTATGTCGCGATGGGCGGCGTAGATAGCCCTTATTAGGCGCTTCGCGCCACCTTTTAACGGGGTCGGGGCGACCCCGTTTGATAGTTGCTCGCTGCGCGAGCAGCGGATCTGGAGGAGAACAGGACTTGGCCGACGAGAATTTTGATTACATCATCGTGGGTGCGGGGTCTGCCGGCTGCGTGCTGGCCGATCGATTGACCGCGGACGGGCGGAACCGGGTGCTGCTTTTGGAATACGGAGGCTCCGATCGCTCGATCTTCATTCAGATGCCCTCGGCGCTATCCATACCGATGAACATGGAGAAGTACAACTGGTTCTATCACTCGGAACCGGAGCCGCATTTGGACGGGCGGCGCATGCACACGCCGCGCGGCAAGGTACTGGGTGGATCTTCATCGATCAACGGACTGGTGTACATCCGCGGCAACGCGCAGGACTTCGACGGATGGAGCGCGCAGGGCGCCAAGGGCTGGGCGTATCGGGATGTATTGCCGTATTTTCGGCGCGCCGAGACCCGTCAAGAGGGGGGCGACGAGTATCGAGGGAACAGCGGTAAGCTGCAAACTCGGTACGGCAGCGTGAGCAACCCCTTGCATGCAGCCTGGCTGGCCGCCGCCCGCGAGGCGGGTTATCCGCACACTGCCGACGTGAACGGCTTTCAGCAGGAGGGCTTCGGTCGAATGGACATGACGGTGGGCGGCGGCAGACGCTGCAGCGCCGCCAACGCGTACCTGAGGCCCGCCATGCGCCGCCCCAATCTCAAGGTGCTGACGCATGCGCTGGCGACGCGCATCGTGTTCGAGGGCCGGCGCGCCGCCGGCATCGAGTACGTTCAAGACGGCAGCACGCGCCGTGCCCGCGTCGATCGGGAAGTGATCCTGTCCGGCGGCCCGATCAATTCACCCCAACTGCTGAAGCTGTCGGGCGTCGGACCTGCGGCGGAACTGCTCACGCATGGCATTCCCGTGGTTCACGATTTGCCCGGCGTGGGCGAGAACTTGCAGGATCATCTGGAGTTTTATTTTCAGGTGGCCTGCAAGGAACCGATCACCTTGTATTCGTCCATCAATCCCTGGAATCGCGCACTGATCGGCGCGCGTTGGCTGCTGCGAAAGGACGGTTTGGGCGCCAGCAATCATTTCGAGACTTGCGGGTTCATCCGCAGTCGGCCGGGTGTGCCGTATCCCGACATCCAGTATCACTTTCTGCCCATGGCCGTTGCGTACGACGGCTCTACCCTGGCGCAAGAGCATGGCTTCCAGGCACATGTGGGGCCAATGCGTTCCAAAAGCCGCGGCTGGGTGCGGCTCAAGTCGGCCGACCCTCTCGACAAGCCGCGCATCTTGTTCAATTACTTGAGCGAGCCGGACGATTGGACCGAGATGCGTGCGTGCGTGCGCTTGACGCGTGAGATCTTCGCGCAACCGGCGTTCGATCGATATCGCGGCCGGGAGATTCAGCCGGGCGCCGACGTGCAGAGCGATGAGGCGATCGACGCCTTCATCCGCGGCAAGGTCGAGAGCGCCTATCATCCGTCGTGTTCCTGCAAAATGGGCGGTCCGCAGGACCGACGAGCCGTGGTCGATCCTGACGCCCGCGTCTATGGGATCGAGGGTTTGCGGGTGGTGGATTCATCCATCATGCCGTCCATACCTACCGGTAATCTCAACGCCCCCACTATCATGCTGGCGGAGAAGGCCGCGGACCACATCGTGGGCCGCGGGATGCTTCCGGCAGAAGATGCGCCGTTTTACGTGGCGCCCAATTGGCGCAGCGCGCAGCGCTAGGGGTCGCTGCTCAGTGAGTTTGCGCCATGAGCGAGCGCTTTTCCGTGTGGCTCTTCGTGGCGAGATATCGGCTCGTCAGCGTCGGGTTGGCAATCGTGCTGACGGCCTGTCCGATCGCCTGGTCGATGCAGGCCCGGGACGGCCGCCACCAATCCGGAGCCACGGGGCCCGCCCATCCGCACACCGCATTGGCGGCGACCCGGATCCGCTGGTAAAGGGCTTCCACACCGTCGCTGTCGTTGAGATTCAGATCTGAAACGCGAACCAGCCGTTCCGCGGTATCGGCCTTGTTTTCAGCCTGTGCGGGGTGCGCGAGCACGATCGCGCATACAGCAGCGAGCATGGCCAAGGTCATCTGCATTACGTTTCGTCGGTTGCCGTTCGCGGTGTCCAAGACTGGTCTCCTCCAAATTGAGATATTCGTTATTTATATTCGACGAAATCTGGAATTCGGACCGGACTTGCGTTGCAAATTTGCTCACCGATTTCCGTCTGAGTGCGAACGCCGGACGGAGTCCCTGGATGGAATTGGTCATAAAGCGGCGCCGGGCCGCCGCAGGAAATAATTTAGTCAGATGTATCCCGCAGCAGGCAACCCCAGGAGCAGGCGACGATTTCCCGCCACCAAACGGCGCTCCTTGAGGTCGAGGGTACTGGTGTGGGCCGCCTCGAGATCACGCAGGGCGGCCGCGTACAAGGGCAACGCGGCTTTGAGAGCCGCCTGCGGCCGGATACGCTCCACTGTCCAGTTCAGCTTCTCTCGCGCTTGGTCGATCGAATAGCTGCCGGTCCGCACCCAGTCCACGACGAGCCAGTCCATTGATTCGAGAAACGAGAGGGAGTCCGCTGCCTGCACGATATCTTCTTCGGCATTGCCGCCGACCTCGTGGCGCAGAATCAGCGCCCGTACCCGCGCAGCGAACTTGGGGTCCGGCGCAGGCTCTTGCTTCTGCAGCCACGCTTCAACGATATTCGCCGATCGGATCGAATGCGCAAAAAGGTAATCGGGGTTGTCGAACCCATCGGCCGGCGTACTGCTGGGTCCGCCGGGAAAGAATCGTTCCGCATCATGCGCCAGCGCCGCGAACCGAACCGCCGGCGTCGAGTCCGGCCACAGCTTGATGATCCAGGCGCGCGTGCAGAGCAGATGCTCCAGCTGATAGAAGCCGTCGAGCCAGATGGTTGCCGCCAGCTCCAGTGCGGTCAAGCGGGGATCGGCATACCGACCAACGAATTTCTCGAACATTAGCGAATCCTCGCCGACAGAGCCCGCCAGACCGATTCCGGCGTGATTGGGAGTTCCGAAATTTCCACACCGTATTCCGACAGCGCATCGCAGATCGCGTTCGTGATCGCCGCACCCGGCGGAATCGTCCCCACCTCGCCAACGCCGCGCACGCCGAATGTCGTGACCGGTGAGGGTACCGCGGTGTGCAGAAGTTCGATCGGCGGCACGTCGGCCGCGAGCGGCACGAAGTAATCGAGCATGCTGCCGCTGAGCAGCTGCCCCGTCTCGCGATCATATCGGAGCTCTTCGCCGAGGGCCGCGCCGAAGCCCTGTACGAGTGCACCCCGGACTTGACCCTCGATGAGCAGTGGATTCACGGCGACGCCGCAGTCGTGCACCATCACGAACTTCTCGATGGTGAATTCACCGGTCTCCGGATCAACGGCAACTTTCGCGGCTCCGGTACCGAACGAAAAAGCGGCATCCGGAGGTTCGAAGTGTGCGGTCGTCTCGAGACCCGGCACTTCGTCGGCGCCGATCCCCTGACCATGAATCGCACGGCGGAAGACCTCGGCCACGGGAACGCGCTGCTGCGGATCGCTCCTTCGATAGACGGCTGTCCCGCAAAGGGTCACGTCGTCCGCAGACGTCTCGAGGATGGCCGCTCCGAGGCGCAGCGTTTTCGCCCGAAAGGCGAGGCCCGCTTCGCGCAGCGCTCCCGCGGCGGCGATCATCGTGCGCGACGCGAACGCGCCCGTATTCAAAGGCGACGTGGCGGTATCCCCGGCGTGCACGTGGATCACGTCGTAGTCGACGCCCACTACGTCCGCGCACACCTGGGCGAACGCTGACTCGCTGCTCTGCCCGAACGACGCCACGCCCGTGTACAAGTCGATTCCGCCGGACCGGTTCGCGCGCAGCGTCACACTCTCGTGGGCGCCGTACTGCGATCCGCGTTTGGCGAGAAAGCGCCCGCTCGCGTAGCCGGTGCGCTCGACGAAGGAACTGAAGCCGATTCCGCACCAGCGGCCGTCGGCACGCGGCACCTTCGGTGACAGCCTGTGCGCCTGGTATCCCACGGCGTCGGCCGCCATTCGAAGCGTCTTGATATAGTCCCCGCTGTCGTAGACCGCTCCGCTCGGTGTCGTCCAAGGCAGATCCTCGGGACGAAGCATGTTGCGCGCACGTAATTCCAGCGGATCGATGTTCAGTCTGCGGGCGAGCCGATCGACCAACACCTCGAGGGCGAAGTTCACTTCCGGTTGGCCGTAGCCCCGATAGGCACCGATCGGCGTCTTGTTCGTGAGGGCAACGCGCCGCTGCACCTGTCCGTCCGCGACGCGGTACGGACCGGTGAACACGACGCTCGAGAGCTGCGCGGACCCGAAGGACGAATTCCAGCCCCCGAGATCGGTGGTGTAGGTATTCGTGATCGCGACAAACCGGCCGTCCTGCTTCGCGGCAATACAAAAATCGTGAGTCGCTTCGCGGCCGTGAGTACTGGCTCGAAAGTGCTCCATGCGATCCTCGATCCATTTGACCGGTCGGCCGAGCGCCATTGCGTGAAGGCAAGCCAGCACATCCTCGGGGTAGAACCCGAGCTTGAGTCCAAATGCGCCACCGACATCCGAGGCGCTCACTCGGATACAGCCCTCGTCAATCCGCAGCGCTTCGGCGAGTTGCTTGCGCACCAGATGCGGTACCTGCGTGGACGCGTGAACCGTGAGCTCGCGCGCGCCCGGGCGCCAAACCGCGAGAACTCCGCGCGTCTCCATCGGCAACGCGGTGACGCGGTTGATACGGAAGCGATCCCGGAGTACGACATCCGCTGCGGCAATCCGGGCCTCGGGCTCGCCGCGACGATCCTCGTTGCAGGCCAGGAGATTCGATGGCAGCAGCGCATGCAGCACCGGAGCCCGAGGCGAGAGTGCTTCCAGCGCATCGGAGACATGCGGCAGCGGCTCGTACTCGATCTCGATGAGTTCGACGGCGTCCTCGGCGACGGCCCGGCTGGTCGCGACCACGCTCACGATCGGCTGCCCCTCGTAGGTCGCGACGTCCTGCGCCAATGCGTAGTAGGGCAGCGTCGGCGCGCCCGGAACCGGTCGCAGCACCGACAGCGGCTCGCTCAACCCTCGGACCTCGGTGCCGGTGAGAATGTGCTTGACGCCGACGACGGCCAGCGCGCGGGAGATGTCGATCGAGCGGATGCGCGCGTGCGGAAAGGGACAACGTGCAACGGTCATCTCCAGCTGGTGGGCGAGCTGGATGTCGTCCACAAAGCGGCCATCACCGCGCAGCAAACGTTCGTCTTCCTTGCGCGGACAGGGCGCACCCATTGCGCGTCGAGCGCTCCCATTCATAT
Organism: Steroidobacteraceae bacterium; assembly: GCA_036498345.1. Lineage (GTDB taxonomy): Bacteria > Pseudomonadota > Gammaproteobacteria > Steroidobacterales > Steroidobacteraceae > Bog-1198. The sequence goes on from DASYFQ010000239.1 coordinate 9,320, forward strand.
GCGAGCCGGCGTGATCGCTCTGCGTGCGCGCGGGATCGGGTGCTCCGCTGTCGGTCATGGGGCACCGACGGCCAGTGCGAGATACTCGGTGATCGCGCGTACGATGCCTTCGTAACCGGTACATCGGCACAGAATCCCGCTGATTTCCTCGCGGATCGCCTCCGCGGACGGCGCTTCCCTGCGTTCACGCAGGCTGGTCGCCAGCATGAGGAAAGCGGGCGTGCAGAATCCGCACTGCAGCGCGTGGTGCCGCCGAAAGGCGGCCTGGAGTTCGTTGAGCCGGTCACCGGCCGCGAGCGACTCGACGGTTTGCACCCGCGTTCCGTCCAACTGGATGGCGAGCATCAGACAGGACTTGATCGCCCGGCCGTCGACCAGAACGGTGCACATGCCGCACGCGCCCTGCTCGCATCCCACGTGAGTACCTGTGCGGCCCAGCTGATGCCGCAGGAAATCCGCCGCGTGCAGGCGGGCCGGCACAGAGGTCTCGATCTCCTCGCCATTGACGACGAGCGACAGCGGCAGCTCATTGCCGTTCAATGCGCGCAGCTCATGAATGCGCCGCCATGCGCCAGAGAATGGCCAGGCCGACGAGGGTCGCCGTGCCGCTGAGCACGGCCGAGACTTTCGCCCAGCGTACACACGCTTCCATCGTCAGCAGCGTGCGCTGCAAATCGGCAGTGGGTCGCTCCAAGATTGTTCCGCTCGGCACGTTTGTTCCGCTCGGCCCGGGTATGGCGTCGGCGCCCCCAACCAGCGCTGCCGCCGAACCGGATAGCATGTGTTCCAGGTTTTTAGCGAATTCGGCGGTCATCTTGTCCGCCTGCTTCATGATGATCTTCTGAGCCACGGAGCCGAGCATGCCGGCAAGGGCAGCCTCGCCTTCGACGACAACGGCCGTCGAGGAATTGTCCGCGGTCTGAAGATACACGGTGTTGGTCGCGCGGAAACTGCCGACCGCGCCGCGGACCGCCTTGCCCGTCGAGGTAAATTGAATCCTCTCGCCAGGCACGCGTTCGGTGATGCGCACCCGGGCTTCGAAGGTCGCGGCCATGGGGCCGAGGCGCTGAGTTAAGCGCACGGCCAGCGTGCCGTCTTCCAGGGCTTCGCATGATTCCATGCCGGGCAAGCACGCTGCCACTCGGGTAGGTTGCTCGAAGACTGCCCAAACGGTGGCGAGATTCTCTGCGACGCGAAATTCTTGCCGAAATTTCATGCGATGGTCCGTGCTGGAACGGCGATCACGTTGCCGCCGATGAGCGCAGGTCGGTCAGAACGCGCCGGACATAGACCGCCAGGAGATGCCGGCGGTAGGTTTCCGTGGCGCGCATGTCGCTCAGCGGAGCGACACTGCGCGGTGCTTCGCTCGCAGCCGCTGCAATGTCGGCGTCCGTCAGCCGCGAGCCGTCCAGTAACGCCATCGCCCTCGATGCGAGCATGGGCACGTCGTGCACACCTCCGAGCCCCAGTCGAATCCGCCGCCAGCAGCCGTCGGCATCGCGATAGCCGGTCGCCGCCACCGCAACCGTGGCAAAGTCATTGTGCCGGCGGCACACCTCGCGAAAGGCGAAGTGCGGCGGATGCTTCGGGAACGCGATCTGGGTAAGGAGTTCGTCCGGCGTGAGAGCCGCCGCGTAGGAGCCCTCGTAAAATGCGTCCATGCGGATCTCGCGCGATCCGCGGCGACCCACGACGGTCGGGCCGGCGTCGAGCACGAGACAGGCCAAGGGCATCTCCGCGGACGGATCTCCCTGAACGAGACTTCCGCCCAGCGTGCCCCGGTTGCGGATCTGCCGATCGCCGACGCTGCGGATCATGAGCGCCAAGAGCGGCAGGCGGGCGGCCACGATCGGCGAAGTCTCGATGGTCACATGCCGAACCATGGCCCCGAGCACGGTCTCCTCGCCTCGCGCTTGGACGTTGGCGATGTCCGGCACCGCATTGATGTCGATCAGGGCGGCCGGCCGCCAAAGACGCATGTTGAGCATGGGCATGAGGCTTTGTCCGCCGGCGAGGACCCGTGCGCTGCCGCCGTAGTCATCGAGATAGCGGACCGCGTCGCCGATTGAGGTTGCACGGTGATACAGGAAATCAGCGGCTTTCATGGCTTGCTTGGACTGCCGGTAGATCTCGTCACCTTGACGCCGGAGAGGCGGCTCAGCACATGCGCGACCGGCGATCTTGACGCGGTGACGAGCGGAGTCCGCTCGCGGCGGCTCCAGACCGTTTCGGGGCGCACCTGCAGGACCCAGACGTCGCCGCGATGGCTTACCGCCCACTCGATGTCCTGGGGCGCGCCCCGAGTTGTTTCGATGCGCTTGGCAAGGGTCGCGAGCGTCCGAACCTCGTCGTCGCTGACACAGGGGGAACCCTGCCGCTGCGCTTCAATCGGCGCGAGGCGCACCGCCGCAGCTCCAGGCTCAAATCGGTATTCCTCCGTCTGCGGTGTCACGTCTCGTTTGATCAACTCCATTGTCACCTTATCCACCGTGAACCGGCTCGGCGTGACGTCGCCCTTCACGACGCCTTCGCCGAGGCCCCAGCACGCCTCCAGGACCATCTTGGAGCGGTCACCGGTGATTGGGTCGAGCGTGAACAACACGCCTGCGGCCCGCGCTTGGACCATGTGCTGGACTCCCACGCACATGGCGAAATCCCCTTGGGAAATGACCGTGTCGCCATTCTGCCGGTACGAGAGGACGGCCTCGCCAAACATGCCTGCCCAGCAAGCTCTCACATGGACGAGAAGGGCATCCGCGCCGCAGATCCACAGGAATGAATCATACTGCCCCGCAAAGCTCGCACCCGCGAGATCCTCGGACTCTCCACTCGACCGCACCGCCACCGGCACGTCCGCAACGCCGAGGCGGCTTTCAAGCCGTGCGTAGTTCTCACGCACCAGTGCCTCGAGATCAGGCGGAAAGGGAGCGTTCGCGATGCCGGCGAGCAGCACGGCGGTTTCTCGCCTGATCTCGGACAACTGGAGACCGGGGGCCGCCGCCCGCACGCGGCGCGCTTCGTCCTCGAGGCCGGCGGAACGCAGGAAATATCGGTATGCCGTTGTCGTGATTCCAAATCCGGGCGGCACCGCAAATCCTGCAGCCGTCATTTCGCCAAGGTTCGCAAACTTGCCGCCGAGCAGGGGATTGCCGGCCGCGGACGATTCATCCAGCCATAAAATGAATGGGACCTCGCTCACCGCGGCGCCTCCTCCAGGACCCGAACCGTTCCGGCACTGCCGTCAACCTCGATGAGATCCCCCGTGCGTATCGTGGTGGTGGCAAATCCGGTACCGACCACGGCCGGCAGACCGTATTCGCGGGAGATGATGGCGGTATGCGCCATCATGCCGCCGACATCGGATACTGCGGCCAGAATCCGCGGGAACACCGGTGCCCAGCTCGGCGCCGTGATGCGGCAGACGAGAATATCCCGGTCCTTGATGTCGTAGATTTGTTCGGCGTCCGTGATGACGCGGGCGCGGCCGATCGCCTTGCCGGGGGACGCCGCCACGCCACGCAGAGTATCGCCGGCCGCCGCGGGGTCGACCCCCAGCCACTCGTGAATCGTCTCCGGCGTGATTCCCCACAGCATGATGGTCAGGGGCTCGGTGATCGACTCCGGGGGTAGGCCGAGCGCCGGCGGCGGGGACCACTTGGACAGTGAGTCCCGAATGGAGCGACGCCGTTCGATGATCGGCTTCCAATAGCTCTCCCCGCGGGGCTCGGTTCCGGTCGCCCAGCCAATCATGAGGTCGTACAGCGCGCCGTGCAGCTCATTTCTGTGCAAATAGAAAATGTCCTCGCGGTTGGTGAAGAACTTGTGGGCGACGAACACGTCGCCGAGCTCGCGGACCTTGGACCAAAAGATCGAATGATGCCAGTGCTCGACGTAGAAATTATGGTCTTCTACGAACGGGAACACCTTGCGCGTGAGCGCAACGAGCCCATCAAAGGCCTCCCGATCCTGATCCGTGGGCAGCAGGAGACGATACTCCGCCGTGACCTGCGTGCGCCTCTCGAGGATTTCCTTGAGGGGCCGGCGGATCTCCTTGCCGCGCTGCAGCTGCTCGATATACGTGCGGATGGCGATGAAAGGAAAGCGCAGGTCCGTCATCCAAATGGGGTCGGAATGCGTGTACCCGACGCCGGTCGAGAACCAGAACCAGGGATCCTTGGATTTTTCGAGGGCAGCGATCCAATCCGGTCCCCCAGGCACCTTGGCGAGTGCGGCGAGGGCCGCATCCGGCGTTCCATCGGCCAGTATCGCATTCGTTACGTCGAGTTTCACGGCAAGCTCGGCAAGGCGCCGCAGCTCGTCATCCGGCCTGAACAGAAGGATGTCGATGCCGGAGACCATGCTGGTAATGGTCTGGTCGGTAATGCCGGGAAAGGCCTGCTGGCAGAATTCGCGAAAAGTGAGGTACGCCCCATAGCCCAGGTTGAGCATCTCGAAATGGTAGGACCCCATTTCGAACAGGTTCTCGATGAGACGGTTGTACGAGACGAGGAGGTCGTACGAGGAATAGAGCCCCCGATGCGAAAAGATATGCTTTTCGTGCTCGTAGTCCGGCAGCGGCGCGAAGTGAATGTTCTTGAGACGGTCGATGCACTTCTTGGCTTTTTCGACCCACTCCGCGTAGATCTGGTCCCAGTTCTCGAAATAGTAGCCGGCCCGCTTGCCGAAGTGTTCCTGCCGCTCGGCGATCTTGTCCGTATCCGTGACCGCGTTCGGACTGATGTACAGGTAGCCATTGATGATCCGATGGTCGATGCCGAGCGCCAGGGGAATGGCCCAGACTCGGCTGGCCATCTGGCTCGCCGCCACCCACCAGTTCTCCGTCATGATCGTGTCGAACGGGTATAGGGGCTCCGGATTGTGCATGCCATCGAAGAACCAGAATTTCGCGTCCTCCATCGGCCGCCGTTCGGCGCTGATCAGGGCATAGTAGGGATACAGGGACTCCCAGCCTTCCGCACCCTGGGGCACCGGCATATCAAACGGACTCAGGAATCGAGTCGCTGGGACATGCGGTGCGCGAGGGCCGCACTGCGTTGCGAAGTCTTTGTCGCCGGAGACCTTGGTCATAATTGATTTCCCCTATCTCTGATAAAGACTCTACGCCCGTATCGGCCGCAGGCCGGAAAAGCGTTCACCGGCCGTCGACATATCGGATGGCGTCCGCTACCGAGATCACGTCCGCGTACTTCTGTTGCATGTCGAACAAGTTCGCCTCATGCGGACCGCGTGCCCTGTCGGCGACACAGTCCTCGGGTATCAGCACGTCATAACCGCTCTGCACGGCGTCCACGACGCTGGCGCGCACACAACCACTGGTGGTCGCGCCGGCGACGATGAGCGTATCAGCTCGCCACGCCGCCAAAATAGCGGCGAGGGGGGTTCCGAAGAACGCTGAGGCACCGAGTTTGCTGACCAGCGGTTCCTCGGCCCGGCGAGCGAGGCGCGCGTCGATCTCGACCAGACGCGTGCCGGTTCGAAGCGCGGCCATCCCGCTTGCCTTGCGCAGCCAGGGCAACGTGCGGATATGCGCTTCGTCGAAGCTGATGGTCGTGAATGCGATCGGAACCGAGTGCGTACGCGCCGCCTCCAGCAGCCGCATCGTCGCCGCGATCGGCTCGCTCATATCCGCGGCGGTTGGATATGCGGCGTCGGTAAAGCCATAACTGAAATCAACGACGAGAATTGCCGGATGCACGCCGCGCCGGACCGTGTTGCCGAAACCGGCGGTCTCGTAGATTTGGTCCGTCTCAAGAGAGGGTTTCACGGCGCTCAGAACCGATAACTCAGGTCGATGCCGATCGTTCGGGGCCGGTTGGTCGCCACCCGCGTGATCGACGGAACGATCCAAGAAAAGGTCGTGGTGTTGGTCGACAGTTCCGCGATCTTGTTGGTCAGATTGTCCACGAACAGATAACCCGACAAATGATCGCTCTTCAAGCCGGCGCGCAACGCGACGAGGTCATAGGACGACAACCGCGTGAACGTGAACGACGTATCCGTGACAGGCCCGACCATGGAATTGGAAGCTCTCAACACCACGCTGTAATTATCGGAAACCGGCCTCGTGTAGGTGAGCGATGTGCTCTCGGTGTACTTCGGGATGTTGGTGATGGGCGTACCCGGTGCGAGCGGCGTGGTGGAGACCTGCGACGTCGACGAGTTGACCGTCGTGAGGTGCGCGGTGGTGTAGGCGCCATTGATGTCCAACGTCAGTTCCGGCGTCATTCGTACGGTAAGCTCGATCTCGGGCCCGTACGACACGGCGTCGCCCGCGACTGCCGTCAGGGCGTACCCGCACGCTTGATTGATCGCCTGCTGCACATTCGACCAGCGGATGTAGTAGAAGTCCGCGTTGAGGGTGATGCGCTGGTCGAGAAATCGGGCTTTTTCACCCAATTCATAGTCCCAGATCGAGTCCGGGCCATAGGTCTCCTGCTGCGCCTGGCAAAACGGCGGCAGCGGCTGGTTGACGCCGCCGGGCCGGAATCCCTTTGACGCGGAGGCATAGACGGTCAGGTCTTTGCTCGGCATCCAGGAAAAATTCACCTTCGGATTGAAGCCGGACGCGGACGTCGAATAGCTCGCGATGGTCGGCGTCGCGTTGCCGGACGCAGTGAGATTGCCTTCCTGAGTCTCATCCACCTGCGTCTTGTAGTCGTACCAGCGCAGGCCCAGGGTCATTTTCCAGTGGGGCGTGAACAGGTATGAGCCTTCACCGAAGACGGCGTACTGCTTCACGTGATACGGATTGTAGGCGTCATACACGATTCCGAGTGGATTCGCTGCGGCGCCGCCGACCGACGCCGGCGCGAAGGCGGGGGCCTGGTTCGTGTCCCAGAAGATGGATTCGAGCTGGCTGTAGAAGAGCCCGCCCAGCCAGGAGAAACTTCCGTTGCCGTTCGACGCCAGCCGAATCTCTTCGCTGAACTGATGAGATTTGTCGTCTTCGGTAAACACGATCGGCGCGAGAATATCCACGCCATAGAACACGCCGAAGTTGCTGCGCAAGGCTTCTGAGATGTCCTGACTCTGCTTTTCCTCACGCGTCCAGTAGGACGTGTTGGAAGTCATGGTTGCCCCGCCGACGTCATAGGCCACCGTCAGGCTGCCTAAGCGGAAATAGTCGGAAAACGGCTCGCGAGTATCGAAGGGCTGATAGTGAGCGAGCACGGGGGTGGAGCCCGGCGGCAAGTCATACTCGCTGTAGCCGCCCGCGGTGAGCCGTTGGTACATGAACAGGGTGTTGATTGTAAGGTCATCGTTTGGCTTCGCCAGCAGGCTGATCCTGGCGCTCTGCAAGTCCTGTGAATTTACATTATGTACGTCCTTCACATGCGGGGCGCCCAGAACATCACCGCGGGCGCACCCGACGTTCGTGCCTGCCGAATACGCGGCGCATGGGTTGGCGGCGGCGGGAAAGGGTGAAACGACGATCCGGTCGATCCAGCCGTCGTAGTGCTTATCGGTGACCACCATGCGAATCGCCAGCTTGTCGTCGATGAGCGGCACGCTCAGCATCGCATTCGCACCGCCGTTGAGTCCGCCGCCATCAGTATTGGACAGTATTCCTTCCACGTTGGACTCGAATTTCTTGAGATCGGGAGCGTTCGTGACCAGTTTGATGGTGCCTCCCATGGATCCCGCGCCATAGAGGGTGCCCTGCGGGCCGCGCAGCACCTCAACGCGGTTCAAGTCGAAGAGATCCGGATCGATCACCACCTTGCCGTTCAGCGAGGCCGCGGGCGGCGTCAGCGGAGTCTCGTCCAGATAGAAACCCACGGTCGGCGACGAGCCGCCGCTCGAGGCCATACCGCGCATTTCGAGTTCGGTCTGCCCCGGGCCGGAGCTTCGCATCGAGATGCCCGGCGTTTGCCCGGCGAGGGCCATCACGTTCGTCACGCCCTGCGCCTGAAGCTGTTCACCGCTGAATGCCGTGATGCTGATGGGCGTGCTCTGCACGGTCGACGCGCGCTTTTCCGCCGTGACGACGATCTCGGTCAATTGATCGCCGGCGGCGGCGGCGGTCTGCTTCGGCGCCGCCTCCGCCGGTGCGGTGTCGGCGAGGGCCGCCAGGGAAGAGGCCGATAGCAGCAGCCCGATCAGCACAGCCGCAGGGCCCGGCGTCAGTCGGATATTGGTGATGAAGACCGACCGGTAGATTGCGAACATATTCATCCCACCTCACATTCTGTTATTTGACTGAACGACGGACTAGATCAACTCCCCCTTAAAGCATCGACATGCCGCGATTACCGTGTACCCCCGCGCGCCCGGACGGCGATGGACGGCGAGTAGTTTTGTTTCATGAGCGACCGCTCAGAAAAGGATCGATGGCCCGAAAGAACCCGTCGAAATCGTCCCAAGGGATCATGTGGCCGCTGTTTTCGACGGTAGTGATGGCAACGCCGCGAAGCAGATGAGAAATCTCTTCGGCATCTTCATGGCGGATCACACCGCCCTTCCCGGCGATCACGAGAAGTGTGGGCACCGTGATTGCGGGCAGATCCGCGTGGATATCCGTATCGTGAAAATCCTTGAAACTGCGCACGACCGCGGCCTCGCTGCAGGTATGGAGCCATTCGGCGCGCAAGCGCAACTGTTCGTCGGTCCACGACGGCAGAAAGCGGCGCATGTCGTCGGCGGTGCAGCCCGATGCCGCCATGCGGATCGAGTCGACGTACCAGGACAGCGGCGCGGGATAGGGCCGGCGACCGGGACCGCTCACCGGAGGGTCCACCAGGACGAGCCGATCCAACGCCAAGCGGTGCCGGCTCGCCGCTCGGATGGCGATACGCGCCCCCATCGAGTGACCGACCACGCAGGGGTTCGAGAGACCGAGAGCCCGGATGCAGGCCGCAAGATCATCCGCGAGGGCATCCAGACCGTAGTCGAGGTCGTGCGCCGCGGCCGATAGTCCGCGTCCGCGGGCATCCACGATATACGTGTCGAACATTTGGCCGAAACGTTCTCCGACAAATCCCCACGTGACCGCGGGGCTGGTGATGCCGGGCACCACCACCAACGGGCGGCCCTTGCCGCCGTACCGCAGGTAATGCTGGCGAATGCCGTTGGCGTGAACGTTGGCGCCGTGGAGCAGGGTGGACATCGCGCCCGAGCCTCAGTAGGCCCCAGAGAGCAGGGCACCCGCTCCCGGGACTACGGCCTCGAGATTCAGCGCCTTCAACATCGCGTACGTGGTCGCGATGGCCGCCGATATCACCGGCTTTCGCGTCAGCGCCTCGACGCGCGGCACGATCGGCAGCGAGGGCATCTGCACGCACGCGGACACCACGATGGCATCGACATCGCGAATGTCGAGGGACTGAACGATGGACGGGAGGCGCGCGGGATCGTGGCGTGCCACATCCAGGTTGTTCGGAATCTCCAACGCCACCGAGTCGACGACCGTGATGCCTTCGGCTCGAATGTAATCCACCACGGTCTGAGTCAGGGGCTTCATGTACGGCGCCACCAGCGCAATCCTTCGAGCGCCGATGACACCCAGCGCATCGATCAATGCTCCGGCACTGCTGACCACCGGCGCGCCGTGGCCGTTATCCACGGTTCGCTGATGCAGGCGCACCTGCGACTGCCGGTGATAGCCGGTTCCCATCGCCATGATCGCTACCAGGCAGGCATAGCCGAGCACATCGACATCCGCGTCGCTCAGTTCGGCCGCGCAACGATCGGATTCCCCGTCCATTGCCGCAAGCTCGTCCTTCTGCACCGTCTTCATGCGCATGCGGGACGAGTGGAACGTGAATCGTTCCGGACGGACGAGCTGACGCTGACTCAGCATCATGGGAATCTCTGTTTCCATCGTGACGTTCGAACTCGGCACGATCTGTCCGATGCGATAGCTCGTCTTCAAGTGAGGTGGCCTCGATTCACGACCGTTTCGCCATCCAGTTGGACGGTGCAATGCCGCATCGGAATGTCGATGTGGCAAGCGGTATTGCGCGAGCCGCCGGCTTCGACATTGGGACCAAAGGAGAACAGAAAGTTGCCGGCAAAGGCGCGCGCATCCATGCCGAACGCGGCCTCACGGTCGTACAATTCGAGCATCGACCATTTCGCCCGTTTCTGCAGGCCCCAGCCCAGATGTGAAACGGCGTAGGCTTCCGGATCGTTGAAAGACTCCATGTACTCGCGGAGGATGTCGGCCTCCAACCCGCCGTTGATCGAGATCAGAAAGCCGTTCTCGATCTTGAGTGCGATCGGCTCTCGAATGAAGGATTTCATCGGCAGCAGGATGTCGCCGCGGTTCAGCACCACTGTGCCTTGGACCTGGCCTTCGTTTGGCCAGGTCGCCAGAAATCCGCTCGGCCAGTGGTCCCAGCGTCCGGGTTCATCGACGAAGCCATATTCCTTGAGAATGTCGAATTGGCCCAAGGGACACTTGAGATCCGTGCCGGCCGCGGACGTGATACGCAGTTCCTTGCCACGCTCGAGTTTGGCCGCGGCCGCGAGCACATCCAGCTTGTCTTGTTCAATGGGAATCAGCCGGGTGAGGATTTCCGGCGGCTCGACCGCCAGCAGGATGCGCGTGCCCGCGCTCAGGATTTCCTGCTGCTCGGGGGAGAACAGCAACAGCATCAGGTCCAGCACCAAGTCGCTGGCCTTGAGCGCCGCCATGGCCGGCGGGTTGTCTTTCAGAGGCGTCGCGCCCAAATAGGCAAATGGATCGCGGCTCAGCGCCTTCTCCCCGTTCAAGACCGGGAGATCCAGACGATTGAGCTTTGCACCGAGGCTCTGGACCGCCATGGCTGCCGTCATCAGCGTCTGCGGGTGCGTATTGGCGTTCGTCAAGATGGTGACCGCCTCTCGCGATTTCAGCTGACAGAGCTCGAGCACGCGGACCCACGCGTTGAACAAATCCAAATCGCTGATGGCCATATGAGAGTCCCGCGTGACGAATTATTTAATTAATTAAACGTATGCAGAATTACATCCGTTGTCAAGCCGAGAATGAAAAGCGGTAGGGCTCGGCAGGAGTGAGCCATGGGATGTGGCGCGCTGGCTGGCAGCATCCGCTGCGCGTAAGATCGCCGGACTTTTGGGGTATCGTCGTGCAAGGCACAAGAAAGACACCGGGAAGATCAACCCGCCGCCCTGGTCGGCCGGCAGCTGGCAAAGATATCTGGGGGCTGATCCTGGACGTAGGCGAACAGTTGTTTGCCGCCAATGGATACTCGGGTACCTCCATTCGCGACATTGCGACCCATGCGGGAGTCAATCAGGCCCTGATTGGCTATCATTTCGGATCGAAGACCGGTTTATTCGAGGCCGTCTTCAAACGCCGCGGTCTGGCAATCGTGCAGCGGCGCGCGGATCTGCTCGACGCACTGGAGGCGCGTCGCGCCCGTCCGCCCACGGTGCGCGAACTGGTGGAAGCTTACCTGGTGCCGCAATTCGACATGAAGCGCAGCGGGCCCGCGGGATTGGCCTTTTGCAGGCTACAGGCCCGGCTGCATAACGAGCCCGAGGAGTTGGCTTTCCGCCTTCGACGTGACGTCTACGACATCTCGACGAAACGGTATATCGCGGCCCTCGAGCGTTCTTTGCCCCATGTGGATCCCGCGGACATCTCGTTTCGCATGATGTTCCTCATCGGTACCTATCTTTACATGCTGGCCGACGTGGATAGGCTCGATGAGCTTTCCGACAACCGCTTCGATGCAAAAAATCTGGATGAGCTGGTGACTCGAATGGTGGACTTCATGGTCGGCGGCCTCGACGCGCCCAGCACGTTCAACCGCAAGCCCGCCAAACCCGCGCAAGGCCGGCGCAGGAAGTAAGGTTCGACGAGACGCAGGCACTACCCGTAAAGATGGGTAACCGGCAGCCCGAGCCGAAGACAGGATTGCGCGGCGGGGCTCTCTGCCAGAACGATCCTGTCGGAGGCGGCTCCCGCCAGTCCTACGATCCAGCGTTCGCGTGGACGCAGGCCATAATATTCGGTGAGACCGAGACAGTCGCGCACGCGGTCCGGAATTATCTCCACGGCGGCGCGCACCAGGATGCGTTGTATCCATAGCAGCGGCCGGGGAAAGGCGGCCGTCTCACGCATGATCTCGAGGAACTGGAATATGATGGGCGATGGTTCCAATCGGCTTCGCATGGAGTCGAACAGAGCCCGACGTTGCGCATTCGACTGCGGGGCATCGAGTGCGCCATAAAGCTGCGACACCGGCGCTCCCTCACGATACACCGCGTCGAATTCCGATTCGCTGAGCGGATGGACATAGCGGCTGTACGCTTCGGCGAAACCGAATGAAGCGGTCGCTTGCACCCAGCTCAACAGCTGCGCGTCGCCCGCAGAATAGGGTATGCCGGCGGGGGTCTGTCCCGCGACTTTGGCGTGCATGCGCACGACTCTCGCGATCATGGGTACGGCAATGCTGCGCGCGCCATAGACGGTCACCATGGCCGCGAGCCCGGTGCGCTGCAGACGACCCATCGGATCCTTGCGAAATGAGGAGTGTTCCCAGACTCCGGTACGTACGGCGGGTTCCGCCAATTCAAGAATGACGGCGGCGATCCCGCCGATCAGAAGCGCCACGGGGTTTTTGAAAATATGCCAGGACAGGGAGTCCGGCGGGAATAACGCGGCTTCTCCCAGCGGCCGGGTAAAGTCGATCGGCCGGCATTTCGGCGGATTCAACAGGGCGCCGGCGGCGGCGTCGAGCCTGCGCTGCAAGCTCCATGGCAGCCGGATGATCGAACTAGCGGGATGCATTTCCCATCAGCCCGTGGAGACGCCGGCCCTCGAGCCATTGCCAGGACAGCAGCGCAGGCAAGCCGCACAGCACTTCGCGCAGGCGCTTGGCCATCGAAACGGCCAGCGCCAATTCGCTGCTGATTCCGAACGCATGCCCGAATAGCACTAAGCCGGCCTCTTGGACCCCGAGTCCGGCCGGCACGACGAAGGCCAAATGCCGTACGGCCTGAGTCATGCTCTCGAGCACCAGGGCGGTGGCGAAGCCTACGGGGTGCCCAAAGAGGCGCAAAGCAAACCAGATCTCGAACGATCCCGAGATCAGTGCGGCGAGCTGCAGCGTGCCCACGACGAGCAAACTCCACCCGCGGCGGATCGAGGCGCGGAGTTCATGATCGAGCGATGCCGCTTCTTGTTCGCTCATCGCGCTTTCGCCTATCAAGGGACGCAAGAATTTATGCAAATACTTGAATGCCGACCCGTAGCGCAGCAGCAGCACCGTCAGTATCGGGACGGGCAGGCTCAGCAGGAACGCGAGCAGCAAACGACGGTATTCCTGTCCCGTCGTGCTGAACTCCACCAGCAGATATAGACCCATGGCGGTAAATAGATACACCACGATCAACGTCAGCACCATCTCGACGATCACCCCGGCGCCGATGGGCGCGGCGGCGAGCCCTCGCCATCGCAATAAGCGGATCCCGACCACGGCACCGCCGACGGTGGCCACCGGTAGGAGGCGGTCGACCGCCTCGCGCACCGTAGTGACCCAGAACAGGTAGCCGAGGGCGGCGCGATGCGCAGGATCGTAGGGACGGAGGAGTATGAACCAGCCGGCGGCGTAGAGGAAAAAGAACAGCGTGCGATAAGGAATCAGCCACAGCAGCCGCAAGCCGCCCGTGTTCAACGTGTGCAGCATCGCGGGCAAGTCCGCGCGAACGACGAGGATGATCAGCAACCCGAGCCCCAGCAGCCCACCGATGTACGCCGCGATTTTCAAACCGGCTCCCCGTTAATCAAGACGACGATGATTTCGGGACGGCTCGGTAATCAGGACAGCGGACGCATGACGCCGTCAGCACCGACGTCGAACTCATTGCCGCGCCATGTGACGTGGGAGGTAAAGAAGCTCCGGCTCCATACCCAGCAGATCAACAAATCACGCGCAGGCAGGAGCCATAGATCCGACAGGACAGCCCGATCATCGCGTAGCCGATGCACGAAATGCAGCACCAGGCGCGCCAGCACCGTGACCCCGAAAAGCACCCATGGGGTCATCGACAACGGCGACTCTGCGCCCTCGGCGAGAATTCCGCAAACCGCCAGGGGCAAACTGAAGGTCAGAAAAATCATCCGAAAACTGCGCGGACGCAGCACGCGTATCGTGCGCATCCAGCGTAGCTCGTGCCGGGTCAGCGAATGCAAATTCGGCTCGTGATGCTCCCCATCCACCATGTAAGGCGACAACACGATCCGCAGTCCCAAGCCGCGCACGAGTTCACCCAATCGATGGTCATCGGCAAGATGGTTCGCGAGCTCCCGCAGGCCGCCGATCGCTTGCAGCGTATCTCGCCGCATGCACACGGTTTGCCCGGAGACATAGCCCTGATGACCGAAAAGCCACGCCAGCAGCACCGAGGGTACATACCATTCGTTGATGTACATGGCCCCGAGACGCGACCAGATTCCCCTGGTGGGCGTGCCGCGGTAAATGCAGGTGACCAGGCCGACATCATGACTCAGCAGCGGCGCCGTGACGGTGGCGAGATAGTCGGCTCCGACGAAGGCGTCGCTGTCCGCCATTGCCAGTATGTCGTGACGCACGTACGGCAGCATGTTGATCAAGTTGCTGATCTTCAAATTGTTGCCGTGAAGCTGCGGGTTGATCACCAGTTCGATGGGTACCGAAGGGAATTCCGCCGCCAGCCGCTTCACCACCGCGCATGCGGGATCAGCCGCATCGCGTACGCCGAACACCAGCTGAAATTCCGGGTAATTCTGCCGGCAGAAAGAGCGCAGGTGGTCGAGCAACCCGGGTTCCGCACCACACAAGGGCTTGAGCACCGTGACCGGCGGCTGCGAGCGTGAACCGTCCGGCCCGCGCCGCATGCGCCAGGCGAGCACGGCAACGACGGTGAGAACCGAATAGCTGGCCGCCAGGCTCAGGGCAACGAAGCCGACGACGGTCATGAACGCTTGCAGCGTAGGCATGGAAACGCCGCCCCTTCAGGCTTCGTGCGCCCGGAGGAAGCGGAAGAATTCGACGCCCTCGCGCAAACGCCGCGTCATCATGTCCCAGCTCGTCAGCATCTCTTTGACTATTTCCCAGATCTTGCTGGGCCGGAAATAGAAGCGCTTGTAGAACACTTCCATACTGTGAAATATCTCTTCTTTCGACAAATGCGGATAGCTGATTGCGGCCAGCTGCACGCCCTTGTCGTTGACCAGATTGACGGCGTCGTTCTCCTGCAGCCAGCCGTTGTCGACCGCCTGCTTGTACAACGTCGTGCCGGGGTAGGGTGCCGCCAGCGATACCTGGATCGTGTGCGGATTGATCTCCTTGGCGAAATTGATCGTGCTCTCGATCGTTTCCTTCGTCTCGCCCGGCAGGCCGAGAATGAAGGTGCCGTGAATCATGATGCCGAGCTTGCGGCAGTCTTCGGTGAAGCGCCGCGCGATATCGGTGCGCAGCCCCTTCTTGATGTTGAGCAGGATCTGGTCGTCGCCTGATTCGTAGCCGACCAGCAGCAGGCGCAAACCGTGGTCCTTCATCACCTTCAAGGTCTTGTAGGGTACGTTCGCCTTCGCGTTGCAACTCCACGTCATACCGAGTTCGCCCATCCCGCGCGCAATGGCCTCCACGCGCGGCAGGTTTGAAGTATCGGTGAAGGTGTCGTCATCGAACATGATCTCCTTCACTTCCGGCATGTTTTCCTTGATCCAGCGCACCTCGGCAAGCACATTTTCGGCCGAGCGCACGCGATAGCGGTGACCGCCGACGGTCTGAGGCCACAAGCAGAACGTGCACTTCGAGCGGCAGCCGCGGCCGGTGTAGAAACTCACGTAGGGATGTTTGAGGTAACCGATGAAGTAGTTCTCAATCTTGAGATCGCGCCGGTAGACGGGCGCGACGAACGGCAATTCATCCATGTTCTCGATGATGGCCCGCGGCAAGTTGTGCACGATGCGCCCGTCGTCGCCGCGATACGAGAGTCCCTTGATGTCGCTCAAAGGTAGCCCTTCGGCGACTTCCTTGCAGGTGTAGTCGAATTCCTCGCGGCACACGAAGTCCACCGCATGGGTGGCTTTCAAGGAGCCCTCCGGATCAACCATGGTCTTGGCCCCGACCAGGCCGATCTTGATGGCCGGATTGTCCTGTTTCAGGAGTTCGGCGAATTTGGCATCGGTCGGAAACGACGGCGTGCTGGTGTGCATGATGACCAGGTCGTAGCCGCGCGCGATCTTGCGGGTCTCATCGACGCTCAGCTCATCGGCAGGGGCGTCGAGCAGGCGCGAATTCGGCACCAGAGCAGCCGATTGCGCCAGCCAGGTCGGGAACCAGAACGATTTGATTTCGCGCTTGGCCTGGTAGCGCGATCCGGCGCCCCCGTCGAAACCATCGAAGGATGGTGCCTGCAGAAAAAGTGTCTTGTGCTCTGCCATATCGATGTCCTGTTGAGGTCTCGTCCCGGAATCGCCCCATTATAGACTAAGTCGGCCGTCCGGCCGACTTGTCGCCCGAAGGGGCGGAAAGGCAAGGGCGGAGGCGAGGTTGCGCGGCGCCGAACGGCGTAGCCGCGCAACCTCCGCCGGGTCGGGCTATCGGCCCTGCAGGCGGTATACCGCCAGGCTATTGGTCACGTCATCGATGACGGCGTAGTTGAATGGCGGCCCTTCGTGCGGTCCATCCCGCAGTTCGTGCGGCCCATCCCGCAGCGTGTCGAGCCCGAAAGCGCCGCCCTGACTCGAATCGACGTTGTATTCGCCGACAAACTCGCCCCCGGTCGTGAATTCGACAATCTCGCTCGGGTGCAATACGTCCGCGTTGACCGCATCGCCGTTGGCAGCCAGCAGATCGCCGTTCGGCGCGAATCGCAGCGCCAAGGGACCGCGCAGATGCGAGTCGGCAAATGCGATGCCGCCCCGGGTCACGGCGCCCGTCCGGCTGGTTGCCTGGGGAACCACGAAGATCTTGTTGTCGGCGGTCGAGGCGACGTAGAGCGTATCGGTGTCCCGGTCGAAGGCGAGGCCGGTCGGACCCAGAACGACCGCTGCGGCATTCGGCACGTGCGTGTAGCCGACGGCGATCGCAGTCTTTTTGGATACGGTCAGGCCTTTCGGCCCCACTGCGACGTCGAGGCGTGAGACGGTTCCATTCAGCACATTCGACACGAAAATATGCGCGTGGTCGCCGTGATCGTCCACGGCGAGATCCCAGGGGCCATTCAGGAACTGCGAATCGCTCAGCGTCTGCACGCGACGGCCGTGCCGATCGATTACCTGCAGGGCGCCCTGACCGATCGTGTCGAAGCTGCCGTCGGTGGTCGGTACGTTACCGATGATCACGAATCCATCTCGGAGAACCCCGAGAGCCGTGCTGAGTCCCGGCAGGCTGCTCGTAAAAAATACAGTGGCGGTTCCGGGAGGGGCGAGAGACCCTCGCGGCGCGAGCTGCACGATGGTCGTGCCGGTGCCCTGCACGTTGGCGCTGCTGTTGAAATTACTGATCAGGACATCGCCGGCGACGATCGCGCCGCCCGCCGGGAAGCGCTCGGGAACGAATGCGACACCGTAGGGATTGAGATCGCCATTCGGTGGAATAGTGGAGGAGTTGATGATCCGAGGGATGAACGCATCGGCGGATTCCGAGGCGGCGGCGAGCGCCGCCCAGAGCCCCAGAATTGCTGCGATGACGACTCGGGCGCATGTGAACGCAGATACCTGTTCTTCGTGCATTTTGTCGCTCCCTGGTTGTTGCGCGATGTGGTCAACGGTGAGTGACCGGGCGCGAGCGATTGGTTGAATTCCGGTCGGCATTTATTCGGCCGGATGGGGCCATGGTAATATTCACCGGTTACACCAGCGAAGACGACGAAATGACCGACCGACTGACATCGTTATTGACGGAACGGCCTTGGCTGCTCGCGGATGGCGCGACCGGCAGCAATTTGTTCGAACGCGGCTTGCGGTCGGGCGATGCGCCCGAGCTTTGGAATTCCGAGCATCCCGACCGGATTGCCGAATTGCACCGTGCCTTCGTGGAGGCCGGAGCGGACATCATCCTGACGAACACTTTCGGCGGCACCCGGCACCGGTTGAAGCTGCACAAGGCGGAAGATCGGGTGGCGGAGCTGAACGAAAAGGCGGCGCGCATCGCCCGTACCGAAGCGAATCGCGTCCCGCGCACGGTGCTCGTCGGCGGAAGCATGGGACCGACCGGGGAGATTCTCGAGCCGCTCGGGCCGCTGAGCCTGGATGCCGCCCGCGAGGCATTTGCCGAGCAGGCAACCGCGCTCGAGCGGGGCGGCGCGGACATTCTTTGGATCGAAACCATGTCGTCGGTCGAGGAAACGGAAGCAGCCATCGGCGGCGCGCGCACGACCGGTCTGCCGATCGTGGCCACCTTGAGCTTCGACACCAACGGCCGAACGATGATGGGCATCACGCCATCCGAGCTCGCCGCATTGCACCGCAAGCACGGACTCGCGGCATGCGGCAGCAATTGCGGCACCGGACCCTCCGAACTCGTCGCGTGCATCGTCAATCTCGCCACGGCCTCGGAGTCCGCGGCCATTCTCGTGGCCAAGGCGAACTGCGGCATTCCGCAATTCCGCGACGGCGAGATCCGCTTCAACGGTACGCCCGAATTGATGGCGCAATACGCCTGCCTATCGCTGGATGCAGGGGCTCGGATCATCGGCGGGTGTTGCGGCACGACGCCGGAACACTTGCGCACCATGCGTCAGGCGCTCGAAAACCACGTGCGTGGAGCGAAACCGGATCTCAACACCATCGAATCCAGGCTCGGCGCCATTTCAACCGGTGCGACGGCGCAATTGCGCGGCGAGCTGAGCCGGCAAGCCGGCGCCGCCCCCGGCGCTGCGGGCAAACGCAGCACGGGCCGCCGCACCGCGAGGGCGGAGAATACTTGAAGCGGTGCCGCTAGTCCGTCCGGACGTCAGGGGTATTTGTTCTCTACGGCGTCTCGGATGAGATGGGTGTCATAAACCAGCACGACGGACGCGATGTGTCCGGTATCCGGATCGAAGTTGAATACGTCTGCGCATTCGAACGCCACCTTCGAGCCATCCTTGAGCCGCCAGTCATAAAGATAGTAGGCGACCGCCCGCATGTGGCCTTCGGCACTGACCAGAACATCGTGCACGGTGAGCTCGCTGGCGCTCGATGCGTCGGCAACTTTCTTCACGTAGGCACGCACGGGAAGGCGGCCCAAAAACGGCGACTGGACCCAGCCGTCAGGAGTGAACAGCGCGGCGGCCTTGTCGGCGTCGCTCGCTTCAAGGGCCTTGAGATACTTGCGCACAGCTTTCTGCATATGCCCCCCCTCCTGTGATGCCCGAGAGGGGAGCGTAAACCTACAGGCCGCACAAGGAAAGGGGCGGGGCGGGAGGCGCGCGATTCCGGTATGTTACGCGCCGCAACCGCGACGCGGCATGTCGCGGACCGGAATCTGAGGACCCTCGATGAGCGCGAAAAATTCGGCACAGGATCTCTGGCTCGGCCTCGACACAGGCGGAACGTTCACCGACGCGGTGCTGCTCGCGGACGGCCGCCAGGTCATCGCCGGCGCCAAGGCGCTGACCACACCCTGGAATCTCGCCCTCGGCATCAGCGAGGCGATTCGCGCCGTGCTGGCGCTGCTTCCGGCGGGCGCGAGCCGCGACCAGGTCAGACTGGTGTCCGTGTCGACCACGCTCGCGACGAATGCCGTCGTTGAAAACCGCTTCAGCCCGGTATGCACGCTGCTGATCGGCTTCGATGACGCGATGGTCGAGCGTTCGGGTCTGCTGCGTCCCGGCAGCGGCGGCTTGGTGGTCCGCGTTCCGGGCGGCCACGGGGCAACCGGCGAAGAGTCATCGGCACTCGACGAAGGCGCCGTGACGCGGGCGGTCATCGAGCACGAGGCGCGCGTCGAGGCGTTCGCCGTCGCGGCGAATTTCTCCGTGCGCAACCCGGCGCATGAATTGCGGGCGCGCAAGCTGATTCGCGCGGCGACCGCGAAACCCGTGACCTGCGCGCACGAATTGAGTTCCAAGCTCGATGCTCCACGCCGCGCGCTCACGGCCGCGCTGAACGCGCGCCTCACGCCGCAGATCCGGCATTTGATCGAGGCGTTGACGCGCGTGCTCGCGGAGGAATCGATCGACGCACCGCTGATGATCGTCAAGGGCGACGGGTCGTTGATGAAGGCGGAAATTGCGCTCGAGTATCCGGTCGAGACCATTCTGTCGGGCCCCGCGGCAAGCGTGGTCGGCGCGGGTTTCCTGACCGGGCTCGAGGATTTCGTCGTCGCGGACATGGGCGGCACGACCACCGACGTCGCGGTGGTCTCCGGCGGCCGGCCGGTCATCAGGGGCGAGGGCGCTCTCGTCGGCGCGTGGCGTACCATGGTCGAGGCCGTCGACGTGCGCACCAGCGGCCTCGGCGGCGACAGCGAGGTGTTTTTCGACCGGCAACATCGGCTGTGCGTCGGTCCGCGCAAGGCCATGCCGCTCAGCTTGTTGGCGCATCGCTTCCCGGCCGCGCTCGCGCAGCTGATGGCGGTCGCGGAACTCGAGCGCCTTCCGGCACATCCGGCGCAATTCGCATTTCGAAATCCCGATCGCGCGCCTCCCGGGCATCTGTCGGCGGCCGAACGGCGAGTGTGGGATGCATTGACCTTGGAGCCGCGCCAAGTCTCCGAGGTCGTGCGCAGCGGCGCAGGCCTCGAGGCGCTGCGCCGTCTCGCCGATGCAGGGCTTGCGACGCTCGCGGCGTTCACGCCGAGCGACGCCATGCACGTGCTCGATCGGCAACAGGGATGGAGCCGCGAGGCTGCCGAGTACGGCGCCCGCATTCTCGCCACCGAGGAACGCAATGCGCGCGCCGCGCGTACGGCGGTGTCGCCGCAGGCGATCTGCGAGCGAACCTACGAACACGTCGTGTGCGAGACCGGCCGCGTGCTGCTCGCCGCGGCCTTGGCTCAGGATCCCGGTCTCGAGGCGCGAGGGCGCGGCTGGGGCGAACTGGGGTCCAGACTCATCGAGGAGACCGTTGCCGGACGGCGGTTTTCGAAACTCCTGCAGACGACGTTCGGACTCGCGCGGCCGTTGATCGCCATCGGCGCGCCGGTCGGTGCCTACTACCCCGAGGTGGCCCGGCGGCTCGGTACGCCGCTGTCCATCCCCACGCATGCGGCGGTGTGTAACGCGGTGGGCGCGGTCGCCGGAGTGGTTTCGCAGACCGTTGAAATTCTGGTCAATCAGCCGACCTTCAGGGTTTTCCGAGTCCATGATCCGGCGGGAAGTCACGACTATCCGGATCCGGAACCTGCGCTCGAGCATGCGCAGCGCCTATCGCGCGAGCTCGCGCTGGCGGCGGCGCGCCGCGCCGGTGCGGCCGATCCGCACGTCGAAACCAGCGTGACTGAAAAGCTGGCGCACGCCCCGACGGCTGAGGGGCCGGGCGCCGATTATCTGGCGGAGGCGGTGGCTCGTTCGACGGCCACCGGCCGCCCGCTCGCGGGCCAGGCCGACGTATCGCGTATCGGATAAAGGCATGTAGGCCCATCGGCATATCGTATTAAGGCATACCGGCAAAAATAAATTCGCTGCGCGCTGTGGAAACTGCGTAGACCGGCACGGGAGCACGGCTTTTCTTCTCTATAATATTTTCCGTCCCAAACTGCCGAGCAGCGACGCATGAAATCACCTGAAGAGACGGTTGGCCGGCGCAGCCGGCGCCGGCCCGGAAGCGCCGACGTCAGCCACGCGATCTTCGATCGCACGCGGCCGTACCGGCATTTGCGCAATCCGTTCGAGCCGATGAAAGTGTTCTCCGACGATCAGGTCGCCGCCATTCACGAGGCGGCGCTCGTCATGCTCGAAACGCAGGGCATGAAGGTACTGTCGGCCGACGCGCGGGTTCTGTATCGGAATGCCGGGGCGGAAGTCGATGAGGCAACGCAGATCGTGCGGCTCGGCCGTGAATTGGTCGGCGCCTCGCTCGCCACTGCGCCGCGCGATATTACGCTGCACGCCGTGGATCCGGAACGCCACGTTCCGTTGTCGAATCAATGCGTCGCATTCGCGCCCACCTCGGGCCCTCCGAACATCATGGACACGGCAGGCGGCCGGCGCGCGGGAACGCTCCAGGACTTCTGCAACCTGATCAAGCTGTGTCAAAACTTCGAGGTGATCCACGTTCTCGGCGGCGCCACCGAGCCTCAGGACGTTCCCGTGCACATCCGCCATCTCGAGGTGACGCGCGCCCAGCTCATGCTCTGCGACAAGATTCCATTCATATTTTCACGCGGCCACAAGCAGGTCGCGGACAATTTCGAACTCATCCGGCTCGCGCACGGCATTTCGCACGAAGAGTTCCGCTCGCGTCCCTATACCTACACCATCATCAATACGAATTCGCCGCTGCAGCTCGACATACCGATGGCCGACGGCATCATCGATTTCGCCACCGCGGGCCAAGTGCTCATCATCACGCCCTTCACGCTCGCGGGAGCGATGGCGCCGGTGACCATCGCGGGTGCGCTCACGCTCGCGCACGCCGAGGCACTGGCGGGACTCACGCTGGCGCAGATCGTGAGGCCGGGCGCGCCGATCGTGTACGGCAGCTTTACCTCGAACGTCGACATGAAATCCGGGTCGCCCGCGTTCGGTACGCCCGAGTACGTCAAAGCGGCTTTCGGGGCCGGCCAGATGGCGCGCTTTCTCGGTTTGCCGTGGCGTTCGTCGAACGCGACTGCGTCGAACATTCCCGATGCTCAGTCCGCCTACGAGTCGCAGATGAGCCTGTGGGGCGCATTGTTCGGCGGCTGCAATTTCGTCCTGCACGCGGCCGGCTGGTTGGAGAGCGGGCTGACGACGTCGTACGAGAAATTCATCCTCGATATCGAGATGCTGCAGATGTTCGCAGAGGTGTTCCAGCCGGTGGGGGCGGGACCCTCGGACGTCGCACTCGAGGCGGTGGCCGAGGTCGGCGCCGGAGGTCACTTCTTCGGCTGTGCGCACACCATGGAGCGCTACCGAAGCGCGTTCTACGCGCCTCTGGTCTCCGACTGGCGCAACGCCGGCAGCTGGGCCGATGACGGTGCCAAAACCGCGACCGAGCGCGCGACCGGAATCTGGCAGAGCGAATTGCAACGTTATGTCGCGCCGGCTCGCGATCCCGCGATCGTCGAGGCGCTCGACTCCTATGTGGCGAAGCGCAAGGCGGAGGGCGGTGCGCCGCCGGTGACCTGATGATGTCGCGTCTGGACACGTCGTCGTCGCGATATCACAAGTCCGCAGGGCGGTTGCGTCTTAACATGGAATGCCATGAGGGCCGTGTAAGGTACGGTTGCGGTTCGGAAAATAACGGTTGGAGAGAGTATGTCAGCGCCGACTGAGGACGAATTCGACTTAAGCGAGCTCAATGACGAGGAACTGACTGAACAGGTCCACGACGACCTGTACAACGGCCTCAAAGTCGAGGTCGAGGAAGCGACGCGGATTTTCCTCCGGAGAGGCTGGTCGGCCGAGCGCGTGCTGAACGACGCCCTGGTGGAGGGCATGCGCATCGTCGGGATCGATTTTCGCGACGGCATCCTGTTCGTGCCGGAGGTGCTGCTCGCCGCAAATTCCATGAAGGGCGGCATGGAGATCCTGCGGCCGCTGCTGGCGGAAACCGGCGTGGAGCCGATAGGCAAGATCGTCATCGGCACGGTCAAAGGCGACATTCACGACATCGGCAAGAACCTGGTCTCGATGATGCTCGAGGGCGCGGGTTTCGAAGTCATCGATCTCGGCATCAACAATCCGGTCGAGAAATACCTGGAGGCGCTCGACAAGCACAAGCCGGATATCCTCGGCATGTCGGCGCTGTTGACGACGACGATGCCCTACATGAAGGTGGTCATCGATACGCTGAAGGAGCGCGGCATCCGCAACGACTACATCGTGCTGGTCGGCGGCGCGCCGCTCAATGAGGAATTCGGCAAGGCCGTCGGCGCGGATGCGTACTGCCGCGATGCCGCCGTTGCAGTCGAAACCGCCAAGGGGCTGATCGCGGCGCGGCGAGCCGGCGCGGCGGCGGCGGCCCACTGAGCGCAGGCGCGCCGTGACTCAGAACGTCGCGTCGCAGGGCTCGAGGCTGCTGATCATTGCCTGCGGCGCGCTGGCGCACGAGATCACGGCACTGCGCCGCGCCAACGGCTGGGATGAGCTGGACGTGCGCTGTCTGCCGGCCGAATTGCATAATCGACCGGAAAAGATTCCCGGCGCGGTTCGCGCGCTCATCCATGCGTCTCGCGACCGCTATGGTTCGATCTTCGTCGCCTACGGCGACTGCGGCACGGGCGGATTGCTGGACGATGTGCTGCGCGAGGAAGGGGTTGAACGCATTCCCGGCGCCCATTGTTACGAGTTCTTCGCGACGGCACCCGTGTTCGCCGCGCTCGCCGAAGCCGAACCGGGTACCTTCTATCTCACGGACTTTCTGCTGCGCCATTTCGACCGCTTGGTCATTCGGGGTCTCGGGCTCGATCGCCATCCGGAGCTGTTTCCGGTCTACTTCGGCAATTATCGCAAGCTGGTCTATTTGGCTCAGGCGCCCCATGCGGAGTCGGAGGAACAGGCGCGCGCGATCTCGGCGCGGATGGGATTGGAGTTCGAAATTCATCTCACCGGTTATGGGACTTTGGGGACGGCGCTCGCCACCGTGGCGACACGCGGCGGCATCGGGGCCGGCGGGGCCCCGCGCGGCGACGGCCGCCGCAACGAGGAGGCCGTTCGATGGCTTCGCTGATCGTCATTTCCTGGCGCGACATACCCGCTCAGGTGATCGTAAAGCGCGGCCGCGAGGCGGCCAAGGTGCAGCTTTCGCAGCGCTTTCAAGAAGCAGTGGACCGCGCCGCCATGCGCGCCGGCAAAGGCAGCTCGGATGCCTATCTTGCGGACTGGGCTCGCAGTGCACCGCGCCCCTGCGGCGACGATCTCCAGGCCGAAGCATCCGCCGAGGCCGCGCGCCTCGAATCGAAGTTCACTGACGAGGATTTGGAGCGGTTGATTCGTGCGAAGGGTGTGGACGCGAACCTCGCCGTCCCCGATACCGGAGCCGAGCCGGCTTCCGAGTCCGTCTGATGTACGCTGTCAGGCTATGGTCGGTGCGCCACGCGCGCGGATTGAACGCGTTCTATCGGGGCTTCGAGGCCACACTGGTGCGCCTCAATCCCCTGTTTCGCGCATTGGGGTACGAGCGCATCGAGCGGCCGGCGGCGAGCGTCGAGAAGGCCGTCAAAGGCCTGCTGTTCGATTGCCGCATGTGCGGCCAATGCGTGCTCAGCTCTACCGGCATGTCATGTCCCATGAACTGCCCGAAGTCATTGCGCAACGGGCCTTGCGGCGGCGTGCGTGACGACGGCAATTGCGAGGTCAAGCCGGACATGAGGTGCGTCTGGCTCGAAGCCTACCGCGGCAGCGAACGCATCCCAGGCGGCGTCGAGGCGATGAGCAAGATGCAGTTCGCCGTCGATCAACGCCAGCAAGGCCGTTCATCGTGGCTACGGGTCGTGCGTGAGAAAAGCGGCAACCCGGACGGCCCCGCGACGGCTTCTCCGACGGGAATTCCAAAAGGCGCGTCATGAGGTTCGAGGACGAACCGGTCCCGGGCTATCCGCTGCCCATCCTGCCCGGCCATACCTCCCCGGGGCGCTTCGAGCGCGTACTGCGCGCGGGCGGCTTTGCGGTCACCACGGAGCTTGCGCCGCCGGATTCCGCCGATCCGGAGGAGGTGTACAAACGGGCAAGGGTTTTCGACGGCTACGTCGACGCCATCAACGCGACCGACGGCAGCGGCGCGAACTGCCACATGTCGAGTCTCGCCGTGTGCGCGCTGCTCACGAGGGTCGGATACGCGCCCATCATGCAGATCTCCTGCCGCGACAAGAATCGCATCGCGATTCAGGGCGATATTCTGGGCAGCGCCGCGATGGGAGTGTGCAACATCCTCTGCTTGACCGGCGACGGCGTGCAGGCAGGCGATCATCCTCAGGCGAAACCGGTGTTCGATCTGGATTGCGTGTCGCTGCTCGATATCGCGCGCACCCTGCGCGACGATCATCATTTTCAGAGCGGGCGCAAGATCAGCTTCGCGCCGCGCGTGTTTCTCGGCGCCGCCGAGAATCCCGCCGGCCTGCCGCATGCCTGGCGGCCGCAGCGCCTGGCGAAGAAGGTCGCCGCGGGCGCGCAATTCATCCAGACTCAGTATTGCTTCGACGTGCCGCTGTTGCGCCGCTTCATGCAAGAGGTCGAGGCGCTCGGCCTGCTCGATAGAGTCTATATTCTCGCCGGCGTCGGTCCGCTGCGCTCGGCGAAAACGGCGGACTGGATGCGCAGGAACGTCCCGGGCATGCATGTCCCGGACGCCGTCATCGCGCGTCTCAGCGGCGCGCAAGATCAGGCGCGCGAGGGCCGCAACATCTGCATCGAGCTGATTCAATCGATGCGCGAGATCCGCGGAGTCAGCGGCGTGCACATCATGGCCTACCGCCAGGAAGAATCGGTGGCCGAGATCGTCGATAAATCCGGCATCCTCCATGGCCGCGCTCCCTGGTATCCGGCGCGCGACGTCCCCCAATATTCTCACAGGACAGCAACATGACCGACACCGTTATCAGTTCCGCCACCAAGGAAGTCGTCATCGGTTTCGATCGGCCCTTCGTCATCATCGGCGAGCGCATCAATCCGACGGGGCGCAAGATCCTCGCCGCGGAAATGGCCGCGGGCGACTTCACGCGCGTCGAGGCGGATGCGCGCGCCCAAGTCGCGGCCGGTGCGCACATGCTGGACGTCAACGCGGGCATTCCGCTGGCCGACGAGCCCGCGATTATCGCGCGCGCCATCCGGCTGGTTCAGTCGATCACGGACGTGCCGCTGTCCATCGACTCATCCATCGTCGCCGCACTCGAGGCCGGGCTCGCCGTGTACAAAGGCAAGGCCTTGGTCAATTCCGTGACCGGCGAGGACGAACGATTGGAATCCGTACTGCCGCTCGTCAAGAAGTATGGCGCCGCAGTGATTGCGATCTCGAACGACGAAACGGGAATCTCCGAGGATCCGGACGTGCGTTATGCGGTCGCAAAGAAAATCGTCGAGCGGGCGATCGACCATGGCATTCCGGCGTGCGATGTCGTCGTCGACCCGCTGGTCATGCCCATCGGTGCGATCAATCAGGCGGGCGTGCAGGTCATGCGTCTGGTGCACAGGCTGCGCACCGAAC
>DASYFQ010000240.1:0-55172 GCA_036498345.1 Steroidobacteraceae bacterium
AAGTCCACGCCCACTAAACTAACTAAAGAGAGACAGGAGGATCACGCGATGATGAACCACAAAGCTGCACCGGCCGTGGCCGGCGCCCTATCTCTGATAATGACTGCCGCCACGATATCAAACGCAACGCCGCCGCTGGCGTATGCGGAGGGGGAGGGGGAGGGCGACGGTATACACCATGTCCTTCTCGTCAGTATTGACGGCATGCACGCCGTGGATTACTTGAACTGTTCACGCGGAATCAGCACAGTAAATGGAGGGAAGCCTTATTGCCCCAATCTGGCGGAGTTGGGCGAGACTGCCGTCAACTATGTGGACACGTCCACGTCGAGGCCCTCGGATTCGTTTCCGGGGCTGACGGCGATCATCTCCGGAGCATCGCCGCGGACCGCCGGCGCCTACTATGACGTCGCGTACGATCGCGTGCTTGCTCCGCCGACGATCCTGACCGGGAATGGAGTTGCGGGCGGCACCTGCATTCCGGGGATGCCGAACGGCACCAGAACCGAGTACGAAGAAGGCATCGACAAGAATCAGCAATACGTGAACGGGATCGACGGCATCAGCACCGCCAATGGCGATGGCGGAGTCAACTCTATCGACCCTTTGAAGCTGATTCGCGACCCATACGACGGTTGCAAGCCGGTGTACCCGTGGAATTTCGTGCGTACCAACACGATCTTCGGAGTGGCTCACGCGGCGGGTCTCTACACGGCCTGGTCCGACAAGCATCCTGCCTACTCCTCGGTCTCAGGTCCGGGCAATGGGAAGAATGTGGATGATTTTTACGGACCCGAAGTCAATTCACTCGTCGTCGGCCTGCCCGGGGTGACCACGGTGACGGGCGTGGACTGTTCCAAAGTTCAGGACGCGCTGGGAACCAGCGCCTGGGATATCAGTTTCAAAAACGTCCAGTGCTATGACTCGCTCAAGGTCAGCGCCGTCCTCAACCAAATCGATGGCTACACGCACAACCGCAAGAAGAAGGCCCCGGTTCCGGCGATCTTCGGCATGAACTTTCAAACCGTGAGTGCAGGCCAAAAAGTCATCGAACGTGATCCGGCAACCAAGGCAGTCGTGTCAAGCGGCGGCTACCTGGACTCTACCGGCACGCCGAGCGCGCCGTTGTTGGACGAGATTGTATTCACGGATAAGGCGATCGGCGCATGGGTTGCCGAGCTGAAGAAGCAGGGGTTGTACCATTCCACACTCATCATCATCACTGCCAAGCACGGGCAGAGCCCCATCGATTCGGCGCGCTATCTGGGAATTGCGAACTCGCCCGGCGATCCGGTTACGACTTCGCCCGCGACGATTCTGGACAATGCGGGGTGCTTGCCGTTTTCGGAAGCGCCGTCCAATCCGAACGGTATCGGGCCGACGGAAGACGACGTTTCCCTGCTGTGGCTCGACAGCCACTGCACGACCACGGCCGCGGTCAACTTGCTTCGATCGACGTCTCCGACCACGGACAACGTAGCCGCCATCGGCGAGATTTTCTCCGGCCGACCGCTGACCACGTACTTCAACAAGCCGGGTATACCGCCGAACGGTGATCCGCGTACACCGGATATCGTGGTAACGCCGAACATCGGCGTGACTTATTCGGGGAGCACTGCCAAGTTGGCGGAACACGGCGGGTTCTCTCGCGACGACACCAACGTGATGTTGCTGGTCTCGAATCCGCGCCTCACTCGCAAGACGGTCACCAGTCCGGTCGAGACCATGCAAGTCGCGCCGACGATTCTGAAGGCGCTCAGACTCGATCCCGGCGCGCTGGACGGTGTGAGGCTCGAGGGGACGCAGGTCCTGCCGGCGGTGCAGTTCGAAGATTGAGAGCAACTGCCGGGCGAGCCATTGACGGCAATGGGAGTGTTCCGCTCGACGGGACACTCCCCGCTCGTTGACCAAGTCGGCGAGGTGTGGCCGAGCCGCCTTGATGACGCCAAACCAACGTTCTGCGTCCGTCATTGGAGACGCGCACATATCCAAATATTGAAGAATCCTTAAAGAGGTACCCGACACGCTCGCTCGGGTCCGGCCCGTATTGACTCGCACCCGGAAGACACATAACTTCCACACACTCGTCCAAAGAACTAAGAGCCATGACGGGGTAGCAGTCTAGTTTCGCTCGATTCGGCAAGCGGGATAGAACAAAGTCTTGGATAAGAAGATCGAGGATGCCTTTCAATGCGCCATGATGTTTGCCTATGCCGCCATCGATGATTGAAACGCGTTCGATCGACTACATCCCCGACGCAGAGCGCCACGGCGGGCTGACGAGCCAATTCACCTTGTGGTTGAGCGCAAACATGCAGATCACGGCGATCGTGACCGGTGCGCTGGCCGTCGTTCTCGGAGGCGATGTCTTTTGGTCCCTCGTCGGTCTGCTCATGGGCCAGTTGATCGGAGGAGCGGTGATGGCTCTGCACGGCGCGCAGGGTCCGCAACTCGGGCTGCCCCAGATGATCTCCTCGCGGGTGCAATTCGGCGTCTACGGCGCCGCGATACCCATCGTCGCGGTCTGTTTGATGTACATCGGATTCTCCGCCAGCGGCTCGATTCTCGCCGGTCAGGCGCTTGCGCAGCTGTTACGCGTCGACCTACGGTGGGGAATCGTCATCTTCGCAGCCTTGATCATCGTCGTGACGATGTTCGGCTATCGGGTAATCCATTGGCTAGGGCGCGCATCGAGTGCGGTGGGGGTCGCCGCCTTCGCCTACATGTTTTACAGGCTGCTCGCTCAGCACGACGTCGCGGCTCTGTTGAGGATACGCCACTTCTCGCTGAATCATTTTCTGCTCGCAATGTCGCTGTCTGCATCTTGGCAGATCGCGTTCGGGCCCTACGTTGCCGACTACTCGCGCTACCTGCCGCGCGCGATCCACGCCGGCAGCG
The DNA here is from genome assembly GCA_036498345.1 of Steroidobacteraceae bacterium. Lineage (GTDB taxonomy): Bacteria > Pseudomonadota > Gammaproteobacteria > Steroidobacterales > Steroidobacteraceae > Bog-1198. The sequence goes on from DASYFQ010000240.1 coordinate 2,899, forward strand.
TGTTCGCCGCCATCGGACTCGGTTCGGTACTCGGGGCACAGGTTGCCATGACCTTCGGTGTGCTGGCCGCCGCGCTCGCCGGCGCTGAGTTCGAGCACCACGAGGTCGCCTACATCGTCGGTCTCGGCTCGACCGGCGCCGTGGCCGCTTTGCTCTTTTTCTGCATCGCTTTCGGTAAGATCATGGTGACCTCACTCAACTCTTACGGAAGCTTCATGTCGATGGCAACTCTGGTCGGCGGCTTTCGGGGCACGGTGCGCCTCTCGCGCGGGAATCGCGTGGCCTACATCGTCGCGGCGGTGAGCGTGGCCTGTGGGCTGGCCTTGGCCGGCAAGGACTCCTTCCTGAAGAGCTTCGAGGCCTTCATTCTTTTGTTGCTCGCGGTATTCACGCCCTGGAGTGCGATCAATCTGGTCGATTACTACTGCTTTACGCGATCACGTTATGACGTTCCGGCGCTCACTGATCCGAACGGGCGTTATGGCCGGTGGAACATGAGAGGGATCGCGGTTTATCTGATCGGTATCCTCGTGCAGATCCCCTTTCTCGCTACCGGCCTTTACACCGGACCGTGCGTCGCAGCCCTGGGTGGTGCCGACATCTCCTGGATCCTAGGGCTCATCGTGCCCAGCGTTATTTATTATGCGGTGGCGCGCCGCTCAGTTCGCCAGATTCCCGCACGGCTGATCCTGCCGGAGGAAGCGATCCCCGCCGGAGGGCCTGACCAGAATGCTGTCGCCGGCGCGGTGATTCAGCGCGACAGAATTCTCAGGAGTAAATAGACCGCCGCGACCCCATTCGTCGCCTGACTTGCAGGGGTCATCGCCTCGCGTTTGGCCCGCTGCATGCTGAGCCACCCCTCCGCGGAACCACCGAGGGCAGCGGCCAGGCGAATGGCGAGGCTCACCGGCGCGCAGAGTGGGGGGCTTACGGGGAATCTAGTAGTAGAGCGTCAAAATCGGACACCAGCGCGTCGCCGGTCGGTCCTTGGTCCCCTTCATCGCGCGTCTCGAGGCCGGCAAAACGCCCGTGACGTGATGCACATTCCAACACGGACAGCGGGAGCACCACATATAAAGCTATGGAGAGACCAGCAATCAATGTCATGCCGATCAAAGTCAATATCACCAGTCCATACGTTTGCATGACTACTTCCTTGCAGACCGTCAGGTCGTGAGCCGTAACAGTCATCAAGGCCTCGCGTGCCATGAAGATCCCGGCGCCGCGCTGCAAATACATTATATCGCGCGCGGTTTCTGAGCCGCACGCGGCAGGGCAACAACGCTAGCGCCGGCCTCGCGCCGCAGCAGCTGATCCCGACAAGGCGGCAATTTCCGCTTCCGGGGCATGCAGCGTCATTTCATTCACCTCGCGCTTCGACTTGCGAATGATATAGACGCCGCGCCGCGGTATCGCGCGAACGAACCCTTCCCACGGTCGTTATTCCACGCCGTGAATTACGGCTCGACCATCTCCCACCGCCCGCATGGCGCTGCTTGACAAGCCTTGGTATAGGGGTATACAGCGAAACAAAGAAGGGTTGCAAAATAGCTTCGGGCTGCTGGCGCGAATGATTTTGGAGGGCTTACAAGTGCGTCTGGCTGGGAACTTTCGCGTCCCCTGTTCGATTTCTAGCGCCGTAGGAGGTTTCCTATGTCGCTCCTTAATCCCTGACGCGTTTTGGCTTTGGATGCAAGCCTCGGCGGAGTTGGGCTCTTGCGCTTCAATCATCACGACTGCTTCCGGTAAACGAGAATGAGGAGTGCTGCTATATGAACGCGATTTCTAACCAAGCAATGACATCTCGGACAGGCGCATCGCCACTGGCCAATCCCTGGACGCAGTTGATCATCGGCATCCTCTGCATGGTGATGGTCGCCAACCTGCAATACGGCTGGACATTATTCGTCGGTCCGATCGGCGCCAAATATCACTGGAGCAAGGCGGCAATTCAGGTCACGTTCACGATCTTCGTCCTGCTCGAAACGTGGCTGGTGCCGGTCGAGGGCTATCTCGTCGATAAGTTCGGTCCTCGATGGATGATAGTCATCGGCGGTTTGCTGTGCGGCACCGCGTGGACGATCAACTCGTTTGCCGCTTCTCTGGGGGTGTTCTACTTAGCAGCCGCGATCGGTGGTATCGGGGCAGGTGCCGTGTACGGGACCTGCATCGGCAATGCGGTCAAATGGTTTCCCGGGCGGCGCGGTCTGGCCGCCGGGTTGACCGCGGCGGGTTTCGGTGCCGGCTCGGCGGCGACGATCATTCCAATCGCCAACATGATCAAGAGCTCGGGCTACGAGCAGACCTTTCTCACGTTCGGCCTCATACAAGGCATCGTCGTCTTCATCCTCGGCTGGATGATCATGGTCCCGCCGGCCAGCTACATGATCGCGCCCACGAAACTCGCTCCGGGGGCGAGCCGCTACCAGGCGCGACCTCTGCAGATGCTGAAGACGCCCGTCTTTTGGATCATGTACCTCATGTTCGTGATGATGGCAGCCGGCGGCCTCATGGCCGTGGCGCAGCTCGCACCGATCGCCAAGGACTACAAGGTGGCCGACATACCGGTGAGCCTCATCGGTCTCACGATGCCGGCGCTCACCTTCGCGCTCACCCTCGACCGGATATTGAACGGCCTCTGCCGGCCGTTCTTCGGCTGGGTGTCCGACCAAATCGGCCGCGAGCAAACGATGCTCATTGCTTTCGCGATCGAGGGTTTCGGCATCTTGGCATTGGCTACTTTCGGTGCCAGTCCAGTGGCCTTTGTCCTGCTGAGCGGGTTGGTGTTCTTTGCCTGGGGCGAGATCTACAGTCTGTTCCCGGCCACGGTCACCGATACCTTCGGTGCGACCTACGCGACGACGAATACTGGATTGATGTATACGGCCAAGGGCACGGCGTCGCTGCTGGTGCCGCTCACCAGCGTCCTCGTGGCGGCCACGGGGAACTGGCATGCGGTATTCATAATGGCGGCGACGCTGAACATATTGGCCGCCCTCATGGCGATTTTCGTTCTCAAGCCGATGCGCCATGCGTACATCAATCGGACCACGGCCGTCGATGCATCCGGGTCTGCGAAACTTGCCATACCCTAGGGTAGCGCGCGCGACGGTTTGCCGGGCGCGAAACTTTCGCGGGCTAATCCCCGGACACACGTCGACGGACGCGGTCCGGGTCTCGTGACACTGCGGGTAGTCGACGAAATTTCGCATCGCGCACAGTTCGAAAGCAACTGGCGACTGCACAGCTGATCCTGCCGGAGGAAGCGATCCCCGCCGGAGGGCCTGACCAGAATGCTGTCGCCGGCGCGGTGATTCAGCGCGACAGAATTCTCACGAGTAAAAAGACCGCCGCCACTATCGCTAGCCACACGCGCTACAGGGTCGGTTCCAATGGACTTAGGCCGTGCAGATTCCTGAAAACAGCGTCGCCGTGCGCCCCCCAACCCAAACGCCTCGGCTGTCGTGATGGATATGAATACGGCCCGAGCGGCCAACGCGAACTCCCTGAGCGGCAATGTAGGGGGCCGATGCACGGCCCGAGGACAGAAGCCATTCCGCGGTCGACGCATTGAGGCTGCCCGTGACCGGGTCCTCCCTCACGCCGCCCTGATGATCCGTGAAAAATGCGCGCAGCTCGAATGCGACGGGGCTGCCCGCCGGATGTGGGCCGACCACGCCGACGTCGAGACGCGTGGGGTGATCGCGTGCGGGTTCGAGGGCCACTACCTCTTCGGCCGACGCGAGCAGCACCACGATCCACCCTGGCCCGTTATCCGCCCATTGGGCATCAACGATGTGCGAGCGGCTGATTCGCAGAAATGCTGCAATTTCGACCAGCTTGGGTTCATCGACCGATCCGCCGCGGATGAGCGGGGGTGCTGCGAATGAAAGCAGCTCGGCGGTGCGCCGGATCGGCACCAGGCCGGCGCCGCACTCCTGGACGATCTCTGAAGCGCCTGCAGACTGGCCGCCGTTGGATAGCCATGCATGACAACTACCGAGGGTCGGATGTCCGGCAAAAGGTATTTCGCGATCGAGCGTAAAAATACGCACCCGATAGTCGGCCTTGGGCGAAGACGGACGCAGCAGGAACGCGGTTTCCGACAGGTTCAACCAACGCGTCATGATCTGCATGGCCGATGCAGTCAGATCATCCGCATCGAACACGACCGCCAATGGATTTCCAGTGAACGCATCGGTGTTGAATACATCGACCAGTTGGAACGGTCTGTTCATCGATGACTCTCCGAGCAGCAGTAAAACGTCGGATCCAAATCAAATTCCAGGCTCAATGCAAGTTACCGTCGACCTTCGCGTGCCGCTGCAGTCAGCAGAGGGTCATCGATGCGACGCACGGCACCATCGACGGCGTCTCTCCAGCATCGAGACATTACAGTCGCAGTCTTGATCTCAGTCAGGCTGAACGAGGAGGCGCCGCACGATTCGAGGGCTGCATCGCCAATCCGCCTCAATAGACGGCGTGCAGCGGCAGGAGAGGTCAGCTCGCGGCGTTCATATCGCACCCGGATTTCGGTCGTTTCCAATCCTGTCGCCGCTGCACGGCCTTCCGTTGATGCAATTGCACCCAACACGAAAGCAACCACGATCCACTTGCTCATGTCGACTCTCCGCCGTTATCGATGAAAAGCCATTCTTGTTGACCGGGCTCCGATCCTCCAGATACAGTGCAGTACAATTCGTTCGTACTGTACTGGTACTTTAAGGAATACACTTATGATTGGAATCGGGGAAGCGACGCGCGTCGAGCAAGTCATGGCACTGGTTCGCGAGCGCATCGAACGGCGCGTGCTCAGCCCCGGCGCCCGGCTCACGTCGGTGCGCGCAATGGCGGAAGCAACGGGATTTTCCAAATCGACGGTCGTCGAGGCCTATGATCGTCTCGTCGCGGAGCGAGTCATCCGTTCTCGTCCGGGATCGGGCTTCTACATCGCGGCGCCGCTGGCGCCGCTGTCCCTGGCGCAGGTCGGGCCACGCCTTGATCGTGAGATCGATCCATTGTGGATGCTGCGGCAATCCTTGACTTCAGGGACGGCCTCGCTCAAGCCGGGATGCGGCTGGCTGCCGGATGACTGGATGCCCGAAGAATTACTGCGCAAGGGAATGCGATCCATTGCACGCGTCGGAAAATCATCGGTCACCGGTTATGCGCCACCCCTGGGTATGGAATCCCTGCGCCGCCTCCTGGCACGACGCCTGGGCGACCAAGGCATCGACGCGGCACCTGACCAGGTGCTTCTGACCGATTCCGGAACGCATGCGATCGATCTCGTCTGCCGCTTCCTCATCGAGCCTGGCGATGTTGTGTTGGTCGATGACCCGAGCTATTTCAACTTTCACGCATTGCTGCGAGCTCACCGAGCCCGGATCGTCGGCATCCCCTATACCTCGAGCGGCCCCGACATCACCGCCTTTGCACAGGCACTCGCGGAACATCGTCCGCGCTTCTACCTGATGAACTCAGCCATCCACAATCCGACCGGTGCCACTCTGTCGGCGGCAGCCGCTCACCGCATCATGAAGCTCGCGGATGCACACGATCTGATCGTGGTCGAGGACGATATTTTCGCCGACTTCGAGACGGATTCGGCACCGCGTCTGGCGGCGTTCGACGGTTTCGACCGGGTGATCCGTGTCGGCAGCTTCTCGAAGTCGGTGTCGAGTTCCATCCGATGCGGCCACATCATCGCGAAACCCGAATGGATTGCCGGACTGAGCGATCTGCGTATCGCCACCGGCATGTCGGGAAGCCCGTTGGCCGCGAAGCTTCTGCACCACGCGCTCGCTGACGGCGGGTTTCGTCGCCACATGGATCAGGTGCGAGCCCGACTGCAGGAAAAGATGGATCTCACGATCAAACGCCTGAAGGGCATCGGGGTGATACCCTGGATCGAGCCGGCGGCCGGGTTGTTTCTCTGGTGCAAGCTGCCTGACGCCATCGATGCCGCCGACGTTGCCCGGCGAGCCCTTGCCGATGACGTCTTGTTCGCGCCCGGCAATGTATTCAGCGTCTCGCAATCGGCCGGAAGTTTCATGCGCTTCAACGTTGCGATGATGGAGGATCCGAAAATCTTCCGCGTTTTGCAAAGCGCAATGACCGAATGTGCCCGGACCAGGAGTCCATGAACTCCCGGTTGGTCACGGCTTAGTCCGTTGGGGGTGAGGCGTCGGCGTGCGGGTCGATGCGATAGGGATGAACGGGATAGTCGGCTCCAATGGCCTCTCGCACGCGGCCAGTCCAGGCGATGAACGCCGGATAATCCGCTAGATTGAAGCCGCAGTCCTCGGCGAGGTGACTGTAGGCATAGACCGCGATATCCGCAATTGAAAGGTCCCCACCGACGAGAAACCGAGAGTTGTCGAGGCTACGATCGATTGCGGTGAGAGCACGTGCTCCGGCTTCGCGCTTCCCGGCGACCATCTCCCGATTGCGATCGAGTCGCCCGGTCAACGTCCAGAAGCGCAGCGAGCCGATGACGGGTTCAACGTTGTATTGTTCGAAGAACAGCCACTGCATGACCTTGGCGCGCTGATAGCGGTCTGTCGGCAGTAGATGCGTACCCTCGGCGAGATAGGTGAGGATCGCGTTTGATTCGGCGATGGCGCGATCATTCTCAATCTCGAGTACGGGAATGGAGCCGGCCGGATTGAGATCCAAGAAGGATTCACTGCGGCTCTCGCCCTCGAAAATCGACACCAAGCAACTCCGATACGAGATTTTGAGTAGCCCGAGCGCAACCCGGATCTTCCAACCATTCTGTGAGGGCAAATAGTCGTAGAGTGTGTGCACGGCGATCCTCTCACTGTAATAAGATTGAGCGTACACGAAGCCCGGGCACACACACACTCCGATTCTTGCGCCTTGCGCAGGAATCTTCGGTGCGCGAAATCATCCACATGATCGATTTCATCCCGGGGCATGCGTCTGACGAGCACTGGACTCAGCTGGCGACAATGGGGATTGGTGACATTCGTAATGTTGGGCAAGGGCCGGGAAATCGGTCGGTAACCGGGCGCTCCTAGTGTGGTTTACGAGCGAATAGGCCAACCAACCGAGGAGAAGCCAATGGCACGCAGACCCTACCGAGATGCCCTCAATGATCAACCGCTTGAGTGCAGACTCATTCCGTTTACTGGCGACGAGATCCGTGACCGCACCGCGGGACTCTCAGCAGCACGACCCTGGCTGTATTTTCCCTTCCACTACCAGGACGAGGGCTTGCAAGAGAACTTGCAGGTGGATTCCGCCGACTTCTACCAGTGACTTGCAGGTAGTGAGGCCCGGCGTCGCCGACCGGCCTCACTTTTGAATCGATACGACGGCCCCGGCCCGCGTATTGGCGTGCATTCGCATTTGTGCAGCGCGTGATCACAGCTCGCGTGGCGCAACTTGCGTCATGACGCATGTATGGACGGATTTGCTCTGCGGCAGCGACGCTTGGTCTTCCCCGAATTCCTCGGGATCACTTCCGGGTTGCCGACGATTCGTTCGGGATGCAAAATTGAATCTTCACGCGCTGTTTCAAAACGCCCTTTAGCACACGGGAGTACGAATCGAGATTCATACGCCCGAGGCGCAATTCATAGCGATGGACGTTCGGGGGAACGGGGAGTCGGATCGGGAGCCATGGTGAATATGAGCAGGCTGTCTAATAGGGTGGCTATAGTGACGGGCGCGTCCAAAGGCATCGGCGGCGGGATTGCAATGGCCTTGGGAGCTGCGGGCGCGCGCGTGGCCGTGAACTATTCCTCCGATCGGGAAGGCGCCGAACGCATCGCTCAGGCGATCACAAGCAACGGGGGCGAAGCGATCGCGGTCGGGGCCGACGTGTCCAAGGCCGCAGATGTCGCGCGGCTATTCAAAGAAGTGGATTCTGCGTTCGGAAGACTGGACGTGCTGGTCAACAACGCCGGGGTATTCCGCTTCGGCACCTTGGAGAAGATCACCGAAGAGAGCTTTCACCTGCACTACAACATCAACGTTCTCGGGGCGATTCTCACTGTGCAGGAGGCGATCAAGCGGTTCGGGGCCGACGGCGGGAGCATCATCAACCTCAGCTCTATCGTCGGCTCGCATCCGGTGGCGGGAGCCCTGCTGTACGCTTCCACGAAAGGCGCCATCGAAACGCTGACCAGGGGATTGGCGCTCGAACTGGCGCCGCGCAAGATACGCGTCAACGCCATCGCTCCCGGTCATACGGAAACCGAAGGCAACGTGGCCGCGGGGACCTTTGAGGGTGGTGCCGGCGACGTTCTGGCTGGGAAGACGCCGCTCGGCCGGCTCGGTCGCGTCTCGGATATCGTCCCGCTGGCGGTGTTCCTGGCGTCAGACGAATCAGCGTGGATCACCGGGGAGGTCATTCGTGCCGCAGGCGGTCTCGTTGTGGCCACCTGAGGGCAATGTGCTGAGTTCGCGGGAGTTGTGCCGAATGGACTGTCGCTCGAGGGAGCGTCAACGGCTGACCTGGTGAAATCATTTAGAGCCCAGAATGGACCTGTCGCTCAGAGAGGCAAACGCATATGACGCGTACCGAAAGCACCTCATCCCCTCAGGTATTTGAGAAGACGCGGCCGGAAGAATTTGATCTGGTGATTCTCGGGGGCGGCACGGGCTCGACTATCGCAGCGTGGACTTTTGCCGGCGAAGGGAAGCGAGTCGCTGTCGTCGAGCGCAAATACATCGGCGGGTCGTGCCCGAACATCGCGTGCTTGCCGAGTAAGAACATCATCCACAGCGCGAAAGTCGCAACGTACCTTCGCCGAAGCAAGGAATTCGGTATTACACACGGTGGCTTTTCGATCGACATGGCGGACGTGCGCGAGCGCAAGCGCAAGATGGTGCGTGACCTGAATGACATCTATATGGAGAATTACAGGAACACGGGAGCCGAGTTCATATTGGGAACGGGCCGGTTCCTGGCTCCGAGGACAGTGGAAGTCACCCTGGCGGATGGGACCACACGTCAACTACGGGGCGAGAATGTGATCGTCAGTACGGGCACGCGCGCCGCGTTGGAGACTATTCCTGGTCTCGTGGAGGCGCAGCCGCTCACGCATATCGAGGCGCTTGAGCTCGATGAAATTCCCGAACATCTGCTTGTTGTCGGTGCAGGCTACATCGGAGTGGAGATATCCCAGGCGATGCGCCGCTTCGGCAGCAAGGTGACGATGGTCGATCGCAACGGGCGGCTGATGTCCAAAGAAGATCCGGACGTATGCGACGCTCTTCGCAGGCTGCTCGCAGATGAAGGGATCGACATTCTCCTGAATGCACGAATCAAGCAAGTGTCGGGCGAATCTGGCGACTCGGTTAGTGTCGTCATCGAGCAGAATGGAATTGAGAGACTCCTAAGGGGTAGTCATGTATTGGTCGCCACAGGCCGCAATCCGAACACCGAAGGACTCGGCCTGGAACTGACCGGCGTTGAGCTCACCGACCGGGGATATATCAAGGTCAATGAGCGGCTGCAGACCACCGCGCCCGGAGTCTGGGCGATCGGCGAGGTCGCAGGTAGCCCGCAGTTCACGCACATCAGCGTCGACGATTTCCGCGTGGTCCATGCCAATTTGACCGGCGGCAACCGTGTGACGACGGGAAGGCAAGTCCCATATTGTCTGTTTACCGACCCCGAACTCGCTCGTGTCGGTCTGAGTGAAACAGAAGCGGAGGCTAAAGGGATAGGGTATCGCCTGTTCAAGGTCCCAATGGAAACCAACCTGCGTGCACGCACGCTTTCGGAGACTCGCGGGTTCGTGAAGGCTCTCGTGGAGACTGATAGCGATCGCGTCCTCGGATTCACGGCCTTTGGTGTCGGAGCGGGGGAGATACTGGCCGCCGCCCAGATTGCGATGATCGCAGGGCTGCCCTACACCGCGCTGCGTGATGCGGTCCTGACTCATCCAACACTGGTCGAAGGTCTCATACCTCTGTTCTCATCCGCGGCGTCAGCGCACAAGGCTGTCAGGAAACCGGGGACCCAGATCTCCGCCGCATGAGGAGAGAATTGCGCGGCCACGAGGACATGACTCTTGCCCGCTGTGTCAGCGCACCTGCTTCTCGCGGCCTGCGGCCTCGAGGATCAGGTCAGCGATTTCCCTCGGATGGGAGACCAGCGAGAGATGCCCTGCATTCACCTCAACGGTATGGGCTTTCATGCGGTTTGCCAAAAACCGCTCGAGGTCAGGCGCAATAGTCTCATCCAGCTTTGACACCGCATACCAGCTCGGCTTTGTCTGCCAAGCCGCGGCTGTCGTACGTTCGCCAAATAACGCGGCGGCGGTCGGTTGCTGGACGGCATACAGCACTTCCGCCTTTTCATGCTGGACGCCATTCGCGAAGTACTTGATGAAGGCCTCCTCCGAGATCGTGGTGAATCCGTCGCGGGTTTGCACGCCTGCCCTCACCGGCATTGTGGGAAACTTGCCCGATAGGGCGACGAAATCCTCATTCGCGTCGGGGGCTCGAGCCGCGACATAGACCAGCGCTGAAACCTTTGGGTCAGTTCCGGCCTCACTGATGACGGTGCCGCCCCACGAATGGGCTACGAGCACTGTGGGTCCGTCTTGCTTCGCAAGCACACGGCGCGTTTCAGCAACAGAGTCTTCTACCGAAGTAAGTGGATTCTGCACCGCAGTCACATGCAAACCGGCAGCCTGCAGCCGCTCGATCACCTCGCTCCAACTGGAGCCGTCCGCCCATGCGCCGTGCACCAACACAACGTTGCGTGCTTGCACGGGTGAGGGTGTTTGAGCATTAACGCGGCATGTCATGAGCGCCAACGAAAGCGTGCTGACGGCAACCACTGTGCATTCCTTCACTGTTCTCATCGATCAACCTCCATCACAGACGTACATGTGAATCTCTTACCTTTGAAGACCGGGAGAGAGGCGGAAATATTTCCGTCCGGCTCATCGAAAGTGGCGTCGTTGCCAGGCGCCAAAATGGCGAAGATCCATGGGGACCCGAAAGAGAACGAATCGGTTGGCAAATGCTCGCACGCGCTTGCGCGCCGAGCGCTCCCACCCAGCCTCCGGTTAGCCGCCCGTGCCCAGTGCGCTCGGTGATACCGCAGCTGATTTCGCTTCGCAGGAGGCGAGGCGCTGTTTCAATTCCCGTTCTTCGAGCCATCGCGCCGTTTCGTCGCGAATCACCGCCGCGACGCCCGTGACTTTGTGGTTGTCGTCGAACAGCATGGCCACGCTGAACGCGATCGATAACGTTCGTCCGTCCTTGTGAGTCGCAGGTACTTTCAATAATTGTGTTCCATAGCGCGTCGTTCCGGTCTCTATGGATTTGTCGAAGCCGACGTTATGGCGATGACGCAGCCGCTCGGGAATGATCAACGTCAGGCTATGGGCCAATGCTTCTGCCTCGCTGAAGCCAAAGATTCGGGTGGCAGCCGCATTCCACCCGACGATGTTTCCTTTGGCGTCCGCCACGACCACCGCGTCACCGAGCACATTGAATAATTGGGCCAGATCCAGCTGCATGTTCATGAGGCCAGGATACTTCCAGAAGAGGGAAAAGGAAAAAAGAGGCGCCCATCCGGGCGCCTCTCGTTCACATTAGCTTTGGTTGTTTAACGGCTCTTGCCGCGTGCAACCGGGCAATGCCTCCCTTTCCATGGGAAGTTGTCTTACTTCTTGGTAGCGGTGCTTGCCGGGTTCAGATTGGTCAAGCGACCGCTCTCCGTTCCTGCTGCTTCGTCGATTACGGCATTGATGAGTGCCGGTTTGTTTGCCGCGATCGCTTCAATCAGGAATTTCGAGAGTTCGGCGGGCGTGGTGGCGTGATAGCCGATACCCCCGAACGCTTCGATCATCTTGTCGTAGCGAGCGCCTTTGACGAAAACGGTGGGCGCGACATCGGCGCCGCCGGTGGGATTCACGTCGGTTCCACGGTAGACGCCATTGTTGTTGAAAACGATCGTCACTACCGGGAGCTGATAACGGCAAATGGTTTCGAGTTCCATGCCGCTGAAGCCGAAAGCACTATCACCTTCGATGGCGACCACGGGCAAGCCGCTCGTGACGGCGGCGCCAATGGCATAACCCATGCCAATGCCCATGATGCCCCACGTGCCGGAGTCGAACCGTTTTCGCGGCTCGTACATATCGATGATGCTACGGGCGAAATCGAGAGTATTGGCGCCCTCGTTGACTACGTTGATATCGGGTCTCGTCTTCAGCACGTCGCGGATTGCCCGCAGTGCGCCGTGAAAGTTCATCGGCACGGCATCTTGGCCGAGCATGGCGGCCATCTTCGCGAGATTTTTATCCTTGCGCGCCTGGATGGATGCGGTCCAATCGGCGCTCGGCTTGGTAAAGCCAGATTTGATGCCGACGAGGAGCGCCGAAACGCACGAACCGATGTCACCGATCACGGGAGCAGCGACAGCCACGTTGCTGTCGATTTCAGTTGGGGCGATGTCGATCTGGATGAATTTCTTCGGCGTGCCCCAGGTTTTGCCCTTGCCGTGCGACAGCAGCCAATTGAGGCGGGCACCGATGAGCACCACGACATCGGCCTCGGCCAGGACAAAGGAGCGGGCCGCTGAAGCGCATTGGGGATGGTTGTCGGGCAGCAGACCCTTTGCCATCGACATCGGCAGATAGGGTATGCCGGAGGTCTCGACCAGCGCGCGAATTGCCGCGTCCGCTTGCGCATAGGCCGCGCCTTTGCCGAGTAATATGAGGGGGCGCTTTGCCCCTTTGAGAAGATCGATGGCGCGTTGGACGGCGTCCGGCGACGGTAATTGGCGCGGCGCTGGATCGACCACGCGGACCAGCGACTTCTTGCCATGGGCTGCGTCCAGCGATTGTCCCAGCAACTGCGCCGGTAGATCCAAGTAGACGCCGCCCGGCCGACCGGACACGGCAGCGCGGATCGCACGGGCTACACCGATGCCAATATCTTCGGCTTTAAGGACCCGATACGCAGCCTTGGCAAAGGGCTTTGCCGCGCTTAGCTGATCCATCTCCTCATAGTCGCCTTGCTGTAGATCGACTATCTCCCGCTCGCTCGAACCGCTGATCAGGATCATCGGGAAACAGTTGGTGGTCGCGTTGGCCAATGCCGTGAGGCCATTCAAGAATCCGGGCGCAGATACGGTCAGGCAGACGCCCGGCTTTTGTGTCATGTACCCGGCGATTGCCGCGGCATTGCCCGCATTCTGTTCATGTCTGAAACCGATGAATCGCATTCCCTCCGCTTGCGCAAGACGCGCCAAGTCAGTGATCGGGATACCCACGAGGCCGAAGATCGTATCGATGTCATTGCACTTCAACGCATCTACTACGAGATGAAAGCCGTCCGTCAGTTCCGGTTTCTCAATCGCAGTCAGTTCCGGCTGTTGAAGGTCGGTGCTCGTAAAAATGCTTTTTAGCTTGGGTTCGTTCATTTGTTGGGGTTCCGTCAGCTGAGAAGTTGAATGTGGAATGGCGGGCTCTGAATACCCAGGAACGGCTCAAAAAGGGTGGGGCGGCGCGCAGCCAGACTCGATGTGGAATACCAACCATTTCTCAAAGGCGTTCCCACATCACGTTACGTCGCAATTGGTGCACCGATTCGTAGACCGAGAGATCGTGAGCGTCATGGCCATCTGGCGGGGGGCCCGATCTCTATCCTTGTGAATTTGACTTAAATCGGCGGGGAAACCGCCTCAGACTGCCAACCAAGGCTGGAGTGTAATATATTGTATATCACAAAGGCAATGATCGATGTTAGTGCGGCATGGGTCAACAACACCACCCAGCCGGAAGTTCGCGCTTGGGCCCATTGTCGGCGTCCTCTTTCACCACTATCAGCGGTCGTGCAATTGATTCGATCAGCGCTGCGCCATTTAATTGCGTTCGCCACATGACCGCCGTCGAGCCTCATGCAGATTCATTACGCGAAGCGGCGATTGTCGCCGGAGCATCAACCAGCATTCCATGACCAATAGAGCCACGGTGCACAACAAGGAAGTCGCGTCCTCGGTCAGTTGGCGAGTGTGGGGCAACGCGCGGACGTGTCGGTCACGGGCGCCGCTTGCCTTCGCGCTCGCTTGCGTAGCTGTGTGCGCTATGACTGCGTGCGTGTCCTCCAAATATAAGTTCGCCGGCAAGGAGACTCCTCCGCCGCGCACGCTCAGCGTGCACTTTCCGCCGGCGCCGCTCGATGCCAACCTCGCAAGCGTCATCGCCTACGGCGGTCCGGGCTCGTGGAAGCGGGAAGCATTCTGGGACGAGTATGTGGTTGAGCTTCGCAATACCGGCGATCAACCGCTCGAGATTGGCTCCGCCACGCTAGTGGATTTTGCGGGGACATCCCGATCGGCAGGTGATGATCCGTGGGCGCTGGAACGTGAGAGCAAAACCCTGGAGAAGAAATACCGCGATGCCGGCATAGCTTTCGCACGAGTCGCCGCACCCCGCGTACTCGTCACCACCGCAGAGCCCGTCCTGGTTTCAAGCGCGGGGTTGGGAGCAGCGGGTGCGGCCGCGGCAGCAACGGTTACGGCAGTGGCACTGCCTGTGTATGGCTTGGCGACCTTGGGGAGAAATAGACACTATAAGGCGGCGATCAAAGCGGAGTTCAACCGCCGTCGACTGCCTCTGCCGTTGAGCCTTGCACCCGGGGAGACACGAACCGGCAGCTTGTTCTTCCCGATGGTTCCGAATCCCCGCTCGCTGAATTTGGATTGGTCAAACGAGTCGGGCAAGCATGATTCAGCGCTGGCGCTCGATTTTCTGCGCGGGCTTCATGTAACTGCCGCGCCCGGGGATGCGCAATAAGAAATTGATTTTAAACGATTTTTTATAGAAGTTTTCACGGTCGCTGTGCGCGGCTATGATTGCACCCCCCGTTTGGTAATACGAATAAGGAGATGTGTATGGCACAGCCTAAGAGCGTCAGGACGGATCGGGTGTGGCTCCGTGACGATTTCAACGATGAGCTCGATAAACTCGAGGAAGAGCAGAAGTTAGGCGCCTTTCTGCATTCGACACCGAACGGGTCGGCTATCGGACAATATTTGCGGCACGAACGCAAAGACTGTAGCGAGACCAAGAGTTACGAACCGGAATACCGCTTTTTCTACGACGCCGGTTCGCAGAAGGCAGATTACGTGGCGGTGTGGGTCCGAATGGAAAAGTACCCCACGGTGATACGCCACACGGTCGAAAACGTTACGCCCGACGAGGCAAAAACGATCGATGCGCGCACTGCTTGTACTTTACGGTGGAGCCCTGCGCAATTTGAGTGGACCCTCGCAGAATTGGATATAGAAAGGCAATCGATCCTCGATATCGCTGAATAACACACGATCCAATCCGAGCCCCGACGAGACCGATGGCGGCTGCCAGTGTCCTCCAATCAGGTCTGGCGATCAGGTCTGGCGATCAGGTCTGCGCGATCAGGTCTGCGCGATCGTCGATTACCAGCGCCTCGGCGATCCAGTGGCTCGCCTTGATCTAGTGGCTCGCCTTCGAAACCGCAGATGCCGTGGAGGGCAGCTTGAAGATGGCGACGGTATCGCCGTAGGGAAACGTCATTTGGAAGTTGCCGCCGGCGGCGACTGCGACATATTGTTCACCGTTCACTTGGTACGTGATCGGCGGAGCGTTGACGCCGGCGCCGAGGTTGTAGCGCCACACACGATCCCCTGACTTCGCATTGAAGGCATCGAACCAGCCGTTGCCTTCACCCATGAAGACTACATTTCCGGCTGTTGCCAGCGCGCCGCCGATCAGCGGCTGCGGCGCCTTGTATTGCCAGGCGATCTTCCCTGTCTCAACGTCCAGCGCGACGAACGGACCGTCCTGAATTCCTCCCGGCGCGACATTCGTGAATGCGCTACCAAGACGAATCAGACCGGGAGCACTCGGAGTGGGCTTCGTGGTGAAGTGCATCAACTGGTCCATCGCCAGGATGTAGAGATAGTGCGTCTGCGGCGAATAGGCCGGCGGCGACCATTCCGCGCCGCCGTTCGCACCGGGGAGCATATCGACGCCGGCACGCGTGGGCGTGCTGAACATGTTCTTCGACATCATGACGTAGGGATCGGATCTGCGGATGAGTTCGCCCGTGCGCCGATCAACGATGTATACCCATCCGACCTTTCCCGCCTCGGCGGCAGCCGGAATCGTTTCGCCGTTCTGATGGACATCGAAGAGCACGACATTGCTGGCCGCGTCATAGTCCCACACGTCGTGTTTGACCTCTTGGTAGTACCACTTGAGTTCGCCACTGTGTACATCGAGTGCGACGATGCTATCGCTGTATAAGTTGTCGCCGCGACGGACGGTGCCGTCGAGGTCCGGATTCGGATTGCCGGTGCTGAAGATGACGAGGCCGAGCTTCGGATCGATGGCCGGCGTTGTCCACACCATTCCACCGCCGCCTTGCCAGGAATTGCCCGAATAGGTCTTCGGATCAGTCGCCATCCACCGCCAGCGCTGCTGTCCGGTCTTCGCATCGTAAGCCGCTACGAAACCGCGCAGCGCCCATTCGCCTCCGGCGCTGCCGACGATGATCATTCCATCGTAGATCTGTGGTGCGAGCGTCTCCGAGTATCCGCTCTGCGAGCTGACGATGGAGGTCTGCCAGACGGTATGTCCGTCGGCGGCGTCGAGCGCCAGCAGTTGATCGTCCAGCGTCGCGACGTAAATTCTGCCGTAGCCGGCCGCGACACCCCTGTTGACCGGACCGCAGCAGATCTGGAACGCTCCGAGATTGTAGGTGACGTCCCAAAGGCGCTCACCCGTCGCCGCGTTGATCGCCATGATCACCATCTTCCTGTTGACGACCGGTGTCGTGATGTACATCACGCCATTGATAACGACCGGGGTCGTCTCGAAGCTCGCGGTCATTCCGGTCTGAACGAGCGCCACCAGGTTGAGGGACTTCGTGTTGTCGGGCGTAATCTGCTTGAGGGGTGAATACCGCTGGTTATCGTATGTCCGTCCGTGCAACACCCAATTGTTCTCGTCGGACTCGGCGTTGAGCATCATAGAGTCGGTGACGTTCACGTCAGCACCGTCCGGAACCTTTGCATAAACATTGCGGACCGGGGGGGCGGCGCGCACGATTTCGTCGGTGTTGCGCCCGGCGGCGGGGGCGCTCATACGCTGGTCCGACATGCGTACCTGACTGAGTGAACCCATGTTCAAGGCTGCGTTGCCGGAGGGAAAGCCGTTTCGCGAGAGAATATACGCGGTGACATCGAGATATTGTTCCCGGCTCAAGCTCCCAGGGCTATTCTGAGGCATCTGGCGGCTGATGAAGTCGTACAGTTGCGCGGCCGTTCCTTTGCCATAGGCCTGCTGCAATATCTGACCCGAGAGTGCCGGCCCGGATTCGCCCTGAAGATTGGCGCCGTGACATTGCGTGCAGTACTGGGTGTAGACAGCGGCTCCACGGGAGGCTTGCGCAACCGTGTAAGCTCCGCCCGATTTCGCCTGAACACCCGCGGGGCTCCCTGCAAGAAATGCTACGGCAAGTAACGCGACCCTCATGGCAGCTCCCATTGCTCGGCAAACAGCGTCTAAGTTAGGCAAACAGCGTCAACCCGTTGTGCGTCCAACCCAATATTCATGCAATACGCTGAGGCGGATAGGTCACCGTTGTGTGACAGCGGTCCGGCGGGCGGTTACAGCTGTAACGGGCTCGATGGGGCTGGGGGGGTCTCGTGAGACGGACGGTCCTTGGCAGGGCGATCGGCTAAAGCCGCGGCGCGGATTTGCCTCGCGGCTAATGCTTCCGGCCGTGCATTCATGGCACTATCGACATGGTGCATCCTTCGCCGACCTCATTTGTGCTCGCCCTCGTGCTGCTTGCGGGTGCGTCATGTGGTGATGCGCATGCCGCGTCCAACTATGACGTTTTCATCGCCCAAGGCAATGCGCTCCTACAGGCCGGCAACGCCGATCAGGCGCTCAAAGCGGGCGAAGCGGCCATCAAAATCAGCGCGGATCGCTGGGAGGGTCACGCGCTTGCGGGCGGCGCGCTGATGATTCTGAAACATTACGAAGATGCCGCTGATGCGTTGAGCAAAGCGATTGACCGCGCACCGGAGTCGAAACAACCCGCACTGCGGGACCAGCGTCGACAGTGTCTGCTCGCCGAATCTGGGTACCCCGCAGTCACCAATTCAAGCGTGCCTGCGTCGACTAGCCGAGCCGAGATCGTGCAGTGGAAATCCATTGAAAACAGCCATACCGCCGCCGCTTTTCAGAATTATTTGAGTCAGTACCCAAACGGAGCATTCGTCGAGCTAGCACGGAGCCGTCTGGCCGATGCAGAGGCGCAGCTCGAGAGTGACAGGCAGCGCCTCGTGGCGAAATTGACGTGGACAGACCCTGCAACCGGCCTCATGTGGGCAAAATATAGCCGGCCTTCCGAGTATGCTCACGCGAACTTTACGCGGGCGACCGAGTATTGCGCCGCGCTGCGCTCGCTGGGATACATGGATTGGCGCCTGCCGACCGTGGGTGAATTCATGCGTATCTATCACTTCGCCGCTGATTCAGCGACGGTGCAACTCGACGGCGGACTGGCAACCAATAAAGATATTTTGCGTTATTTGGGATTTTGGACTTCTACACCGGGCGATCAGGCCGGAGAGCATGATTTGGTATTTGAAGGCAAATCAGTAAGCACCCGCAACAATGATGGCGCAGGTCGTGTTGGAGGATGGATGGGTGGTCATCCCTGGAATGGAGCCATCGTGTGTGTGAGAGATCAAGAAGGGGCGCCTGACGATGTCGAGCGCCGCCGTCCGACCAAGTAGCCCGCGGCGAAGGGCAGGCCGAGCATCACAATCGCCAGCAGAATCGTCAGCAGCAGTGCTTCGCGGACCAACTTGCGGAGCTCGCGCCAGGATGTATCGACCGCACGAGCGGTGATTTGCGCGGCATCCGCGGACATGAGGGCGCGCTCCGTATCAAATGCTGCGGTGACACTCTCTCGTTCGGCCGCGATGTTGGCTGCCAGCGCTTCGCGCTCGACGCGCAATGTGCGCAGCATCTGCATCCAAGAAGCGTCCAGCCGGTCCGATGACGCGCGCAGGCTGCTGCGAAGCTCGCCGATCGCTTCATGTGCCAACTCAGGGCTCGATTCCGCGAGCTTGGAGATTCGTTCGAGCTGTGCGTCCAAATTCCGAAGGGTGCTCTTATAAGATGCATCGCCGAGACCGGCGCGGTCGAGCGCCACCTCGGCTTGCCACAGGCTCATGGCCGGTACCCGCTCGCTGTAGATACGCATGCGGTCCGAAACGTCGCCGAGCGCTTGGGCCACGGTACCCACGGCACGCAGTGGACTCTTATCGTGTTCTTCGATGATCCACGCCGAGAGCACGGACGGCCGCACCAAGTCCGCATTCTCGAGCGGGTGGCGCTGAGCGTAGGCCGATACGAAGGTGTGATACCGATCGTAGTCGTTGTCCGTTACCTTGCGGGCGAGAGTATCGGCTTCCGCGGCAAGGAGGGTAGCACCCCGGCTCACGTCAGGTTGGGCGCTGCCCAGCAGATTGGCGCCGGCGCCGGTGGCGAGAAAATCACGAAACTGCACCGAAAACGCCCAAGTGTCCAAAAGGCTTGCGGTCGGCGATAGTCCCGTCGATGCCCGGGTGATTTCGGTGACGGCGCCGAGCTTGAGTCGAAGCGCCTGCGATCGCGTTGCGGTGCCGGCATCTGCGTGCGTCGCGTCGTCGATGAGATGGGCGATGGTAGTCGCAAAATGCGCCGCGTAATCGCGGGTCAGCAGGCGAGCTTCCTGTTCACGCGCCGTGAGCGGTATTTCGGGGGATTTAATCGTCAGTAGAGAGCAGCCAGTCAACACGAATCCAGCCAGCAACAGGGCGGCATGTCGCAGCGTCGCGCCGAGGTATTGAGTAGGCCGGCGCACGGCGAGTATCACCGGCGGTAACATGAACTGAAGCGGCCGATAGATGAATCGTTCATTGCTCACCACGGATCAACATGCAACATGGCGTAGAGCGGGAACGCATGCACGCCGCACCATGCGCGGCACCGCGCCGATCACGTCATCGACGGAATGGAACTGCTCCGGGTGCGTCAGCAACATATGCGCCATCGCGAGCGCACCGGCTTCACAATCAGCGCGCAGATCGGCATCTTGGATGCTTTCAAAGTCGATGACGTGAGCGAAACCCAGGATGCGGCGGATCATCTTGCAGGCGCCGAAGCCGAGCATGTCGGCAAACAATGAATCCAGAAACGCGCTCTGCGCCGACAGAAGCGCGGCGGCATCCTCCGCGGCGGAAAACATGGCGGCCGGATACGCATCACCCTTAGCATCCTCGTTCCACAGCGCGAGGAAGCGGCTGCGGAACGTCTCCCAGAAGATCTTTGCCTGTTGGAGAATCCAATCCTGATAGGCGACCCGGTCGTCGTCGGGAGTCGAGTGTCCGGGCTGGGAGTACCAACTCAGCAAGAGATTGCCGAAAAATGCGCCCAGGTCGAATCCGATTGGGCCGTAGAAAGCGAATTCCGGATCAATCACGCGGCTGTCGTCGTCCGTCACCATCACCGAGCCCGAATGCAGATCGCCGTGAATGAGCGCTTGGGGTTCGTTGAGAAATTTCTGCCCGAAGCGTGCCGCGGCAACCTTGAGCGGCCCGTCGCCGCGAAGGTTCGAGACGATCTCGTCAAGCTGCGGGGAAGTGTGTCGATTGCGCGCGCTCAAAAAATAGGGGTCCGCGAAAATAAGATCGACGCTGATGCGCATGAGCGGTTTATTTGCCGCGAACAGCGCAACACCGTCCATCTTATGTTCGAACGGCCGCGCGAAGTCGGACGTATAGAAGCACGTGCGGGCGACATACTCCCCGATATGGCGCGCGAGATTATGGTAGCGGCGTCCTGCAATCAATCCGTGCCTCAAGATGATGTGGGGCGATAGGCGCTCCATGACCGTGCAGTAGAGTTCAGAGTCATAGTGAAAGATCTTGGGTATCGACGCACCGGCATATGGCGCTACGGCAAGGTAGTAGGAATGTTCGAAGAAGGCCCGTTCGGGCGACATCGGCCACGATGGCCCGGCGGCGCGAACGTACGGCAGAGCCTGCTTGACGCAGACCGAGCCGGCCGGGCCCTCGACGATGAATACGTGATTGAGGTTCCCATCGCCCACTTCGCGGATTTGCCAATCTTCCGCCCGGCTGCCGAGAAGTACACGAACGTCCTTGAGATCTCCCACCAGCGAGAGCACGCCCTCAGGATCGAGTATCCGATAGGTCGAGAATTCCTTTTCATTGGCCATGATCAGCTTCCGTCGGTGACCGGATTGGGAATATCCCCGCCGGCGAAGATGAGGCCGGAGTCCGTCGCATCTTGTTTGCCATACGTGCGGAATTTCTCGACGACTCGGCGCATTTCGCATTCCTCGAGAATGCGGACATTCCCAACGGCGAGCGCCGTGCAATATTGCGCGGCGAGGTATTCGACCTCGCCGGCGAGCGCGAGGGCGGCGGGTAAGTCCGCACCGACGGCGATGACGCCGTGATTGGCGAGCAGACATGCCTTGCGGCCGTCCAAGGCAGCTACCGCGGCGTCGGAGAGTTCCTGAGTACCGAAGGTGTAATACGGCGCACAGCGGATGTCGGGGCCGCCCGCAACCGCGACCATATAATGAAATGCAGGAATTCCTCGGCCGGTGCAGGCGAGGCTGGTCGCCTTCGGGGAATGGGTATGAACGAGGGCGGCGACGTCATCCCGGCACCTGAATACGTCGCGGTGAAACCGCCATTCGCTGGTCGGACGGCGGCGGCCGAACCATCGGCCGTCATCGTTCATGAGGGGAATATCGTCGGGTTCGAGGGCGTCATAACGCATCCCGGTCGGGCTGACGAAAAAACTCCGTTCGTTCCTGCGCACGCTGACGTTACCGGATGTGCCATAGGCCAAGCCGCGCTGTACGAGCTCGCGACACGCGGCTATCACCGCTTCGCGCAGCTTGTTGTCCGTTATTGCGCCGACCGTCACAGCGCTGTCCAACGTTCCGTAGGGATCGGTCATTGTGGTGCTCATCGGTCCGGATAGAGGCTCTTCAACCCGGCGGGGCTCGCCGGGCAGAGGCCGCGCTCCGTGATCAAGGCGGTCACCAGCCTCGCAGGCGTCACGTCGAACGCCAGATTGAGGACGGGGCTACCCTCGGGTACCACCCTCACCGTCTCCATGGCGCCGGAGGAGGTCGTGCCGGTGATATGCGTGAGTTCCGTCGCCGATCGCTCCTCGATTGGGATATCACGGCCCTCATCCAGGGACCAGTCGATGGTGCTGAGTGGCAGGGCCGCATAGAAGGGCACCCCATTATCCCGGGCGGCAAGGGCTTTGAGATAGGTGCCGACCTTGTTGCAGACATCGCCCCCCGCAGTGATCCGATCGCTGCCGACGATAACCATATCGACTTGACCCCGTTGCATGAGATGTCCGCCGAGATTGTCGGCGATTACCGTGTGAGGCACGCCGTGCGCGGCAAGCTCGAACGCCGTCAGCGCAGCGCCCTGGTTACGCGGCCGGGTTTCGTCCACCCATACATGGACCTGGATACCCGTGTCATGGGCCAGGTAGATTGGCGAAAGCGCGGTTCCCCAATCGACGCAGGCGAGCCAACCGGCGTTGCAGTGGGTCAGAATGTTCACGACGCGGCCGGCGGTATTGGCGAACCCCCGGATGATCTCTGAGCCATGAAGGCCAATCGCACGGCATTGTTCGACGTCGGCATCGCAGATCAGAGCAGCTTCTCGAAACGCGACATCGGCGCGCTCCTTCGGAGCGACCCCCGCCAGCACACCCCGCATTCTCGTCAACGCCCAGGCCAAGTTATGGGCCGTCGGACGGGTCTCACGCAGAATTCGTGCCGCATCGTCGAGGTGTGCGTCCGACGCGTTCGAGCGCAGGGCGAGTGCCATGCCGTAGGCGGCGGTTGCCCCGATCAGCGGAGCGCCGCGCACCACCATAGTCCGGATCGCTTGCGCGGCGTCATCGAGAGTTTTGAGATCGATAGTCTTGAATTCAAACGGAAGGCGAGACTGATCGATGACCCGGACGGAACCGGTTGCGGTGGGCCAGATCGTGCGGTAGTGCGTACCCGAGATTTTCACTGATCAACTCACAATCAATCTGCCGGTCTGATGCAAAAACTAGGCCGCTGGGCTGAAAAAACTGGACCGCCAAGGTAACCCCAGCCCCATGTCCTGTCCATGGCGTTTGCCGAATACGCGACGATGAGTATCATGCCACGTCAGGGGGAGGTCCAGTCGGATCCACGGCCGTAAACGGCCCGCAGCGGTCGATTCTCCGGATCGTGGTGCTTTTTTGTTCGATACCGAGTATACAAAAATCTGGCGGCAGCCAATAACTCCGTCTTGAACGGATTTACTGGGAGATCGTCCTCGATGGTCTAGATTCCATATGAATTGGTCAGCACTGGCGAGGGGATAGCGGGCATGAAACACAACTACTACCAAAGTCAGACCTTTAGGAACGAGCGCATTGAACTCAGCGGCAATAGATTTCACGACTGCACGTTCGAGAAATGCAAATTGATCTATCGCGGCGACATCTCGCCGACCTTCAAGGACAATCATTTCATCGACTCGGTGTTCGAGTTCGCCGACGAGGCGATGCGCACGATTTATTTTCTCTCCGGCATGTATCACGCGGGCAATGGCGGTCGAGAAATCGTGGAAGATACCTTTGAGCGTATTCGGCGGAACGCGATTCACGGCGCCGTGACCAGCACGATCGCGCCGCAGACGCCAAGTCACAGCCTCGAATAGCGGTGCCGGCCGGCGTCCAACTCGATCGCAGTGCCGGTCAACCTCGGCGGGGCAGATCAATCATCTTTCGGGATGGCTCTGGGGCGTCGGCGACTGCGGCTCGGCTTCATCGGGTTCTACCGTCTCAGGCTTACAGGAGAAATTGCCTTCGGTGAGTTTCGTGACCAGCGATACGGCCTTTGCGACGCAATAGGCATAATCACTTCTCGATGACCAGACGGTCTTGGTTTCCCCATCTTTCGTGTAGTCGACGCGACAACCGCCTGACTCTCGTTTGCCGTCGTCCTTGAAGATGGCGACCACTCGTTTAACCGGTCCAGACAGGCAAACGAATTTTTCGTGCGACTCCATCTGGGCTTGCGCACTCGCGCCAGCCGCGGCTAAGGAGAAAATCCAGATGAGTCGAATCCGGCTGGTAAAAATCATGGAGGAGTCTCGGAATTGTTTTGTCTCGGCCCTCGTGCTCATCGAGGGCCTCTGACACGGCACTAGCGAAGTATGAGGATAGCAGGCATGGCCGCGTGGTGCTGTATTGTGACCTTCGAGGAACTCCAAGGGTGAGCTGAGCTCTAAGTGTGAGAGCCGCGCCACGATAATAGTTGTAATTTTTACCGGACGTTATGTTGGGGAGACGTCAATGACTTGCGATCCGATTACTTCGTCGCGTTATAGTTGCGTATGAACCGTTATCCGTACGGCGCCTCATTATCAAAGGTCCCAATCTAGCGAGATGTGGGGCAAATACCGAAGATTAGCGAAGGTCTCGCGACGGCTTGCTTATCTGGCATTCACGTTGTGGGCCTGCATCCCCTCGACCGCCTTGTCGCAAACGCCGTCGCCACTCCAGGAATGGCAGTATTCCGGCGGCACTGTGCTCGAAAGACTGTTCGAGCCGGATCTGCCGGAATGGCGCGTGGTACTCGGCGCCGCTGCGGAAGCGAGGCCGTTGTATGACGGTGCGGCGGTGAGCCGAGTGGTGGGCGGTCCCCTGATCAATATCCGATACAGCGACATCGCATTCGTCTCGGTGGGAGAGGGCATCGGCGTAAACCTGCTGCGCGGGGAGAATTATCGCGCCGGAATTCAGGTGGGTTATGACCTGGGTCGCCGCGTTTCCGACGATTCGGTGCATCTGCGCGGGCTCGGTGACATAAGGCGTGCGCCCACCGTCGAGGCGTTTGCTTCCTATGCGATCTCAAAGGAATTTCCCTTGGTCATGCGCGGAGATGTCCGCCAGTATGTCGGCGGCGCCGACGGGATGGTGGCGGATGTGGGCGTATATATGCCGCTTCCCGGAAGCTCCAAGAAGCTGATCATGTTCGCCGGCCCCTCAATTACCTACGCGGATCACCGATATTTACAGAGGGAGTTTGGCGTGACACCGGCGCAGGCGCTAGCTTCCGGGTATCCGATTTATGATCCCCATGCAGGCACGAACGCCATGGGATTCGGCTTCAGTGCAACCCGCTTCGTCACCGATCACTGGCTGATCAATTTGGATGGCGCCGTTAGCCACCTGCTGGGAAGCGCCAGGGAGAGTCCGATCACACAGAGAACCGTACAGGGCGCACTGACGCTGTCGTTCGGATATTCATGGTAGAGACCAATAGATAAATACGTCGGCTTCAATCCGCAATGGTCTCGAGGTCCCGCTCCGCATGACACTGCCGGATGTACAGAGTCAACGCCATGTGCTGCCGCGCTATCTGAGCATCGTATGCCAGGAGCTGCGGACCCGTCGCTCGACCGAAGCGATTCAAAACGTCGGTGCATGCCTGTTCGATCAAGTGCCTGACTTTGAGCGCTCTTACGCGCGCCTGCGCTGCCTTATCGGTTGGATCGGCATCGATTTCTCGCCCCGCTTGATCTAGTACCGCATCCAAACCCCAAGCGGCGGCGTGCAATGCGCCGACGTGTGCGCGGGAGTGCGCGTCCCGTCGCTTGAGGGCGGCGGCAGCATCGACCAACGACATGGCGCCGCCGGCCCAACACGCCGCGGGTCCCAGTGCACCGTGCCAAAAGCCGGGTCGCGTGAGATACCAATTGGCGCCGCCCAAGAGGCGATCGGACGTGACGACGACTCCGTCGAAGGAGACCGGCCCGGTGGCGGTGTCGGCGAAGGCAGGAGTTTCCCAGGTGGACGGCAGGGGCCGGACGCCGTCATCGTCGAGCGCCACATCGAAAAGCAGCACGCCACCCTCGAAATGCGCCGTCACCAAGGAAGCTGACACGAATGTGGCTCCGCTGCAATATTGCTTGATTCCATCAAGGCGCCATTTGTTTGCTTCGATGTGTTCTGCGTTTATGCGACTGCGCGGGCCATCGGAGGCCCAGACTCCGTACAGGGCGTGCGGGCGCGGAGCACGACCCGCCTCCGCGAGGATCGCGAGAGCATCGGAATGGGCCTCGCCAATGCGCGCCATGGACAGATCGGTCCGGCCCCATTCTGCGAGTGCGCGATGGCGCGCGGGGGTCCGCCCGGCTCCGGGTAGGGGCAACGCCGGTTGACCATTGACCATCAACGCGCGAACGCGCTCTTTAAGGTCCAGCGTAGGATGCATTGATTTGCATTTCCAGCGTGTCTGCAAAGCCGCCTCGTGCCCGCCCGAAGAGGCGGGCACTGGTCAATACCACGCTTCTGGCCGGCGAGGACACGCGCCAACCGCGCGACCGCAAGCGTCCCCATAGGCAGTGATCTTCCGACAACGCAAGATCACGCCAGCCGCCGACATCGAGATAAGCGTCAGCACGCACCGCGATATTGGCGCCGTGCACGTGGGTATGGGTCCCGTCCGATCGAATGTGATAGGTGGCGCTATATATTTCGTGCGCCTTGAGGCACCCATCGGCATTCAATCGGACGATGCCGGCCACTCCTGTGACTCCGTCGTCGGCGAACGCGAGGTGAATATCAATCCAATCTACCGGGACGGACGTATCTGCATCGGTATTTGCCAGCCAAATCGAGTGGGCATCCACGCCACGAAAATGTTCGAGCACTGCTTCGACTCCGAGTTTTCGTGCGCTGCCGGCGGACCGCACGTTGCATTCCAGGACCCGGCCGAAGGTGCCCAGCTCCCGCCGCGCAATCCGCGCAGTGCCGTCAGTGCAAGCATCCGCAACCACGACTATCCAAAGCG
Organism: Steroidobacteraceae bacterium; assembly: GCA_036498345.1. Taxonomy (GTDB): domain Bacteria; phylum Pseudomonadota; class Gammaproteobacteria; order Steroidobacterales; family Steroidobacteraceae; genus Bog-1198. The sequence goes on from DASYFQ010000240.1 coordinate 29,842, forward strand.
AGTTCCCAAGGCCGCTGTGATCGGCGGCGGCAATGATGCTCTCGATGCAGCGCTTCATGGTCGCTTCCTCATTCTGCGCCGGCACGATGACTCCAATGGACCACTTGTGCGGCTTTCGCGTCATGGCCGCTTCCACGTGTCGATACGGTATCCGGGGTGACGCCGGCCCTTTATCCACTCCAGCGGGAGATGATCCGCGAGCAGTCCATGCACTTCATCGCCGCCCAGCACATGGTCGTCGCTATGGCCCAGCCAATGGACTGCGACGAACTCTCCGCCAGCCTCGAGTTGGGCCGCTGTCGCGATCGCGATCGAAACGAGCATTCCAGGCTCGAAGTAATATCCCACCTCGCTTATCACAATGAGGTCGAATGGACCCTTCGGCGGTCCGTTCGCCAAATCCGCTTGGTACACGTCTACGTTCCCGAGCCCCCTGCATCGTTCGCAGGCGAGTGCTACCGCCGACGGGGAGACATCAGTGGCCACCACGTGATCACACCGGCGCGCGAGCTGTGCAGTGAGTTCGCCGATCGAGCAGCCGGGCTCGAATGCCCTGCGGTATGAACGGCGCAGCAGCGCGTCGAGAGTCGCACCATAGCGGCCGCGCTCGTAACCGGACCGCGAGAAATTCCAAGGATCGCGCGATCGACGGTACATGTCTTCGAAAGCTTTCGCCGAACAGGCGGTGCGCCGCGGCGAATTCATACCAGAAAGACCTCGTACGGCCGAGAGAAGTAGGCCAAGACGTGATCCGGAACGATGGGGGCCCGGTGCGCGGGCGCGAGCTGCGAGGAAAACCGCTGCATTGCGTGGGCCTTTGCGCGCCGCGCGGCCTCGTCCAACATGAATTTCCTGCCGTTCATCCTTTTTAACATCGACGGCGCGCCGTGGTGCCACATCCAAACGGGATATCGGGCTACAGAGAAGCCGTCGAGGCGCGCAAGCTCGCAGCAAACACGGCCTGCGGCCTCATGGTCCGGGTGACCGTCTTTTTCATATGGGGAAATAATCGTGGCGCCCGCGGCAGCCGCCGAAATGATCGCCTTTTTCAGTTCGCGCGCTCGCGCGGCAACGTGTCCGTCGGGTATTCCAAGCCGTATTACCGACACATGAGAGGCGCCCAGCGTCTGCAATGCGTCTTTCAGTTCGAGGTGGCGGATTCGAGCCAGCCCTTTCCAGTCGGGATATGCCGCTTCTCCATCAGTCACGCTCAAAATGGTGACCGGACGCCGATGCTGCGCCCAAGCGCGTATCAAGCCTCCGGCGCCCAATATTTCATCATCGGGATGGGGACTCACGATCAGCAAGGGGCGCGGCGGCGGTTCCCAGCCCGGAAACCCGGCGACGGCAGCCCGCCACGCTGCGTCGGGGGTACCGCCGAGGGAGGGGTTGAATACTGGTGCGGGAGTCGCCACTGATGCTCCTGGATCGATGTCTGGATTCCAGGGAACAATGGTCGAATGCCGTCTTTCCCAGCATCAGCGCAAGGAATGATCATGCGTAGGAAAGCGCCGTCGAGCCGCTCGCCGCCGGTTAACGAACGGGCGGAATCGTCGTTTATAGCTACATGCCAGGTAACGGGGTGAAGCATGCCCGAGCTTCCCGATATCAATGCCTATCTGTGCGCGCTCGAGACCCGAATCGTCGGCCAGACGCTCGAAAGAGTTCGCGTGGCGAGCGCCTTTGTGTTGCGCACTGCGCAGCCATCGATCGCCGACGTTCAGGGGCAGGCGGTACGTGAACTTAGGCGGATCGGCAAACGCGTCGTCATCGGAATGAACAATGATCTGTGGATAGTATTCCATCTGATGATCGCCGGGAGGCTGCACTGGCGAGCGCCCGGGGTGAAACTGTCGGGGCGCAACCACCTGGCTGCATTCGATTTTGCCGACGGTTCTTTGATACTGACCGAAGCGGGCACCAAGCGCCGTGCCTCGCTGCACGTCGTCAGCGGAGAGTCGGCTCTGGAGGCGATGGATCCCGGCGGCCTCGAGGTGCAGTCGAGCACGTTGGAGGAATTTCGCGCAGCATTGACCGCGGAAAACCGCACATTGAAGCGCGCGCTGACTGATCCGCGGATCATCAGCGGCATCGGCAACGCGTATTCGGATGAGATTCTACACGCCGCCCAGCTTTCACCGATCGCGCTTACTCATAAATTGCATCCGGAAGAGTGGGTGCGGCTGTATTCGGCAACGCGGGCAATACTCGACATGTGGATTCAGCGGCTGCGCACGGAGGCGGAGCGTGGATTTCCTGAAAAGGTCACTGCGTTCCGACCGGACATGGCGGTGCATGGACGTTTCGGTCAAGCATGTCCGCGGTGCGGCGATATCATTCAGCGAATTCGCTATGCCGACAGCGAAACGAATTACTGTGTTCGCTGCCAGACGGGAGGCAAGCTGCTGGCGGATCGTGCACTGTCCCGCTTGTTGGGAGCCGATTGGCCGCGGACGTTGGATGAACTCGAAACGCTCAAGAGACAATGAGGTTACACCGCTGGCTGCGACTGCCGATCATTCCTTAGGTCCGCGCAAGCCCTGCGCGCGTTCGTCCGCGCGCAGCAACGCGCTCAATGACTCGGCACCCTGTTGAAAATGATTCGTCCACTCGGGTAATACGGGCGATGGCGCTGCGTGCGCCAGTTCTTCCAGAAGTACCTGAGGATCGATCGGGCCATTCGGTCCTTTGAATATACCGCGAATGGCAACCACCCCGATCACGCGTTGATCACGCACGAAGCGATGTTCGATAAATCCCCACTTGCGATCCCAGCCTATCAGGCGCGTGTGGATCTCGAAAGCTTGAAATGCCTTGAGGTCACGGCGAAACTTCGCGATTGCATCGCCGACCACTGGGAAGGCTTTGTGGCGGCGCGCCAAGGCAAGCGCACCGGTCACTGCGAACCAGTGGATGCGGCCGATGTCGGCGAGCGCAAGATATCGGCCGTTGTTGACGTGGAGGTTCATATCCAAGTCATTTGGCCATACCCGTAGGGCGATCCGCGTCGTAGCGAGCAAATCGACTCGGGATGCAGCGACCAGGCCGAGGCCCATTCGAATCAAGCGCAACCAAGGAAACACGGCAATGGCCTCGTCAACGTGGGGGGCAATGGCCTCGTCAAGGTGGGGCGCAATGGCCTCATCAAGCTGGGGTATTTTGAGTGTAACCCGCACCATTTCCGGACGGGCTTCCCGCAAGCCGAGGCGATATTAGTGTATGTTCTTTGGGCCCCGATGGCAGGCATAATATTTGCGGATCACAGCGTAGTTTTGATTGCCATGAAGCTCATCACGTCGATATGCCCGGATTTCGTTCAGTATAGCGAGGGAAAAATTGCGGGGTTGTCTTTTTTGGACTAACGCCTGTCTGGAGGTACTCTGAAAAAGCCTTACAAACCGACATCGACGCCGTCGATCATACCGAGGCCGTTGACTACGCCGACCACCTCGCTCGGGTTTGGCCTGACCGGCAAGGCAAAGGAATCCGAGCGTCCAACAGACGATGCTCAGGCGTCGGCGGGCCGCAAAGCCAAAATTCTGGTGGTAGACCCCGATCCGGCGTTGCGCCGCCTCATGGTGAGCCGTTTGGGGGGGGCGAACTACGCAGTGGAAACCGCTGACGGCGCGCACCCGGCATTGGACGCCTGTGTGCGATCTCGCCCGAATCTCGTGATTACGGATTTGCGCATGAAGGATATGGAGGGGCTTGCGTTCCTGAAGGAACTCAAGAGCCGATGGCCGCAGTTGACCGTCATCGTCCTTACCGCGCACGGCACCATTCCTGAGGCGGTGCAAGCCACCCAATACGGCGCCTTCGGTTACCTGGTGAAGCCGGTTGGCAAGGAGGAGTTATTGGGGCAAGTGCAGCGGGCGACGGCGGTCTCGACCTTCACGCTGACCGAGGGTGACTGGCGCGCGAGCATCGTGTCGCGTAGTCGACTCATGGAAGACCGGCTGGGAATTGCCAACCGAGCCGCAGGCAGCGATGTGCCGGTGCTGCTGACGGGTGAAAACGGCACCGGAAAAGAGCTCCTGGCGCGCGCGATCCACGCGGCCAGTGCGCGTCGCGAAAGACCCTTCGTCGTCGTCTCTTGCCGAGACACAACCGCAACTGCATTGGAGTCGGAGCTTTTCGGGCCCGCATCCGATGATCCGCGCCGTGAAGGGCCGCCGCGGGACGGGGCGTTTCAACGCGCGCTCGGGGGCACGGTATTGGTCGATGAAATCGGCGATTTGCCGATGAGCCTGCAGGTTACGCTCGCCAAGACGCTGGCCAAGGACGATATTACTGCGCGCGGGAGCGCGGACGCGGTGCGCCCCGATGCCCGGCTGATCTGTACCACGTCTCGCGACCTCAAGCCGCTGCTCGATTCCGGCGGATTCCTAAGAGACTTGTACTACCAGATCAGCGTTCTGCCGATCGAGATCCCTCCGCTCGGCCGTCGTCGCGAGGACATTCCCTTGCTGGTATCGCATTTTCTGGAGCAAGCCACTGAACCGGGCGGTCAGAAGAAAATTTATTCTCCCAACGCCATCGAACTGCTTGCGACCACGGATTGGCCCGGAAATGTCCGGCAGCTTTTCGACCTCGTCAAACAAAACGTCGCCCTCTCGCACGGCAACGTCATGACCAAGGAATTTGTCGAGCAGTCCTTGGGCGGAGACCCGGCAAAAATACCGAGCTACGATGAAGCACGGGAGAAGTTCTCTCGCGATTATCTCGCCGAGAACCTGCAACGCACGGCCGGCAACGTGACTCAGGCCGCCCGGCTCGCCAAACGTACCCGAACCGATTTCTACAAGCTGCTGGCTCGATACCGGCTACATCCGGATGACTTCAAGAGTCCTGGCCCGAGAAGCAGAAAAGCGGACCCTGACGAGGAAGATTAGCCGTACACCCAGGTAGCGCGCCTGGCAACAGCGCCTTTTTCTCGACAGCGACGCTTAAAAGAGTTTACCGTCGCGGATGCAAACCTAAGGAACGAGCCCGAGCGGACGGCACCGAATGGGGGGCAGCGCGATGGTGTTGGGACAGGAGGTGATCCTCGAGACGCGCACCTTGGTCAAGGCGTTCAAGGGGTTCATTGCGGTCGACGGCGTGTCGCTGCGCGTGCGGCGGGGCGAGGTGCATGCCCTGATTGGTCCGAACGGCGCCGGCAAGACGACTTTTTTCAACTTGCTCACCAGGTTCTTGCAGCCGACTTCGGGTGCGATCTTGTATCACGGCAAGGACATTACCCGAGAAAAGCCCGCGGACATCGCCCGCCGCGGGATTGTGCGGTCGTTCCAAATTTGTGCGGTATTTCCCCATCTTACGGTCCTCGAGAATGTCCGCGTGGCGCTGCAGCGCAGGCTCGGCACCTCATTTTATTTCTGGCGCTCGGCGAAAAGCCTGGCGCGGCTCGATGATCGGGCGCTGCAGCTATTGGCCGAGGTCCGCCTCGACAAATGGGTCCACGCACTGGCGGCCGATCTGTCCTACGGCCGCAAGCGTGCTCTGGAGCTTGCCACTACCCTCGCGCTCGAGCCCGAACTCATGCTGCTGGACGAACCCACGCAGGGCATGGGGCACGAGGACGTGTCGCACGTGACGCACCTGATCAAGCAAGTCTCGGCCAACCGTACCGTACTCATGGTCGAACACAACATGAGTGTGGTCTCGTCCATCGCCGATACCATTTCGGTGTTGCAGCGGGGGCGGGTAATCGCCGCCGGTCCCTATGCGGAAGTTTCCAGAAATCCGCAGGTTGTCGAGGCCTATATGGGGACCTCGGGCGCCGAGCGCGTGGGCGGCGGCTGATGGTGCGCGAGGTGCTGAAGATCGGCAATCTCGAGGCATGGTACGGCGAATCGCACATCTTGCACGGTGTCGAGCTGAGCGTGCGGGAAGGTGAGGTCGTCACGCTTCTGGGGCGCAACGGCGCCGGACGTACGACCACGCTGCGAGCGATTATGGGGCTGGTCGGCGCGCGCAGGGGCTCGGTGCTGATCGGCGGGACGGAGACGGTGCGGCTGGCTCCCCATCGGATCGCCCGCCTCGGCGTGGGTTATTGTCCCGAGGAGCGCGGCATTTTCTCGGCACTGACCACCGAGGAGAATCTGCTGCTGCCGGCGCGGCTCAAGGGCGTAGAGGCCATGGGGGTCGAAGAGATTTATGCGCTTTTTCCGCATCTGCGCGAGCGTGCCGCGAGTCCCGGCACGCTCCTGTCGGGCGGGGAACAGCAAATGCTGGCGGTGGCGCGCATCCTGCGCACCGGTGCGCGGCTGCTCCTGCTCGATGAGATTTCGGAAGGTCTTGCGCCGGTGATCGTGCAGAAGCTCGGCGATGTCATCCGCACGCTCAGAATGAAGGGGTTCACCGTCGTGCTGGTCGAGCAGAACTTCCGATTCGCCGCGCCGCTGGCCGATCGGTTCTATGTCATGGAAAACGGCCGCATCGTCAAGCAGTTCGGACAATCCGAACTGAGCTCGCAAGTGGGATTGCTTCACGAATACTTGGGCGTTTGAATCGGTACTTTAAAAAAGGAAGGCACTATGATGCTCAAATCAATGACCGGCGCGCTCGGCGCGTTTCTCAGCCTGTATGCGGCGGCGTGGGCCGCCAAGGGCGACCAGATCGTCCTTGGTGACATCGATGATCTCTCGGGGGTCTATGCGGATGTCCAAGGCCAGGGCGGCGTCGAGGCCGCCAACATGGCCATCGCCGACTCGGGGGGCACGGTCCTCGGCAAAAAAATCATCGTGCTCAGCGTCGACCACCAGAACAAGCCGGACATCGGCGCCTCGAAATTTCGCGAATGGGCCGATCAGAATGGCCTGAATATGCTCCTTGGCGGGTCCAATACAGGCGTGAGCATCGCCATGGCCAAGGTTGCGGCTGCGAAGAAGATACCGTTTTTCGCCATCGGCGCGGGCGGAGCCTCGCTGACCGGCGCGGATTGCACACCCTATTCGATACACTATGCATATGACACGACCGCCCTGGGCAACGGCACGGCGAGTGCGATCGTCAAGCAGGGCGGCAAGACCTGGTTCTTCGTGACCGCCGATTACGCCTTCGGCACGCAGCTGCAGGAGGCAGCCGCACGCGTGGTGATCGCCAACGGCGGCAAGGTTCTGGGCGCGGTGCGCGCTCCCCTGGGGACGACCGATTACTCGTCCTTTCTACTGCAAGCGCAGGCGTCGGGCGCGCAGGTCCTGGGACTCGCGAACGCCGGCACCGACTTCTCCAACTCGCTCAAGGGCGCGAACGAATTCGGCATCACCAAGACCATGAAACCTGCGGCGTTGCTGGCTTTCATCAGTGACATCCACAGCCTGACGCTGCAAACCGCGCAGGGTCTGTACCTCACGACGGCGTGGTATTGGGACCTCAACGAGGAAACTCGCGCATTCGCCAAGCGCTTTTCCGCGAAGATGCACAGGGAGCCGACCATGACCCAGGCCGCCTACTATTCGGCCACGCTGCAATACCTGAAGGCGGTCAAGACGGTAGGATCGACCGATCCGGACTTGGTGATGGCGGAGCTGAAAAGGGCCAAAATCAATGATATGTTTGCCAAGGATGGCTACGTTCGTGCCGACGGCTTGATGGTCCACAGCATGTACGTCATGCAGGTGAAGACTCCGGCGGAGTCCAAGTATCCTTGGGATTACTACAAAGTGATCAAGGTCATGTCGGGTGAGGAAGCCGACGGATCGAAACCGGACCCGACCTGTTCACTGAGCAACAAGAAATAGCGCTCGCTTCCCGGGCCCAAGATGACAAGTGATCCGTGACAGCCGTGTTCGGTGTGCCGCTGCCCGCGATTCTCGGCCAGCTCATGCTGGGATTGGTCAATGGGTCTTTCTACGCGCTGCTGAGTCTCGGTCTGGCGGTGATCTTTGGGCTCCTCGGGGTCGTCAACTTCGCGCATGGGGCCTTCTACATGCTGGGGGCCTTTGCCGCATACATCGGCCTGCAATTCCTCGGGGTGAACTACTGGTGCGCGCTGATCCTCGCGCCGCTCGCCGTGGGGCTGTTAGGGGTGGTGATCGAGCGCTTGTTTCTGCGTCATTTGTATCGGCTCGATCCGCTGTACGGGCTGCTCTTGACGTTCGGTATCGCGCTGATTGCCGAGGGAGTCATGCGCGGCCTTTTTGGCGCTTCCGGCAAGTCCTATCCCGTGCCGGAGTCATTGCGGGGAGGGTTTAACCTCGGCTTCATGGTGCTGCCGATTTACCGCGCCTGGGCGGTGCTTGCTTCTCTCACCGTCTGCGGCTTGACCTGGTTCCTGATCGAGCGGACTCGCCTGGGGGCGATGCTGCGCGCGGCGACGGAGAATGCCCGGCTGGTGCAGGCGTTTGGCATCAACGTTCCGCTCTTGGTCATGAGTACCTACGGCGCGGGCGTGGCGCTCGCCGCCCTGGCCGGCGTGCTCGCCGCACCTGTGATTCAGGTAAGTCCACTGATGGGCTCATCGATCGTGATCGTGGTCTTCGCGGTGGTGGTCATTGGCGGGATGGGTTCGATCATCGGCGCCATCGTGAGCGGCCTGGCACTCGGGTTGATCGAGGGGCTGACCAAGGTCATTTATCCCGAAGCGTCGAATATCGTGGTCTTCGTCATCATGGCGCTGGTGCTGATATGGCGACCGGCCGGCCTGTTTGGCAGGGAATAGGGATGCGTGCCCACGTAGGGATGTATGTCGCCCTGGCCATTCTGGCCCTGATCGCGCCCTTTCTCGGTCTGTATCCGGTCTTTCTGATGAAGCTGCTGTGCTTTGCCATGTTCGCCTGCGCGTTCAATCTGCTGCTCGGCTACACGAAGATGCTGTCCTTCGGCCACGCCGCGTATTTCGGGTCGTCGGCCTATGTCACCGGATGGCTGGTGACGGTTCACGGGTGGGGGACGATCGAGGGGATGCTGGCCGGCGTCGCGGCCGCCATGTTGCTCGGCCTGGTCATCGGCGCGATCGCCGTGCGTCGTCAGGGCATTTATTTTGCGATGATCACGCTGGCCCTGTCTCAACTCGTGTTCTTCATCTGCCTGCAAGCGGATTTCACGGGCGGCGAGAACGGCCTGCAAGGTATTCCGCGGGGCCGCATCTTCGGGATGATTGATCTCGCCCCCGACCGCACGATGTACTATTTCGTGCTGGCGGCATTTGCGGGGGTGTTCGTCTTCATCCGGCGCATCGTGCACTCGCCGTTCGGTCAGGTTCTCAAAGCGATTCGCGCGAATGAGCCGCGCGCCATCTCGCTTGGCTACAAGGTCGACCGTTATAAACTCGTGGCGTTCGTCCTGTCGGCGAGTTTCGCCGGTTTGGCAGGCTCCCTCAAGGCCTTGGTTCTGGGTTTCGTCACGCTCGCGGATGTGAGCCAGGGAACTTCCGGAGAGGTGATTCTCATGACCTTGCTCGGCGGAAGCGGCACCTTTCTCGGGCCGGTGGTTGGCGCGAACATCGTCGTCACGCTGCAGGAGTACCTCTCCGACCTGGTCGGAGCGTGGGTTTCCGTGATCATCGGCGGCATCTTCGTGGTGTGCGTGATGACTTTCCGTCGCGGCTTCGTGGGCGAGATCCAACAGCGCTTCGCGCGCCGCGCCGGAGAGTAGGAGGGATCCATGAAAAGAAGAAACGTCATGCGCACGATGGCTTTGCTGCCGCTGTTGGCGACCGGCATCTCGAGCCTGTTCAATCGAGCTCAGGGCGCGAAGTCTGCCGCGACGCCGACACGGCAGCGCGTGCGAGCGACCGATCGGGCTTGGCCGAAGCCGGAAGACTGGAGCACGCTCAACCAGGCCGTCGGCGGCCGGCTCGAGAAGGTGCGGTCGCCGCTGAGCGAGTGCCTGAACGCGCCCCAGAGTGCAGACTGCCGACGGGTGTTCGCTGAGCTTCGAAATCCCTACTACATCGGTGACGAGGCCGGACTCACGCAAACCCTGGGATGGGTGGACGCATGGACCTTCGCACCCAGCGTGTACGCCGTCGCCGCAAAGCGAGCCAGCGACATCGTTGCGGCGGTCAATTTTGCCAGGCAAAGGAATCTGCGGCTCGCGGTCAAAGGCGGTGGACACAGTTATCAGGGAACTTCGAATGCGGCCGACTCCTTGCTGATCTGGACGAGGCATATGAACGCGATCACCGTCCACGACGCATTCGTTCCCAGCGGGTGTGGATCGATGGTGGCCAAGCCGGCGGTGTCGGTGGAAGCGGGTGCGATATGGATGCAGGTCTATGCGGCCGTAACCACCCAGCATGGCCGTTACGTGCAAGGCGGCGGGTGCACCACCGTCGGCGTGGCGGGCCTGATTCAAAGCGGTGGATTCGGCAGTTTCTCGAAACGCTATGGGAGCGCCGCCGGGAGCTTGTTGGAGGCCGAAATCGTGACGGCGGACGGCCAGGTTCGAATCGCCAATGCATGCACGAACGCGGACCTCTACTGGGGCCTCAAGGGCGGAGGGGGTGGAAACCTCGGTGTCGTGACCCGGGTAACACTCGAAACTCACGAATTGCCAGCTCTATTCGGCGCGGTCAACGCAACGATCCAGGCAAGATCCGACGCTGCCTTTCGACGGCTCATTGAGAGCGTGCTGGCGTTTTATCGGCAGAGACTGCTCAATCCGCACTGGGGCGAGCAAATCATCCTGAAGGCTGGCCGTGTGCTCACCATCCGTATGGTGTCGCAAGGTCTGGACCAAGAGGCAGCGTCCGACATCTGGAAGAGCTTTTTCGAAGCGGTAGCCAACTCGCCCGAAGACTTCACGTTTATCGCGAAACCCAGCATCGTTGACTTTCCTGCGCGCCGCCTATGGGATCCCGAATTCCTAAAAGCCGTGCCGGGCATCACCAAGCGCGACGACCGTCATGGGGCCGATGCGGGCAATCTGTTTTGGGCGGGCGATGGTGACCAGTGCGGCCAGGTGATCCATGGCTACGACTCGGTCTGGATACCGGCGACGCTTCTGGAGGACGCCCGCATGCAGGGATTCGCGGACGCGCTGCATGCCGCGGCAACGCACTGGGAGGTGTCTCTGCACGTCAACAAGGGGCTTGCCGGTGCGCCCCCGGGGGCGATCGAGGCAGCGAGGAACACCGCCATGAATCCCGCGGTCCTCAATGCGTTCGCACTGGCCATCATCGCGGCGGAAGAACCGCCGGCGTATCCCGGTGTGGCGGGCCATGAACCGAATGTGGCTGAGGCGCGTGCTGATGCCGGCGGAATTCGGCGCGCGATGGCCGAACTGCGCAAGGTCGTGCCGGACTTCGGGTCGTATGTCTCGGAGAGCAATTTCTTCGAGAACCAGTGGCAACGCGCATTTTGGGGCGCGAATTATCCCAAACTTTTCGAGATCAAGGCTAAGTTCGATCCCGAAGGCTTGTTCTGTACCCACCATGGCGTGGGAAGCGAGGCGTGGAGCGCCGACGGCTTTACCCGTATAACGTGATGAGCCGTTTTCTTTCGATCAAGCGTGGCCGACGCCGAGGACCTTCTCGATTGCCTGAATCAGTTCAATCGATTCGAACGGCTTGGTGAGGCCAAGATGGGCTCCGGCTTGCTCGGCAGACGCGAGGTAGGCCGTGGTCGTTATTGCCGTGGGTTGGTAGGCCGCGATCCCGAAGTTGCCGCCCCCGGAAATAGCAATGATGCGCACCGCCGGGAACAGTCTTCGAATCGATTCGATTAGCTGCACCCCGTCGATTTTCGGCATGATGATATCGGTGATGACGACGTCGGTATGCGTGCGTTCGAGTTCCGCCATCGCGTCCGCGGCGCTGTCGGTGGTATGCACGGTATATCCCGCGCGGTCGAGCACACGCTTCACCGCATCGCGCACATCAGGTTCGTCGTCGACGATCAGGATGTTATGCATTTTCGCCTCGCGCGGCCGGCGCTGCGGCATCGTCAATCAGGTCTACGCGCGTGACGGCCGGGAAAAAAATTCTGAACGTGGTGCCGGCCCCAATTGCCGACTCGACCACGATCGTACCACCGAAGCTCTCGACGATGCCATGAACCACCGAAAGTCCCAAACCGGTTCCTTGACCCACCGAACGGGTGGTAAAGAACGGCTCGAAAATGCGCTCAACGGTCCGCGAGTCCATACCGTGGCCCGTGTCGCTGACCCAGAACTCGACGCGCGGCTGCGAAACCGCGCCGTCGACATGCTCTTGGTACCGGAGACCAACGGTTAAAACGCCTTCAGCGCCCGCCATTGCTTGATGGGCGTTGGTGCACAAGTTGATCACGAGCTGCAGCGCCAGGGTTGCGTCGGCCTTCACGAGGGGAATCCCGTCGTCGATCTCCGTGCGTATCTCGATGCTCGGCGGAGCGAGTATGGAAAAGAGGTGTAAACCCTCGGTTACCACGCCGCGCAGATCGATAGGCGTCACTTTCGCGTCGTCGAGCTCGCGGCTGAACGTGAGGATCTTCTTCACGACGTCCTTCGCCCGGCGTGCCGCCGCAAGCACCCGTACCAGATCCGCGCGCGATGAACTGGATGCCGGTAGATCCTGCAACGCCGTATCCGTGAATAGAATGATGGGAACCAGCACGTTATTGATTTCGTGAGCGATGCCGCCGGCAAGCGTTCCGACCGTTTCAAGCCGCTGACGATGCCGCAGCTGCTTCTGCAATTCCTCGCGGCGAACCTCCAATATTTCCTTTTCCTTGATCTTTGCCTGCAGCCGATGGTTGACGCCCACCAGTTCGCGGCGCATGTTCTCCAGATCCGACGCCAACTCATGCAGCTCGCGTATGCCGGTGCTGACATTGAGCGCCTGCGCATAGTCGCCCGATGCGATGGCGCGGGAGACGTCGCCGAGGCGATGGATTGGTCGTGACAAACGGTAACTCAGGATGACGGCGATGCTGACGGCGACGGCCAAGTAGGCCGCCAACAGCCAGAGCATTCGGCCAAGCGCAAGCTCGATGCGCTCCCGCGTGGGCTGCTCGTCGAAGCCCAAGCGCAACTCGGCGTTGTGACCCGAATGCACTATGGGTAATACGATGAAGTAAATGTCGTCGCCGCCTTGGCCGAAGCCCAAATCGGTATGACGCGGTGCGCCGACGTCCGGCGATCCCAGCTTGCTGCGTGTACCCCGGCCCTGGTCGAAAAGTTCGGCATAACGCGCCTCGCCGTGAATGATGGCGAGATCGAGCAAGTCTTCGGTTCGCGTCGGGGAGTCGAGGGCCACGCCGACTTCAAATTCCTCGGCGAGCACTCGCGAGAAGGTTCTTGCATGTTCGACGAATAGATCTTCGTGACTCTTGCGAATTACGTATCCCATGCCGAAAAAGAGCGCGGGCAACAGCACGAGGTGCAGCAACACCACGCAGGCGGTGACATAAGTCGCAAATGTAGTTCTTAGTCGTACCATAAAATCCGCAGAATCCTGATTCGCGCATCGTGCGCGACATCTTTGGCCCAAGCATAGCTCACGGCGCTGGGGTCGGCCGCGACGGCCTCGATCAATTGCCCGATATCCTTGTAGACGGCCGGTTGGGTTTGACCTTGGATGAGCGCGAGCCGGAGAAGACGGCGGTCATAAGTAATGTCCGACATGGAAATGATGTTCTGCAAGAATATCTCTTTGACGCGAGCATCGGTTTCGTTGAGCACGGGCCGCAATCGGCTGCCGTCGTATGTCACCGTCAGTCCGAGAAACAGCTTGCGGAGTTCCAGCGAATCGAGCTGTTCGACTTTACTGCTGGCGCTCACGACGAGCACCAGCTGCTCCCCGGCGAATGCGGGCAGCGCCGCCGCGAGGAGCGTCAGCAACACGGCCGTGGCCGTGAATGTTCTCACGGAATTGCCGCGCTCCATTGCACACGCACCTCATCGGATCGCTGACTCAGCGAAATGACATGAGCGAGTTCGAGGGTCAACGCTTGGCGCCGCGCATAGTCCCAGCGCAGGCCGAGCGCCTGGCGGTGCAGCGCAATCTCGACGTCGCCGTCATGATCATCGAACAGCGCGATGTAGCGCGATTCCTGCATACGCGCCGATTCTTCCGACCGGCCGAAAATTGTGAATCGCCCGGGCAGCTGGCGCTCGATTTGCAGATAGCCCGAGATGAAACTCTCGTTGCGGGTGGTTTGATCCAGCTTCACGTCGACGTAATAAGTAGCCCCGACCACTCGCCACGGTTCCGTGTTCCAATCGGTATACACGCCGTAAATGGTGAGTTCGGCTCGACTCGAATTAAGGGACGGCACGGGACGTCCGCCGCCCGCAGCGAGGTCATCGTGTCCAAACAGCAGGCCGAAGCTGCTTGCGCCGACATACTCCGGCAGGTAGGCGAGACGCCCGGTGACGGACAGCCGATGTCTGCCCGGATTGCTGCCGATGAGATCGATGGCGTCCAGCGCAGTCTTCGTCAGAGCCGGCGCGGCACCGACCCCGGCGGATATCTGAATCGCTCCGTCCTTGCCGATGGATTGGCGCGATTCGAACAATGCGCCGGTTATGTGCTGTGGGATTACGCCTTGCTCGTCCTCCCAGCGCTCGATGTACGGCCGTGTGATGTCGGTTTGCAAGTACTGCCCATGGTGGTGTTCGGTGTTCCATGCGCTCGCGGGTTGATGAAATCGCCCCAGCCAGAGCACTGTCTCGGGAACAAACTCGAAGCCCATTTGGAGGCGCTCGAGGTCGCGTTCGTCGGGGGTGGCGTAGTACTCGCCGAACACCCGGAATTGATGCTGAGTGACTCCGAAAACCACATCTGCGTCGATCCAAGGGTCAGCGTTGCTGGCGCGCACCTGTCCGTTGCCATGAAACGCTTCGGCGGCGAGGAACACTTCGAATTCGCCGGACGAATGATCATGCTGTGCGAAGGCATAATTTGCCCATAGGAAGCTTACGATCAAGCAAACCCAGGGTATCCCCCAAGACCGTTTGGACATCCCAAGAACTCCAGCATGATGTCGATACATGCGCCGTTTTTCATACTTATCCCGGAAAGATATCGTTTTTAGCGGGGCGGCGCGCATGTATCTATTCCGGCTCGATGGCGCGGGCCGGCCGGGCTGCCGGCCCGGCAGCAATGGGCGGCGCGCGGCGGGCGACGGAGGACTTGCGGGGCACTGCCAATGCACATAAGCTTGGAGGAGGGAGAACGTCGGCCGGACCGCGCTTCGAGTGGCGGGATTCGATAGGACGTGCCACAAGAGAACAAACTGTGTCGGACCAACGGGGGCGGTTGGTCGGATAGCTTGGATGCCATACATATACAAAGAGCACGTAGGGGAACTTCCACAGCGGTTTTCGCGGTTGCGGGTCGTGTTGGCCGATGATCACGCCATCCTGCGCAAGGGGCTGCGCGCAATTTTGGATGCCGAGCCTGATCTGGAAGTGATCGGCGAAGCGGGCAACGTGCAGGATGCGGTTGCGTTGTCCCGGTGTTTGCAGCCCGATATCGTGATCACCGATGTGTCCTTTGCGAACGGCAGTGGAATTCACGCGATCGCCCAGTTGCGCCGCGAGTGCGCGGGGGTGCGTGTGGTGATGCTGACGGGCCACAACAGCCAGGAATGCGTGCGCGCCGCGCTGACGGCGGGGGCCCACGCGTATATCGTCAAAGACTCCCCCGTCGAAGTCCTCCTTCAGGCAATTCGCTCTGAGAGCGCTGAATTCGTGCCTCCCGCGGTATCAATGCGCGCCGACCCGAATCGGCGGCGTACCACCGAACGGGCCGCCGTGGCGCCCATCGTCGAGATGACGGCGCGCGAGCGTCAAGTGCTGATCGGCGTCGCGATGGGGTATTCCAGCAAGCGAATAGCCGGGCATCTCGGTAGGAGCGTCAAGACCATCGAAAAGCATCGATCGAAAATGATGCGCAAGCTGGGTTTGCACAATGCGGCCGCAGTGACCCGCTATGCGATGGACAATGGGTACCTGCAATCCCCTCCCGAAGCGGCGGGGCCGCGCCCTGAAGAACCGGGGCTGCGCCCTGAAGAGTCCTCCCTGCACACGTAGCTTCTCCGGCCACCCGGTGCGCCGGGTCTAGTTCAATATTTCGACCAACCCCGCGCCGTGCAAGCGCCTGTCGCGTACGGCGCGAAGGGGCTTGCCCGTGGCCGACGCACAAGTCCCGCCCTCCCTTGAGTAATTCTACCCACTCGGCAACAGCCGTGTGGGTATGAATCCCCATTGTGACGACCTCAATCGCAATGCAATGTGCGACCACCGCACAGATGCGACTTAATTTTTTAGGGGAGACTCATATGTTTAACGGTACTGGCGCCGCAGCTGCTCGCCGTCATTCGTCCGTGTGCGCCGGTGTGGCAACGGTCGGCTTGTTCGCCTTGCTGGCGATGCGGCCCGCGTTGGCGGCGTATGAAGTAGTGACGGTGACGAACGGCGGCACGATTGACGGCGTCGTCACTCTGTCCGGGACGCCACCTACCGGTGCCCCGATCAAGGTCACCAAAAATCAGGATTATTGCGGACAAACGCTCCCTGATCCTGCCTACACGGTCGACGGCAGCGGCGGATTGGCCAACGTGATCGTCTATCTCAAGGACATCACCAAAGGCAAGGGAGCTCCCAGCGAGCCGCTGGCGTTGGTGAACACCAAGTGCATGTTCTCGCCACGCGCGCAAGGCGCAATGGTCAGCGAGCAGGTCAAAATCTCGTCAGAGGACACGGTGCTTCATAACACTCACCCGCAGAACGCGGAAACCAACGCGACGATCTTCAACGTTGCGCTGCCGTTCAAAGGATTCTCGGTGACGAAGCCGCTGCCGAGCATGCCGATGATGATCAAGGTCAAGTGCGACGCGCACGAGTGGATGCACGCATGGATCATGGAACTCGATCATCCGTACTTCGCCACGACCGGCGCCGACGGACATTTCACCATCAAAGACGTTCCTCCCGGCACCTATACCTTGGCCGTGTGGCACGAGGCCGCGGGCGAGAAATCAGCCCCCGTGGTGGTGGCGGCGGGTCAAACCGTCAAATCCAAGATCACGCTAGCGGCCAAATAGCACGAATTCAGCGCAGGGAGTATTCATGAGAGTATCCATGACACGAAAAGGCTCGTTGCAGACAGTGCTGCAACTGGCGGTGTTCGCGATCGTCATGTTCGTCTTTGTCTCACCGGCGTCTGCTATTCCGGCATTCGCGCGCAAGTATTCATTGCGCTGCACCGCATGTCACGAGGCGTGGCCGGTGTTGAATGATTTCGGCAGGAATTTCCGCGATAACGGCTATCAAATACGGCTGGGCAAGGACGATACGGTGACGGCCGATCCGGGCTACTGGCCGGTGGCAGTTCACGTGGTGCCGAACTACCTTTACCAGAAGGTCACGAATCAGACCACCGATCAGGGTGCAAAAGACATCGGCTCAGGCGGGATTGCGGACGCGTCGATGGACCTGCTGATGGCCGGTGTTTTGACTCCGAATATTTCATTTCTGGTGGTTCCGACCGGATTTGCCTCCGATGGCAATGTGCATCTCGAGTCGTATTGGGCGTATTTCTCGCGTCTGATCAAGAACTCCGATTGGTTCAACGTTCGGATCGGTCAGTTCGAGATCGATTTGCCGGCATCCTCGCATAGAAATTTGGAGCTGACCGACAGCTACCTACTCTATTCCTATCACCCGTCGGTGCCCGGCGGCTCGAGCGATGACGCGTATGACATGGGTGAGAACCAACGCGGCGTAGAGTTCGTCGGTCATGATGCGGATTCGCAGACTCGCTACACCCTCACGGTCTTCTCGGCGCACGATTCTCTGGGCTCGGCGAACGCTGTGAGCTCGCCATCGTTCTATGGGCATTTCCAGAAGTACTTCCGGTTCAAAGAGGGCCCTGTGTCCCAGGCCGAGGTGGGCGTGTGGGGCGCCGTCGCAAACTATCCGACGACCTTCCTGACCAGCGGCGGCGTACCAATCCCGAACAGCGGCAGTCACCTGCAGGCGTCTAGCCGGTACGGAATGGAGGCCAACGTATGGCTCGGACCGTCGGTCGCGCCATTGCATCTCGATTTGGTCTACGGCCACGGCATGGACAAGAAGGATCTATTTCAGGGTATGGCTGACCGGAACGGTACGTTCAACGGCGGCTTCTTCGAGGCTATTTGGGTGCCGAGCGCGGAGATGCTGCATTGGAGCGTATTCGGCCGCTACGACATGATCCGCAACCAAAACCAGCCGCTCATCAGCGCCCCGTCGAATTTCGGCGACCAGAATCAGTGGACCGTCGGAGCGATCTATACGATCGCGTACAGCATTCGCGACGAAGTGGCATTGCACGCCGAGATCTCATCGAACAAGGCCAAGGGCGTCGGTTACGCGGGGCTGGATCAGCGCACGGATAGCATCATGTTAGGCGTCGATTTCGCGTACTAGCGACTGCGCGCTGTGAGGCATTCGCCGGCTGGCGGCGGGAACGAGGGATTCTTAAGGGGAACGTATGTTTTATCGTGTCGCGCAATTGATTCCGGTAGTCGCCGGGCTGCTGCTGGCGGTTGGTTCGGCCAAGGCAGGCACCGGCGACGTCGCTACCGGCAAGCTGGTGTACCAGCGCTATTGCCTGTCGTGCCATGGTGAACAGGGCAACGGCCAGGGCGAGGCGGCCGAGTACATGAGCACCAAGCCGCGCGACTATCGCCAGGGTACTTATAAGTGGCGCAGCACCCCATCCGGCTCGTTGCCGCTCGATTCCGATCTCGAGCACACGCTACTCAACGGTCTCCACGGCACCTACATGCCGACGTGGAGAGCGCTCGATGAGCGGTCGCGCCGTGACGTGATTGCCTACATCAAGACGTTTTCGTCGCGCTTCGCGACCGAGAAACCCCAAGATCCGATTGTGATCCCGCCCGATCCGGGCTACAGCGATGCATCCGTCAAGCGGGGCGGGGCGGTTTACCAGAAGTACAACTGCTCACAATGTCATGGTGCCGGCGGCCAAGGCGATGGTCCCTCCGCGCACGAACTCAAGGACGATTGGGGCAATGCGATAGTTCCCTATGACCTGACGAAGGGACACGTCAAGTGCGGCGATAAACCCAACGATATCTATCGCGTGTTCATGACAGGTCTTGCGGGTACTCCGATGCCGACGTTCGCTGATTCCTTGAGCAGCGCGGACGCTTGGGATCTCACGCATTTCATTCAGAGTCTCAGCCCGGGCTATGCCAAAAACATGGCCGCCACGACCGCTAACTGAACGACAGGAATTGCCCAATGAGCGACAAAGACGATCATTCCGAATCGATCACACGCTATGAGGTTTCCGGCATCGAGGAGAAGCACGGCATCATTCCGACCTGGCTCGCGCTCGTCTATGCGGTCATGTTCGTATGGATGGTTTGGTACACGGTTGCTTTCTGGACGGATAAGGGCTGAATCATGAATGCCACGGCAAGCACGATGTTTGATGACGGCCGCACTGCCCCGAGGCATGCCGCGGCTACCGCCGAGCTGTTCGACCGCGAACTCATTCTCAAGTACATGGCAGCGGGCGCGTTCTGGCTGGTTTTCGCGCCGACGATCGGCGCGATCATATCGATCAAATTCAACTACTATGATTTCTTGGGCCACGTTTCCTGGCTGACCTGGGGCCGTCTGCGACCGGTCCACGTGATGGGCGTGGTATTCGGTGGTTTCTCCACCGCAGTGATCGGGTTGACCTACTTCATCGTGCCCAGGCTGTGCGGTGTGCCCATGTACAAGCCGCGATGGGGTCACAGCATATTCTGGATGTGGAACGCTGCGCTGGTGGTGGGCTTCGTCTCCTTGGCGCTGGGCTACAACAGCGGTATCGAGGCCGGCGAGTTTCCGATATGGGTCAGCATTCCCGTCGAACTCGTGCTGTGCATGCTCACCATCCAAGTCGTGGCGACGATCAAGATGCGCACCGAGCCGCGTATTTACGTGAGCCTATGGTACATGTCGTCGGCCTATATCTGGACCGCGATGAACTACGCGTTCGGGCATTTCATTCTCCCTTATTCCATGCCGGGCGTGAACAATGCCGCCATGCACGGACTGTACATCCATTATGTGGTCGGTCTGTGGATTACGCCGGCAGGCCTCGCAGTCGCCTACTATTTCCTGCCGCTCGCGGCGAAGCGACCGCTCTACAGCCATAAACTTTCGCTGGTCGGATTCTGGTCGCTGGCGTTCTTCTATCCGTTCGTCGGCACTCACCACTACATCTACAGTCCCATCCCTTACTGGACGCAGACGATAGCGATCGTCGCCTCCATGATGCTCATCATCCCGGTATGGACAGTCATCCAGAATTTCTACGGAACATTCGTGGGCGGCTGGAGGAACTTTCAGGAATCCTATCCGGCAAAATTCATCGTCATCGGCGCGCTGTACTACCTGCTCGGATGTTTTCAAGGATCGACCGAGGCGTTGCGCGAGATGCAGCGGCTCACTCACTTCACCGACTTCGTCATCGGCCACTCGCACTTGACCGTATTCGGCACCTTCGTCATCTGGGCAACCGCGGGGATGTACTGGGTTACGCCGCGGCTTGCCGGCCGCGAGCTGTATTCAAAGAATTGCGCTCAGTGGCACTACTGGCTGACGGTGGCCGGCTTTTCGGTCATGGCGGGCGATCTGACCATTCAGGGACTGATGCAGGGCACGATGCTGCAGGCAGGTGCCGATTTCGTTGACTCGATGGCTGCCATGAAGCCCTATTGGATCGTTCGTTCGCTCGCCGGCATCACCATGGACGTCGGAGCCGCGCTCGGGTTCTGGAATCTATACATGACCATCAAGCATGGCAAATTGATTCCGGTGCCTGCCGGCGCCCCCGCCGACTATTTACCCGAACCCAAGTGGTCTTAAGGTACAGGGAGCTGATCTCTTGAATCGCATCGAACCCGTTATTCTGATCGCGGCGCTGGGCTTTTACGCGCTGTCGATGACGAGCCAAGGGCTCATTCCGTATCTGGAGAAATCGCTGACCCGTCCCGAAACGGTGACTACGGTCGAGGGCAAAGTCGTGCCGACACCGCATCGGACCGATCTCGAGAACGCGGGCCGCAAGGTCTACATTCGCGAGGGCTGCTGGTATTGCCACTCGCAGTTCGTGCGGCCGGTCAACCGCGACACCGACAAGTGGGGTCCGGTGAGTCAGGCGGGCGAGTTCATCTATGACGTGCCGCAGATGTTCGGTACGCGGCGCATCGGTCCCGATTTGTCCCGCGAGGGCAACCGGCGCTCCGATGAATGGCACTACGCTCATCACTGGGATCCGCGCGCAGTGGAACCCGAGTCGATGATGCCGGCCTACTCATGGCTCTTTTCGGTGGACTCGGCTCATGACCAGGCGGTCACGGCGTTCATTCAAAAATACGATACGAATCATGATGGCCGCGTCACCAAGTCGGAGCTCGACGCCATCGGGAAATTGCCGGAAAACTTCAAGGACCTGGACGTCTATCCGCTGAACGCCGACGGTACTCATGGCGACGGCATCATCGACATGCACGACTACGGCCCGGTGCCGACCGAGGAAATGGTCGGGGTCGAGGCGTACATGCAAAAGATCGGCACGGCGATCGGCGACTGGCGCACCTGGGAAGCATGGCCGGTCATGCACCGTTCACCCACCAACGAGCCGCTCGAATTGCGCACCGCTCGCGGGAAGATCGTGTTCGAGAGCAAGTGCTCAGGCTGCCACGGCATTTACGGCAACGGCCGCACGACGGCGGATACCAAGAATTCCACCAATTTCAACGTGGCGTATCACTTCCTCAATCCTCAACCGCGCGATCTGACGACGGCCGCCTTCAAGAGCCGTACGACGCCATCCGGCGCTTTGCCGACCGACGAGGATATTTTCCGTACCATCAGCCGAGGCGTGCGCCGGGGCCAGATCATGCCGGCGTGGGGCAATGCGGCCGACGGCCACATTCTGCCCGAGCAGGACCGCTGGGATCTCGTCGACTACGTGAAGACGCTGTCGCCGCGCTTCAAATCGGAACAGCCGCAAGATCCGATCCAAATTCCCGCGGCGCCGTACCCGTCGGTCAAGGAAGCGCCCGCAGCGGTCATCAAGGAGGGGCGTATGATCTACCGCACGCTTCAATGCTGGTCGTGCCATGGAAATTCCGGCAAGGGCGACGGGCCGTCCGCCAACGAGTTGGTGGATGATTGGGAGACGCCCATTCATCCCTTCGATTTCACTTCGGGGGCTTTCAAATTCGGCGACATGCCCGCGGACGTGTATCGGACCTTCAATACCGGGCTCAACGGTACGCCCATGCCGTCGTTCTACGATACCATCCTGTATCCTCGAGAAGCATTTCCGGATCTCAATGCCTGGAAGACGCAGGTCAACGGCAAGCCGATGTTCAGCGACGACGATCTGAG
Source organism: Steroidobacteraceae bacterium (assembly GCA_036498345.1). Lineage (GTDB taxonomy): Bacteria > Pseudomonadota > Gammaproteobacteria > Steroidobacterales > Steroidobacteraceae > Bog-1198. Next base: position 52,171 of record DASYFQ010000240.1, read on the forward strand.
CGAGTTGCAGGCCTACATCGCCTCGTTGCCGACCTCGGCCGACATGGCAAAAATGAGCGACGCGGACAGGCAGGCATTCAGCGATCGACGACGTTGGGCGCTCGTGTATTACTCGCTCTCGCTGGCGACCGAGCGAGGCAAAACTCCGGTGCCGACGCGGGCCGGATTCACGGTGGCGCGCTGATTGTCCGCAAGGTGACATGAGGATTGGACCGATCAAGGTGACATAGATGGGACCGATGTTTTTTCGAATTATCGAGATCACGTTTGCTTCCTATATGGTCCCGGCGCTGCTCGTGCCGCTGGTGTGGGTGGCCGCATGGCTGATGAAGCGGCGCCTTCGCGCGAGCGCGCCGGCGGCCGAAGTCGAAGGCCAATCACGGCTGCTGTTCTGGCTGTTTCTGGTGTGGTTCGTGTTATTTGTCGCAGTGATCGCGGGCGTGCCATTCAACCGGGGGGGGAGTCTTGCAGTCGTATCGTGCTGGATCGTATACGCGGCGACCAACCTGCTGCTCGCGTGGTTTTTGCTCCGCTTTACGTCCACCTATGGTTCGATCCCCGATGGGCAGGCTGCGGACCGAATATTCCTGCGTTTCATCGCCATCATCGTGGCGCAGCCCTTGATGACGGCAGCGGCGTTCGCGGTGCTCAACAATGTCATGGGGGTTGCCTGGAATGCTCAGGTTCCGGAACTTCCAGCCATTCAAGAAGGAATTTAGATGGACGTTACGTTCTACATGTTCTTCAGCTCCTTTCTCATGTCGATGTCGGCGTGGTGCGTGTTTCTCTGGGCGGTGCGCAGCGGACAGTTTCGCGATGTCGAGGATACCAAGTATCAGATCTGGCCCAAGGACGGCGTCGATGTGAACGAGTCCGCGTCGCAACCGGCGAGGCGCTAAGCTCCAGGCGCGTCGTGCACCACCACGCTGCGCTACCGATGGGCGGTGACCTCGTGCTGCTGTTCGGCGCTTCGCTGCTCGGCAGCGCGCATTGCGTCGGCATGTGCGGTCCGTATGTAGCGATGTGCACGGCGCAGTTCGTGCCGAGGGGCGCGACGGCGGCAGCGCGGCTATTGCTGCGAATCCTCTTTAATCTCGGACGTATCGCGACTTATGGTCTGATCGGCCTCATCGTAGGGGCTTTCGGACAGATCGCGCAGGCGGCCGCGGCGCGCTTCGGCGTGACGGGCATCGTCGCCATCTTGGCTGGAGTAGCGGCCTTGATATTCGGCCTATCCATGATCGGTTGGCTGCGGGATCCGGCGCGTATCGTGGCCGGCGCCGGCCTAGGACGTTGGCTCATAGCGGGACGGATGCGTTTGCAACAGGCGCCGCCCGCCGTTGCCCCAGTGCTGCTGGGTTCCTTGCAAGGATGGCTTCCCTGTGCGCTGGTGTACGCGGCGGCGAGCCGAGCGGCGGTCGCCGGCAGCGCCGGTATGGGCGGACTCACCATGGTGGTGTTTGGCCTCGGAACAGTGCCGGCCATTTTTGCGTTGACGGTGGTGCCGCAGACCGTACTGAGACGCGTCAAGGCGCAACGTCTGGCGGGCGCGCTGCTGGCCCTGCTCGGGGTGCTGCTGATATTGCGCGGCCTCGCAAGCTTTGGATGGGTGCCTTCAACGGGGTGGTGGTGATGTCGGTAAGCCATGCCGGCGCTCTGAAGGGTCTTGCGTCACGCCAGTGTGCGCATTGCCGGCTTCCGCTGCCTGCCCGACCGCACCGGGAGACCGAAGGCGACAAAACACTCTTGTTCTGCTGCGTGGGTTGCGTGCTCGTGTTTCGCGTCATCGGCAATGCCGGAGAGGGCGGCCGCGCCGATTGGTTTCTGGCGAAGCTCGGTCTCGCGGCTCTGCTCAGCGGCAATATCATGATGTTCCAGAGCTTGACTTACTTCGGTACCCTCGACTCGCTGGGTCCTGAGGTCGTGCGCACCAGCTCATGGATCATGTTTTTCTGCGCGCTCGCCGTTTTCGCGCTGCTCGGCGTACCGATGCTGCGCATTGCAATGCGCGGGTTATTGCGAGGCCGGCTCACGCTCGAGACCTTGATCGGGTTCGGCGCGCTGGCGGCGATCGGTTTTTCGGCTGTCCAAACGCTACGCGGCGGTCACCGTCTGTACTACGACTCGGGCACGATGGTGCTGGTATTCGTGACGCTGGGCCAGTATCTCGACGCCGAGTCACGGCGCCGGGCGCTGGCGCTGCTCTCGCCAACCATGGGGCGTGCGCGCCGCCAGGCGCGGCTCTTCCGGAATGGCGCGGAGGTGCAAATTGCGCCCGGGGCGGTCAACGCGGGCGAGATCGTCTATGTCCGCGCCGGGGAGGAGATCCCGGTCGACGGCACGGTGTTGGCGGGCAGCGCCGACGTACATGAACCCTTGCTGACCGGGGAATGGCGGCCGCGCCTCGTCGCGGCCGGGGACTCCGTGAACGCGGGATCCACGGCGGTGGACGGCGCGTTGACGGTCTGCGCATCGGGCGTCGCCGAGACGCTTGCCGACCGGGTCGAGCGCTTTGCAATCGAGGCTCGCGACCGCCGGGCTCCGATCGAAGCGGTGGTCGACCGCGTCATCGCGATCTTCATACCGGCAGTGCTGCTGGTTGCGATTGTCAGCGGCTGCTCGTGGGGATTGGCGGGCGATTGGGAGCGGGGACTTCAGGCCGCGCTTGCGGTTCTGGTCGTGGCGTGTCCCTGCGCATTAGGCATAGCCACTCCGATGGCGACGACCATTGCGTTGTCCATCGCGATCGGGCGCGGTTGTCTGGTACGCAGCGGCGCAGCGTTGGAGGCGCTGTCGCAGGTTCGTGTCATGGCATTCGACAAAACCGGCACCATCACGGTTGGCCGGCCGCAGGTGGTCGAATACCGCGCCTCGGCAGGCGCAATTACGGGAGCCGACGAGAGTCTGCGGCTTGCGGCCGGAGTGGAGCAGGAAGTCAGCCACCCATTCGCCCGCGCGCTCGTCGAGGTGGTGCTCGCTCGCGGCGAGACGGTGCCCTCGGC
>DASYFQ010000241.1:0-25857 GCA_036498345.1 Steroidobacteraceae bacterium
AGCTTGCCTTCCGCCGCATCGATCGACTTCACCACGGCCGCATTGGCGCCGCCGAGACTGTAGCCGAGCACGTCGATGTCGGTGATCCGAACTCTTCGGGGCAGATGCGCGACGATCTGCTGCATGGCTGCGTACAAATCGCGGCCGTCCTGCATCAAATCGCCGGCGACCCCTGTGCTCGACGCCGAGACGATGAAGCCCGGGAACGTCGGCGACGGCAGCGTCAGCACATGATAACCGGCGCCATAGAGCGCGCCGCGCAAGATCGACAGTTTCGCCGTGTTGCCGTCGCTACCCGTGCCCGATATGACAATGGCCAAGGGAGCAGGTTTGTCTTGTGCCGACAACCACACACGCAGTTTGCGGTTGAACCAGAACACATCGGGCACCGGCCGCGCCCACGGCAGGGAGATATCGATCTCCGCAACCGGCACTCTGCTCGGCATCGGCGCCATGTCTTGCGGAGGCGTACCGAATACCGTGGCGCGCAGCCCCGCCGGATCGGCGAGGCCGGTGGCGGGTCCGGGCGCCGGCGGCGGCGCAATCGGCTGCCCGGGGAGTTCGGAGGCATGAACAGACGCTGCGCCCAACAGTATCGCAGTGAGCACAAATCGCACGAGGCGTCGTTGAATTCGACTCTCCCGGGCCGAGGAGGTGTCGCTCGATATCATCTATGCGGTCCTTTCACAGGCAGAAGTATCGCGGCCCGGTGCGATATTGGGACAATCGACCTCATTCGAACAAGTTAATTCGGTATTGCAGGCGCTGCAAGGGCGAGCGATCTCGGTCGCTCGGGGCCGGTTGCCACGTCGATCGCCCGACACGGCGCACTCGATGCGCGGGTCCCCCCGCGGTATTCTATCGCCGCGGTTAATGGATCGGGATGACATATAGGGGGTACGATTATATGAACAGTCACCCAATCGGAGTGCTGCGGACGGTTTGCTTCTTGGCCGGCGCGTCGTTCGCGGCCGCTGTCGCTCGAGCGGATGTCACCATCGAACAACGCACGACGCTGGATGTGGCCTCCGTGATCAGAACGCACGGTTCATCGACGACCAACATCACAGCCGACAAGAAGCGTGAGGACACTGAGTCGCACTGCGAAGGCATGATGTCCCTGGTGTGCGGCAACGTTCGCGGCGGCGAAATCGTGCGGCTGGATCGCGGCGTGACCTGGCACTTGGAGCCGAACAAGAAGCGCTACCGTGAAGACGTGTTTGCGACGCCTGACGAACTGGCCGAGATGCGCAGCAAGATGCAGGCGAGACTCGAAAAAATGCGTTCATGTCCGGTATCGCAAAAGCAGCAGCCCATCGATAAATCCAAATGTGAAATGTCGCCGCCGAAGATCGACGTTCATAAAACCGACGACAAGATGTCTATGGCCGGTCACGATGCGCAGCGCACGGTGGCTACCCTGACGCAGAGCTGCACCGACAAAGGGACCGGCGATGTCTGCGACATGGTGATTGCCATCGATATCTGGTTGACGCAGGAGAAATTGCCCGGCGCGGGCGACCGCCGTACTTTCGATCAAGCTTACGCAAAAAAGCTGGGGCTGGTCGATGAGCAAGGCGCATTGCACGGCGAATTTGCGAAATTTCTGGCTCCCTATCAGTCGCAGATCAAACAGCTGACGGATAAATCGAATGATCTTAAGGGCCTGCCGCTGAAGACGTCATTGCGAGTCATGATGGGCGGACAGCAATGCAGCGCCACTGCCAAGATGAAGGCGAACGGTTCCGCGAACGCCGATAATTCGCCCGGCAGCAGCCGAGATCCGATGGCTAATGTCGCGCAAGCGGGCAAGGCGATCGGGTCATCGGTGGGCAATCTGGTGGGCGGACTGTTCCACAAGAAAAAGTCCGGGGACTCGCAGACCGGCGACTCACAGACGGGAGCCAGCGCCGCGACGCCTCCCGAGACGGCCAATGCCGGTGCGCCGGCGGCCGCGGCGACCGGCGCGCCCGGCACGCCGGATCCGTACGCACAATTCGTGCAAATGGCGGCATTTACCACGGAAACCGTAACCATCAACACCGAGGCGATCCCGGCGGATCGTTTCGAGGTGCCCGGGGACTGGAAAAAGGATGAACCAAAGGCATCCAAGCAGGGCGACGACGATTTCACCTGCCCCAAAACTGAAAGCTAGCCGATTGAATGATGGCGGCGCGCACGAGCTGGCGCGCCGCCATCACCTGATCGACACCGGCCGCCACCAACTGACCGGCACGCGCCGCCGGCGGCTAAGGGCTACACTTCCCGGATGAACGACGAGACGCTGGAACAAATTCAAACCAAGATCGCCTTTCTGGAACGTGCGAGCGCCGAACTGAGCGACGTGGTGTTTCGGCAGCACAAGGAAATTCAGGCGCTGGAAGCGAAGCTCAAGGCCCTTGCGGACCGGCTGAGCGGCGCTCAATCTGACGACGGCCCCCGACTGCCTGAACAAGAGCGCCCGCCTCACTACTGAATCCGCTTGACGCAAGTATCCGCTGGCGCACGCATCCTTAAACCTGGCGTTCCGGCGCGGCTGCCTGAAACGCGGGCAGGTCTCTGCAGGCCGCGTCGATCCCGACGATGCGGGGATAAGGAGTGAGGTCCAGTGCGAAGCGCCGCGCATTGGCTACTTGCGGCACCAAACAGACATCCGCCAGGGTCGGTGCATCGCCATGACAAAAACGTCCGGTCGCCCCGTCCCGCACCAGCCGAGGCTCCAGAGCATCGAAGCCACGCTGCACCCAGTGCCGATACCAGGTCTCGCGCGTCGCCTTGTCGTGTCGCAATTCATGTTCGAGATATTGCAGCACCCGCAGATTGTTCAGGGGATGCACGTCGCAGGCAATGGCCTGTGCAAGCCCCCGAACTCGCGCACGCGCCACGGGTGTTTGCGGCAATAGCGGCGGGTCCGGATGGACTTCATCGAGATACTCGATGATGGCCGCCGATTGTGTGAGCACCGTACCATCGTCCAACGCCAACGCCGGCACGAAGCCCTGGCTGTTGATTTGCAAGAACCCCTCGAGCCGTTGCTCGCCGGCGCGCAAATTCACCGGCACGGAGGTAACCTGCAGTCCCTTCAGAGCCAGTGCGATCCGCACCCGGTAGGAAGCCGAACTCAACGCATAGCCATACAGGATCATCGGCAAGAATATGCATGGCGGCAGCGAAATTGCAAACCGTATGGCCGCCTTCGTCGCGCTACGATCATTCCTTCTTTCGACGCTTACTTCCCGGGAGTCAGCCTTCCCTCAAGGGCCACATGCGCCTCAAAACGCCGTCGCGCAGCACGAAGTGATGCCATAACGCCGCCAGTGCATGCAACCCCGCGAGTGCGAAGATTGCATAGGCCAAGTATCCGTGGATGTCTTCGGTCGGCCTAAATACCGCCTTGTTGGATCGGACCCCGAAGTCAAGATGAAAGAGGCCGAAATCGAATACACGGCCGTGCCAAATGAATGTCACCACGCCCACGATGGGCGTGATGAACATCAGGACGTAGAGCGCCAGGTGCACGGGACCCGATAGGCGGCGCGAAAGATTGCCGACTTCCGACGGCAATACCGGCGGCGCATGCCGGGAGCGCCACCAAAATCGCGCAATCAGCGTCAGCCATAGCAGCAAGCCCAACATCGCGTGCACGTTGATCCAGAATGCCTGCGTCTTCTTTGGCCAGGAGTCGTGCAGCAAACCCAGGATGCCCACCACCACGACGAGCGCAAACATAGTCCAATGAAATGCGATGGCTCCGGCCCCGTAGCTCTCAGCGGATGCTGAGGGCATCGCAGATGGCGCGGGTCGAGTCGCTAATTGAGCGGATTGCCTTGTCATAATCTCCTCAGTCGGTTTGGGCTTCAAATACCAGCAGCCGGGCACCCAGGACTCCGCTCGGCGGCGCCCCCACATAGAGACGATCGCGCTTCTCATACCACACCCCGGTGCGCGTACCGAGTGCGGTCGCAAATTTACCCATATCAGTGTAGTGGTCAGCGTCAACTTGTTGGACAACGCTCAAAAAACCCTCGCCGCCGGCGACATAAATGCGCTTCCGGCCGGCATCATAGAACATGTCGTCCATATCGCCTGCCGTCGGGACACTGGCGACGATTTTTCCCGTGTCCATGTCCAATACCGTCAGGCGGGACGGTTTGCGGGTGCCGATAAACACGCGGCGGTCGGCCTCATCGAGCAACATCGGGAAGTTCGCCGAGTGCCCCTTGGGCAGCGACCATGTGATCATTTGCCCATTGCTGCGGTTGATGACCTGAATATTCTTCGCATCGGCCACATTGACGAAAATGCGAGACCCCTTCGTCTCGAGCTGAAACCCTTCCGGATGTCCCTCGAACTTGTAGACGGCCGGAAGGCGCTTGTCGGTCACCGGATCGATTACCCCAATGGCGCCCTCGCCATAGCCAATGTAGATTTTCTTGGTGGCCGCATCATAGCGTAGATTATCCGGATCGGAGCCTTCGCCGAAATCGATCGTGTCGATCAGGGCGAATTTAGTGCCGTCATAGACGTTCACGTGACCGTTCGCCGAATTGGCGACGAACAGCTTGTCCCATTCCGCCAGATAGAGCGTGCCCTGAGGCTGAGCAAGTCCGTCGATCTGGTGAATCATTCGTCCGGCGAATACATCCACGACTTGCACCGTGTCATTACCCAAACCGGAGAAGATCACGCGCCTGCGCTTGGCATCGATCGTGAAGTGATCCAGGCGGCCTTGAACACCGGCCAGCGGTATTTCTTGGACTTCGCGTATGGGAGGCGCCTCACGGTCGCCGGCGTGAGCAACCGAGCCCAGCGCGACCAGCGCGATAGTGCAGGCTAAGGAACGAAGCAGAAGATGACGCGGATACATGATGATAGTCCCCGCTGATCTTATCAGGTAAATATCAGGGCACACGACACCCGGCGACACGTTGGCCGCGTGGGTTAGTTCGAACTCGATCTCATTGGAGGATTGAGCGGAGTCTCCTTTTTGGCATCCGCCTTTCGGGAGCGGGTGATCCACGCACTGACGAAGGCGATGGCCGCGGCCACCGACAACCATGCACCCGGTATCGCCCGATTGCCGGTTTCGTGGATGAGATAAGTCACGATTACCGGCGTCGAACCGCCAATCGTCGTCGCCAGACTATAAGCCAGCGAGAAGCCGGCCGTTCGGACGGCAGCCGGCACGATTTCGGTCAGATGCACGACCATGGCGCCGTTGTAGCCCGCATAGATGAAGGACAACCAAAGTTCCACCATCAGCAATTTGATGAAACTCGGCTGATCGACCAGCCACGCCATGGCCGGATACGCAGTCAGCACCGCGATTCCCGCAAACATCAGCAGTAGCGGTCGCCGTCCGATCCGATCGGAAAGAGACCCCATGAGCGGCAGCCAGATAAAATTCGACAGGCCCACACACAGCGTGACCAGAAGCGCGTCGCTCTGCGACAGCTTGAGTATGTTCTTGCCGAAAGTCGGCGTGTACGCCGTGATCGTATAGAACGAAACGGTGGTCATCAGCACCATGGCGACGCCGGTGACCACGATGCGCCAATGGATCAGCATGCTGGCGTAGATTTCGGAGGGTGTCGGATGATGCTTCCGCGCTGCGAACTCGTCAGTTTCCTGCAGCGTGCGGCGGATCATATAGATGAACGGAATGATCAAGCAGCCGACGATCAACGGGATACGCCAGCCCCAGGCCTGAAGCTGGTCGGGCGGCATCAGATTCGATAGCGCGTAGCCGAGCACGCCCGCGAACACCACGGCAACCTGTTGGCTGGCCGACTGCCAGGACACATAGAAGCCCTTGTGGCCCGGGGTTGCCATTTCGGACAGATAGACCGAGACGCCGCCCAATTCGACTCCGGCCGAGAAACCCTGGCACAACCGGCCGAGCACCACCACGATGGGCGCAAACAGACCGATCGTCTCGTATCCGGGCACCAGGGCAATCGTGAGCGTACCCACCGACATCAGCGCCAGCGTCAGGAGCAGTCCCTTGCGTCGGCCGATATGGTCGATGTAGGCGCCGAGGAAAATAGCCCCCAACGGACGTACCATGAACCCCACGGCAAATGTCGTCATCGAAAACATCAACGAGGCGAATTCGCTGCTCGCCGGGAAATAGGCTCGGCCGATCGCGGCGCTGAAATAGCCGAAGATCATGAAGTCGTACATTTCCAAGAAATTTCCGCTCGCCACGCGGAAAACCGTTTGTCTCTTCTCCTTGCGCTGTTCCGGTGTGAGCATCTTCCCTTGGACCTTTACTGTGGCATTCATCATTACACGAGACGGCCGACCGATGATCTCTCCGAATGCTACAGATCCTGCCCGCCGGGCTGCTTTACGGCATGGGAGGCGAAATGCCCCCTCGCGCCGGTCGACGCGAGGGGGACTGCTTCAAAATTTCGCCTTGAAGCCGACGTAATACGTACGACCGATGATGTCGTAGGTCGCCGAGTCGGTGGTGAGCGGCTGGCCGCTCACGAACGGCGGAGCTTTATCGCCGATGTTCGTGAGGCCGGCCATCAACTCGAGGTGGTCGACGACGGCCCAATGCGCATCAAAATCGAAGTAATTGTAGGTCCCCACACCGGGGGTGGTGCTGGTCGGATCCACGACCACATCCTGATGCTTCATTGCCGCGATGTAGCGCCAGTGGAGCGTGGTCGTGACGGGACCGATCAGGTATCCGAACGCCGTGTTCGCCTTCCAATGCGGGTGAGCCATTTCGGGGCTCACCTGAGTGTTGCCGATACTTCCGGCATAGTCGAGAACCGGTGACCCCGGAAGCGCGGACACATCGAAGGTATGCGTGTAGTTGATCATCGAGTTCAGGCGGAACGTTCCCGCGTTGTCGGAAAGGCCTATCGCTCCCAGCCCGAAGCTCCAGTCGATTTCCGTATCGATGCCGTCGGTCTTGTAGCTAGCGAGGTTCAGCAATCCTTCATGCCCGAGCACGATGTTGCCCGTATTACGATCGCGCGTGATCTGGGAGCAATAAATGTTCGAGGCCGAGTAGGTCGGATTGCTGATGCCGTCGGAATTGAAACAGCGCGGCAGAATGTCGGTCAGCGCCAGGGAGCCGACGGCATTCGAGATGGCGATGTGGTAGTAGTCGACCGACACTTGAAATTTATGCATCAAGTCGCTGCTGAAGTGCGGATTCCACACGGTGCCGATCGAATACGTGTTGGCGGTCTCCGGCGTGAGGCTTGGATTGCCGCCGGAAGTGCCGTGCACGGAATCGACCCCGTATGTGTAGTTCGGGTACAGAGCGGCCGGCACGCCTTGTGCTTGGCAGAGTGTCGCCACCTGAGCGGCGTTCGCACCGGTGCGGAACGCGCTACCCGTCGCACACGGATCGCCGGCGGCCGGTCCGGAACCGATATTCAGATTTCCCGTGACCGTGGGTGCAAAGAGCTCGCCCAAGCTGGGGGCGCGAATCGCCCGCGCGTATCCGCCGCGAACCGTAAGCTGGGACACCGGCTTCCAATTGAGGTCTGCTTTCCAGGTGTTCACCCCGCCGAACCCGTCGTAGTCGGAACGGCGAGCGCCGAGATCGAGCGAGAGTTCCTCGATGAGCGGTAGATCCTTGAGCACCGGCACGAGCAGTTCGGCGAACACTTCGCGCACGTTTTGGGTACCCGAAGTTGCGACGGTGGTGTCGTACGAGAAGCTGTCGTTGTTGATGAGTCCCGCATCAGGATGGTAGTCGAAGCTGCTGCCGCGGTAGTCCGCGCCGACCGCAAAGCGCAGATCACCCGCGGGCAGCGGCATGATCTTGCCTTGCAACGTGCCTTCGACGTTCTTCTGAGTGATCGTGTTGACGTTGGAATTCTCGCGCGTCACGTATTCGCGGCACCCCGGGGTCAACGGGTTAGAACCGAGGGGGTTCCAGGCATAGCCTACGCAACTGCCTCCGGAGCCCTGGTAGTTCGCCGTGCCATTGAGGATGGCGGTGAGTGCCGCCTTGCTCGAATCATTCTGCTGCAGATTGTTGAACAGGGTGCTGCCGTAGGAGCCATACACATCCCAGGTCAGATCGGTGCCCGGGATGGGAATGTCTCCCTTCAATCCCGCAACGGCCTGATAGACGTCGTACTTGTACGATTGGATTCGGTCGCCGCTCATGCTCAAGAGCTTGGTTAGGACCAGCGGCTGCGTGAGCGCGTTCGGATTGTTCGGATCCGCGGGACGGGAGTTCAAGATGGTCTGCAATCCGGGATTGTTGACGACGTACGGGTTGTTCAGCGGGATGTAGAGTTCCTTGCCGGGACCCGTGGATCCGCCCGCCGTCTCGTCGCGCGCCGTCGACTCCATGAAGCTGAATTGGGTGTAGGCCGACACGCTGTCACTGATTTTGTAGGTGCTGCGTGCGAACACGTTGTATTTGGTGAGCGGCACCTGAAGGGCGAAGAACTGTCCCAGCGCGACTTGAACTTGGCTGCAGCCGCCGCCGATATTGACGCCTTTTTGGCCCAGACCACGGTAGTTCTGCACGCAATTGGGCGCCGCCAGATCGGTGAAAATCGTGCCGTCGGTGTTCACGCCGAGAGAGCCGTTGTAAGCGCCCGATCCGGCGATGGGTGTAGTGCCCGGGTAACCGGCGAGCACGCTGTTGACCGCGCCGATCGTCGGGGCGGTGCCGAAGGTTCCGCCCGGGAGGATGCCCTCGGGGGGCCGCGCGAGTTGCCGTATGTTCGCGAAGAAGGGGCGGTCTGCTCCGTGAACCACGTCTCGCTCGGAATACTCGAATGCCAACACCATATTGCCGCGGTCGTCGGCGAAATTGCCGCCGAGCAGGGCGCTGGCATGTTCCGTCGCGCCGTCGCCATGGGTGGTCGCACCGTGCTGAACGCTCACTTCTGCACCGCTGAAATGCTCCCGCAGCTTGAAGTTCAAGACTCCGGCGATCGCGTCGGAACCGTAAGTCGCTGAAGCGCCGCCGGTAATGACCTCGACGTTTTCGATCATCGACATGGGAATCGTATTGAGATCCACGGTGCCGTTGGGATTCGACTGCATCATTCGCCGGCCGTCCATCAACACCAGCGCCCGGTTGGGGCCGAGGCCGCGCAGGTCACCGTAGGACTGACCGCCTGCAAAACCTGTCGAACCCTGCACGTCGCCGACTTCGCTCATACCCTGGGCGGCGGAGAACTGCGGCATCTCGCCGATTGCGCGGTCGAGCGTGGGCTGCCCGGCGGCGGCCAGCGTCGATTGATCGATCGTGACGATGGGGCTGTCGGATTGAAAATCGCGGCGGGAAATGCGCGAGCCCGTGACGACGATTGCTTCGATACTTGCCGCCTTTTCCGGCGAATCGGCCGCGGCAGGGGGCGTGTCGGCGAGAGCCGCCGAAACGGTCAGTCCGGCCATTGCACCGGTGAGCAGCACGGTCGCGAGCACACGGGTCGGATTCCTCCAAAACCCTGGCGATGTTTGCGCGGCTCCCCCATCAACGTGATGTTGTTTATTCATCTTACCCCCCCTCATGTTTATTGTCGGCGCCTGGCGCTCCGAGCACGTCTCGCTGCGGCATCAGGCGCGCCATCATGGGCGCTTTCAGCTTTCAAGAAGCTGTCAGGAAGGCAAAAAGTCCGGCCTCAGGGGCAACCTGGCCGTGTCAGATAAATGAGACACGGACTCGTAGACCGCGGTTGCCGGCTCCCGCGCTCATTCCTATCTCGGCGTTCAGAGTCGCGGCGAGAGATCGCACGATGGCCAACCCTAACCCGCTGCCTACTCGACTCTGATCGCGGTTCAGCCGATAGAACCGTGTGAATACCTTCTCTCGTTCGGCATCGGGGATACCGGGCCCGTCATCTTCGACATCGACGACGTGTTTACCCTTGTCGTCGGTGAGTCGGACGATGACGCTGCCGCCTGCCTCGTTATAACGGATGGCGTTGTCGATGAGATTCGCGAGAATCTCGTTGATGGTGATTGGGTTGGCTTGTGTCGGGAACGGCCGCGGCCCCGCCTCGAAATGAAGGTCGATGCCGGCCTCCAGCGCTTGCGGCGCGTGCTTCGCCGCGATCTCCTGAATGACTTCGCGCAGGTCGATCGTTGCCGACTCCCGCTCGAGCGATTGACCGCCGTCGGCGCGCGCCAATTTCAGGAGTTGAATGAGCAATCGTTGAAGCCGGTCGGCCGCCTCTTGGATGTCCTTGAGCGAGGAATATGCGGCGTTGTTCGTCGGAATGAGACCGCCGAGAACCGAAATGTGCGTCCGAAGGATGGTAAGCGGAGTTCTCATTTGGTGAGAGGCATCGGCGGTGAAGCGGCTCATCGCCTGCTGCAGACGTTCGGCTTCGAGCGCGCTGGTGCGCAAGGTCTCGAGCGCCCGAGCCATGCTGCCAAGCTCGTCGGGACTCTGGGTAGTGGGCACCGCTTCGTCGAATTCACGGCGGCTCAGGCGGGCGATAGCTCCAATCAGGATCTTCATCGGGCGCGCCAGCCGGCGTTGCACATTGATGACGGCGAAAACGCCGAAGGCGATGACCGATGTCAGATCAACGCCAGCGACGAGCAACATCCGAAATGAGGCCGCACGGATGGTCTCCGCATGCCGGTTTGCCTCGTCCTGGGCCTGCTGGGCGATCGCGAGTATGGAGTCGAACGGGCCGTCGCAAAGGGCCGTCCATTCGGCGCTGGCGACGACCGGCTTTCCCGAACTGTCGAGCCGGCCGACGATTGCGTCCACCTGGATCTGGGCCTGTTTCGTTTCCGTGCGCGCGACGTCGATGCGTTCGCGCAAGGCGGCCGACACGCCCGGCCGCAAGAGATATTCATCGAGGGTATGCCATGCAGCGGTGTAGATGGCGCGATCGCCGTGCCAAAGATCAAGCTGCCTCGCGTCCAGAGGCCGGCTTCTGTCCACGTTGGGCCGCAGCATCGAGCATTGCAGGCCGTACCGATCGCGAATGATCCAAGCGGTCCGGCGAATTTGCACCATCTCGGCAATGATCGGGTCGCCCATCCTCACCGCATTGCCTACCGCGGCCGAGGCGGTGCTGACCGTCTCGGTCATTCCGTGAACCGCCTCGCGCCAGTCGTCGATGGCATGCAGATCTCGCTCGGCGCGCACGCGCGAAGCCTGCGCTTCGACGGTGAACTGTAGTGCTTCCGCTTTCCGCCATGCGGTTTGAATGGCGGTGATGAATTGACCCCGGTTCGCGATGTCCGTGGCCTGCAATGCCTCGAGCGCGGCCGTCACCGTCTGGGACGCTTCCCTGTGCGTGGCGCCCATCACCAGCCGCGGGTCGTCCTGCGCAATCAGGGCGGTACTGTCCTTCGGGATCTGGGCGCGGACTGTGACCAAGGCATTGAACAGGATGTGGTCGGTGCTGGTCAGGCGCGCAATGCGGCCGGCAAGTGCGTAATTGGACCAGGCCTGGACAGCGAGTATCAGTGCTGCGACGAACAGGCCGGTCATCAGAATACCCAATGACGCGATCAGGAATTTCGTTATCGACGATTTGAACATACGTCCGATCACTCTAAGCCACTGCCGTGGCGACCACCCATGCGGTCGCGGCGCGACCCGGCGGCACTCTAGAGGATCACGAAGCCTTGAGCATATATCCAAGCCCTCTCATCGTTCTGATCGCCGGTCCGTCCGGCTCGAGCTTGCGGCGAAGCCGAGCGATGTGCACTTCGAGCGCATTGGGTGCCACCGCATCGTCATAGCTGAAAACTTCCGCGAGCAGCCGCTCCTTGGAGACGACCTCGCCGGCCTTGGCCGTCAACCGATCGAGCACGGCCCATTCCCGTCGCCGCAACTGCAATGGTCGTCCGGACACGTCGGCCGTAGCGCGGGCCCGGTCGATCGTCAGGTTGCCGATGACCACGACGGGACACGGATCACCGTGGTCGCGGCGCAGGAGCGCCCGGACGCGTGCGCCCAATTCGCTGGCGTCAAAAGGCTTCAACAAATAGTCGTCTGCTCCGAGGTCGAGTCCCTTGACCCGATCAGTCACGTGGTCCCGGGCGGTCAACACCAAGATGGGAGTCTTGAAGCCCCGAGCGCGCAGCCGCTTGAGCACCTCGAATCCCGATATGTCAGGCAAGCCGATATCCAGTATGACCAGACTGAAAGGTTCTGACTCCGCCAGAAAGAGAGCGGTCTCTCCATCCTTGGCACAGTCTGCGGCGTGGCCGGCGGCTTTGAGAAGCGCGATGATTCCCCGCGACAGCGCCGGGTCGTCTTCGACCAGTAGGATCCTCGCCATGAATGTCCTCCCCTACACCCAGGCTGCGACGGTACCACGGTCTCGCGCCGTAGCGGCCATCTATTTCTCGGGAATGTGCGGCGCACAATTGCGCAGCGTAAGTCACCGCTACGTCGGTAGTTTTCCTTTCAGGCCCAGTGCGTCAAGCGCGCCATGCTCGTCGAGTCGGCTGGCCTCGGCAGAGAGCTCTGCTGATACCCACTTGGGGAAAGCGACTTGATCACTGACATGTCTGCCCGAGGCCGTGTGCGTCTCGCGAACCTTGGCAAGGTGCTCGAGCGGAAATCGCTTGGAAGCGCGTATCAAGGCCGGCCACAGCCGCCGGTGTACATAGGTAATCTTCCCTTCAACGAGCCGGCAGACCAACACGTCGGAGCTGTCTCTGACAGCGCGGGTCAACGCGAAGATCTCGCGGCCACGCACGTGTGTCCACCAGCTACCGTGGATTGGGCCGCCGGCAATCGCGGCGGCGAGCGACGGCACGGGCCCGGCAGCCGACTCGAGTACAACCCCGTGTACGCGCACAAATTCCATGGCGTCCGCTGCCGTCACAAAAAGGTGAGACCCCGGCCGTAGCGTACATCGGCTCGTTGCGCGAGCCTGGCCGCGCGCCTTCGCTCAGTTCGCGTTTGCACGTAGTCTCCCGATTGCCTCGCGATCGAATACACGCGCAGCAAATCTATGCCGGTTCTATGAAATCCGCCACTTCTGGAATATTTCCCTCATATGTTAACCGCGTACCCGCGCCGACGGTGATCGAGGCTTCCCGAATTCGGTGTTTTTTCAAACCTGATCCAATATCCCCCGTTGAGCGCGCGCAGGGCGGCGACATGCCTTTATTGTTACCGCGCCCGCCCCTTCGTCCGACGCGCCGACGGTAG
Organism: Steroidobacteraceae bacterium; assembly: GCA_036498345.1. Taxonomy (GTDB): domain Bacteria; phylum Pseudomonadota; class Gammaproteobacteria; order Steroidobacterales; family Steroidobacteraceae; genus Bog-1198. The sequence goes on from DASYFQ010000241.1 coordinate 13,124, forward strand.
ACCGAGAGCGTCGGCTTTTTCGATGCCAATGTCACGCGGCCGGCGGAAGGCCGTTTGAACTTTGTCACATTGCGCCTCGGTCGCGCCGAAGCGCTCGAAGGTGTTGCGCCATTCGCGAGTTTTTTGTGCGATCTCCTCGATCATCTGAGCCGCGGCCAGCAGGTCCAGACCGAACTGGGCGGCATGCGAAAGCGCGTTATCGAGAGTTGCGAGCCGGCCTTGCGCGCCAACCCCCAGATGCAAGAAGCGTTCGCTTCCAATCTGCGGCTTCGGCACGACATCGTAAAGCGGTGAAAGCCGCCAGCCCCGGCCAACCCCCGACCAGATGAAGGCGTGATTGCGCAAGTGATCATCGTCATTTGAGACGAGAATATTGAACACCATGCGCCGGAAGAGTTCGGCGCGATCCCCCGCCACCGACCCTTTGGCTGCGAAAATCGTCAACCCATGAGAGAGGTCCGCATAGCTCGCGGTCGGTGACCGCGACTCATGCAAACCAAGAAGAGTGAGTGCACTCACGACGTGTTGTCGGTGCCAACCGGATTTTGCAGGTATTCGATCGAACCGCTCGATCAGCATGACCGAGCGACCATCGGGGAGCCTCAGGAGGTCGGTCTGCGGGACTCGGAGTCCGCAGTCACGGGCAAGTTCGAGCGTTGCTCGCTCGATCACCGGCACATCGAATGGGTCGTCCGCGGTCGGAAACTTAGCGATCCACTGTCGCCCGTCACGCTCGACAACCGCCTTAGGCCGCATACCGCCCATTGAGGGACCGGCGTCGAAAATATCGGACATACCGACCGAAATAGTCTCGCCGCGTTGGATTCGATCTGCTGCGTCCAGGAGATATTCCAGCCGCGTGACCGGCGGGAGCACTCCCGGGTGCTCATCATCGGTCGCGGTCGACCTGAAATCGAGTGCGCCGAACCGATTCGATCCGGCGTACTCGAGGTAGGTGGATTCAGGCAGAGAGTTCGCTGGTGCCTTCAGCCTATTTTCGATGACGCGACGTCCCCAGTTATCAGGCAACGCATCGCGAATCGCACCGAATAACTCAAGACCGTTAGCCGGAGTCTCACGGCGCACATTGCCAGGAACTGCCTCCTCTAAGCTCAAGCTCACAGGATCGATGGGGACGGCATCCGGGCGTTCGAGGTATCGTTTTCCGTAACCAAAAGTTGAGGAGATGACCCGGGAGCCTTCCTCGATGATGGAAAGTCTACCCGCAGGGACCGCCTTGAGCGATCCCTGCGGGTAGACGAAAACGAACGACTTGAACTCAGAAGTCATAGGTCTCATCGAGAACACGCTGGCGCTTCATTCCCGTAGCGCGCTTGCGCTCATCGAGTCTGCGTTGTGCAACCCCTGTGGTATCTGCGGTCGGGTTTGCCGCCGCCGTAACAAGGTGCAGCAACGATGCGGCTTCGAGAGCAGAGAGCCAAAACGAGAAGCCGACAGACGTATCCCCACGCTCGATCCGGATGAGCGTGATACGGCTCATGCGCGCGCGTGCCGCGAAATCCTCGCGGGTGAAGTTACGCGCGAGGCGCGCACGGCGCACCGCATCGCCCAGTTGGATGGCGGTTTGCCGGACAGACGGACTGGCGGCAACGAGTTCAGGGCGACGCATGATGCTCTCCTATCTCCCCCAGCCAGGGTATCTGTATGGATACTTTGTGTCAAGCGTAAAGGATCTATATGGATACTTTATAAACGTAATAGATCCATACAGATACTTTACCTCAAATAACAACTGTCGCAGGTAGCATGTGGATAATTGGCGCAGACGGTTGTTGTGTCTACGTGTTGCTGCTTTGATTGGAATACGAGGTAAGGTATTGTCACCGTCGCGGCAAGCTGATCGGCAACAGGGGCACCTCATGGAAGAGAATGTTTATGCACCGCCCAAAGCGGTGCTGGCCGATGTCGGCTCCGTCAAAAACAACATCGCCGTGCGGTTTTTTGCCGTATCGCCCGTCAAATTGGTGGTGCTGTCGACCTGTACCTTGGGGCTCTACCAAGTCTATTGGTTCTATAAGAACTGGGTTCTGATAAAGGAACACTCCGAACCGGACATTACTCCCTGGGCGCGCGCCCTTTTCGGCATCTTCTGGTGCTACAGCTGTTTCGAATTCATCAGGAATGACGAGCGGCAATTAGACGTCGAGCCTACATTGCCCGCGGGACCATTGACCGTCGGCTGGATTGCGGCATCCTTGACCTGGCGGTTGCCCGAGCCGTATTACCTGATCGGCTTTCTGGCACCGCTGCTGCTGATTCCGGCGCAGCGGCATGTCAATCGTATCAATGGCCTGGTCGCGCCCGATCACGATACGAACACGCGCTTCAGCGCCTGGAATTGGCTGGCGGTGACGGTGGGCGGAATCTTCATTACGCTGGTCGCACTCGGTTTGGCGCGGATGCAGCACGCTTGACGAAGAAGCAGACCAGGACGCAACGCGTAACGGATTCTGCCCAGGGCGCTGGCTCTCGTTGAACACTCCGACGTCTCGCGCCCTGCGGCTGTGAGGTCGCGCACAGGATTTCAAACCGGTTGCCACCGGCTCGCGACACCGGGTTATCATAGGCTATCGATGAACGCAAGGAGCGAACATGGCCACGGAATCGAGCAACTTATATGCTCCCCCCAGAAGTGCGGTCAAAGACGTCGATGATGACGAAGCGCTCGAACTAGCATCTAGGTCGGCGCGCTTGGGGGCCGCCACTCTCGACGGGCTAATCGGCTTCATCTGGTTCGCGCCGGCCTACATCACGAATTTTGCGAAGATTGCACAACAGTCGCGCGGCAATCCACTGGCGGTCTGGATCAACCTCGCAAAAACCGGCGGTTGGTTTTATGTCGGCCTCATCGGCGCGCTGGTCGTACTCGCGATCGATATCACCTTGTTGGCGCGCAATGGCCAGACGATCGGCAAGAAGGCGCTGGGCATCAAAGTCGTGCGCGTCGACAGATCGCCGGTATCGTTGTTTAGAGTCTTTTTTCTGCGCTATGTCTGCAATACTTTTCTGACGTTCATCCCGCTCGTCGGTTCCCTGTATTCCATGGTCGACTGTCTGATGATATTCAGCGAGTCGCGACGAACGGTGCACGACCGCATCGCCGATACCATCGTCGTTAAAGCTTGATCTCGACCATAGACACGGTCATTACGGCGGAAACACCCGAGGGCATCGCGATTTCGATGCGTGCCGCCGGCTTTCCCGTGCGGTGCATGGCCTTTCTGATCGACGCCGCGATACGCTACATGATCGTTTCCACCGTCGCCACAGGCCTCAATTTCGGGGGCCGTGTGGGCAAAGGTGTACTGCTGATTATCGTTTTCCTGATTTTGTGGCTTTATCCTGTCATCTTTGAATTGACGCCGGCGGCGGCCACGCCGGGAAAGCGCGCGATGGGCATTCAAGTGATCATGGCCAACGGCCTGCCCCTCACCCCCGCTGGCTGCTTGATCCGCAACTTGATGCGCGCGGTGGACATGCTGCCGCTCTTGTATGGCTTCGCGATCGTGTCCATGCTGTTGCGTCGGGACGCCCGCCGGCTCGGCGACCTGGCGGCCGGCACGCTCGTCGTGTATCGCGATCGGGCCTCCCCTACGAGCGATTTCGGTCCCGGCGAGCCCCTGCGGCCACCCCTCCCTTTGACCATCCGTCAGCAGACGGCCATCGCCGCCTTCGGCTGGCGGGTCACTCGACTGACACCGGAGCGCGCCGAGGAAATCGCGGTTTTGGCCGCCGACGCCGTGCCGGGCGCCAAAGACTCCGCTGTGGCGACCCGCCTGGTCGGAATTGCGCGTTGGCAACACGGTCAACGGGGCCTCATTCCGCGAGACGCGGCCAACCAGACGTGACGCCGTTCGACTTTCAAGCCGCGAACCAGGCCAGCTGGCACGAACTCGAAAGCGAACTCGGACGCAACCAACGCCAACTTGATCCCGACCGGTTCCTTGCCCTCTATCGGCTATGTTGTGAACATCTGGCACTCGCCCGATCGCGCAGTTTTCCGCTGCACGTCATCGAGCGCCTCTCCTCGATCACCTCGCGCGCGCACCAGATCATTTATCGCCAGAGCGATGCCGGCTTCGAGCGAATCGCTCGAGTATTGCTCGAGGATTTCCCAACCACGGTGCGCAGGCTCTGGGCCTACATCGCGATCGCAGCGGCGCTGCTCATGATTCCGACGATCGCGATCGGGATCGCAACCTACCTCCATCCGGACTTGATCCTCTCCATCGTGGATCGCAATACAGCCGCAGCGTTCGATCAGATGTACAGTCCCGCGGCTCAGGCCATCGGCCGCCCGCGCGACATCGCGAGCGACTGGATGATGTTCGGTTTCTACATCAAGAACAACATCGGCATCGCCTTTCAATGCTATGCCACGGGAGTGGTGTTCGGCCTGGGATCCTTGTATTTCCTGCTGGCAAACGGAATGTTCGGAGGCGGTATCGCCGGTTACGTCGCTTCCTTGGGCTACGGCAGCACGTTCTTTCCCTTCGTTGCTACGCATTCGGCATTTGAATTGACGGCGATCGTACTATGCGGAGCGGGCGGTCTGCGCATCGGTCAATCCGTGTTGTTGCCGGGGCGGCTGACTCGGGTCGCGGCATTGGAGATCGCCGCCCGGGAAACCAGCCTGATCGTGTTCGGCGCCGCGGTCATGCTGGTGATCGCGGCCGCCATCGAGGCATTCTGGTCATCCGCTCCGTGGGTGACACCTACTGCAAAGTACGCTTGCGCGGGATTTTGCTGGGCTTTGGTGCTTTGCTTCTTTTTGCGGCGTCCCCATGCAAAATGACGCGGCTGACGTCGTGTGGCGGCCCCGCAGCACGTGGGAGGGCTGCGACCTGGGCGTTCGGCTCCTGCAATCCTGGCTGCGCCCGGTGTTCACCTGCTACCTCGCGGTCGCGGTACCTCTGTTCTGCCTCTTCGCCGTGAGCGGCGCAGTTGCTTCATGGTTGCCGTTCCTGCTGATTTGGTTCTCCAAGCCCTGGCTCGATCGGACGATCTTGTTCGTGCTGTCACGCGCGCTGTTCGGCCGGCCGACCTCGCCGCTCGACGTATGGCGCACACGCGCCGATATATGGTGGCACCAGTTGGCCGCCACCGTCACGCTGCGCCGGTTGACTGCGTCCAGATCTTTCACGCAACCCATCGTTCAGCTCGAGGGCCTCCGCGGGGCGGTATTGCGGGCGCGGATAAGCCAGCTCGCCGCGCGGCATCGGGGCGGTGCGCGCGCCGCGACCCAGGCTTTCGGGGTAGCTGAGTTCGCGTTGTTCGGTAGCCTGTTTTTTTTGCAAGTTTGGCTTGCGCCGCATACGGACGTCGACCCTTGGGGCGATCTGCGGTCGCTTTGGCGCCCCGGGCATGCGTGGGTCAGTACGGTTGAATATGCGGCGATCGTGTGTTTCCTCGAGCCTTTTTACGTCGCTTCCGGCTTTGGCATGTATCTGAATCGGCGGGTAGAACTCGAGGCATGGGATATCGAACAGGAGTTTCGTCGTGCATTCGCGCACTAAAGCCCTTGCGCTCGCCGTACTGATCATTCCGCTATCGTCGGTTACCCCGGCCGCGGATGCACTCAAGCCAGCGCCGCTTGTGCATGCCGTAATTTCCCCGGCGACAATGGATGCCGCCATCGCGGATCTGCGTCATGATTCGAACCTCGGCGGCCAAACCAAGATCCGTACGCTGCGATGGGTCACCACGTCCCAGCCGCGACCTCCACCGACATCCCCCGCTTGGATCATCGGATTGTTCGGTTATATCGGTCAATTCGGCGGATTGCTGCTGTGGATGGTCGGCGCCGCAGGGGCGGCGGTGGCGGCGGTTTGGATCCTGCGGCTGCTCAAATCGAGTGCACCGCGCGCCGCTCCAGTCCAACCCGACGTGGGCGACCGCCGGGTGCTAGATCTCGATATTCACCCTGACTCGCTGCCCGACGACGTCAGCGCGGCGGCGATCGAGCTTCTGCGCGCCGGGCGTCTGCGCGACTCCCTGTCGCTCCTGTACCGAGCGTCGCTTTCCGCAGCGGTGCACCGCTTCGGGGTGACCCTCGGCGCCCATCACACCGAGCGCGAGGTGCTCAAAGCGGTGAAAATCGCGCTCGACGATGCCCGCGCCCGCTACTTCGCGGACCTGGTGGCGACCTGGCAAAGAGTCGTGTACGCCGGAGAGACCGTGTCACCAGAGGCAGTCCTTCCACTCTGCGCGGAGTTCTCTACCCACTTCTATCGGCAGCCGCCGTGAACGGCAAGCGCTGGTCGCAATTGCTGGTGGCCGTGATCCTGGCGGCCGCCGCCGTCTGGATTGCCATGCACACCTATTGGGACTACGTCACGGTGGACAACCCACCGCAGGGCGAGGCTGTGGGCAATCGCTACTACGCTTTCGAGAAGCTGACGCAGAGGTTCGCCATCCACACGAGGCAAGTTCCCACCTTACGGACTTTTCCCGCGGCCGATGGTGTGTTGCTCGTTGACGATGTGCGAGGGGCTCTGCTTGACATTGATGCACTCGAAGAATGGGTCGCCGGCGGCGGTCGCTTGCTGGTGTCGCCCGGTGCATTGCTATCCAATGCCGGGCTGCGATCGTGGAGTGGTATAGGCAGGGCATCACCCAGATCCGACGACGAAGATGGCGCGCCCGGCGCTACTAAACGCGCAGCGGGCCCCGATGACGACTGCGCATCTTACTCGGAGCGTCTCGCAGGTCGAGAAACCGGAAAGAGCCTTCGCGCCTGTTTAGGAACGATGCGCGTGGCGTTCTCGAGCATGCGCACCCCCGCGTGGTCATTGTCGAACGGGTACGGATTTCAAATGCTACGCATCAATATCGGTAAGGGTAGCATCGCCGTGACTGCGTGCGAATGTTTGATGGGGAACAAGAGCCTGCTGCGGGCAGACCATGCACGCATCGTATTCGATTCCATACCGTTGCGAGCCGGCGATCATCTGGAGATCCTCAATCCGGTCAGTGCGGAAAGCCTGTTGGCCTTGTTGTGGCGGCTCGCGGCCGCCGCGATCGTCTGCGCTCTGGCGGCCGTCGGATTGACGATCTGGCGCAACCTGCCGCGCTTCGGGCGTATCGCCGTGCCGCCGCCGCCGCTGCGCCGCTCACTTGCCGAACAGATTCGCGCCACGGCGCGCTTTGCCTGGCGTACTCGACACCTCGCGTCGCTGCGCCGGGCGGAGCGCCAGGCGCTCACCCGGTCGGCATGCCTGAGGCTCGCGCTCTATGAACGCATGGACGCCTCGCAGCGCATCGACGCATTGGCGGCGCGCACCGGTCTCGACTCCGGCGTCGTGCGCGACGCGCTGAGTGAGAATCCCGACGGCGGCGCGGAATCTCAACGAACGGCAATCGTGCTGCTCGAGAAAGTGCGGCGACGATTGAGCCATGAAGTTCTCACAACCAAGGTGCGCGAGCATGAATGATGAATCGAATACGATACTGCGGGCCGGCGAACTGCTGGCGAAGCTGCGCGAAAGCGTCGGCAAGGCGCTCGTCGGGCAGACTGCGGTCGTCGACCAGACCATCATTGCCCTCTGCGTGTCGGGACATGTGCTTGTCGAAGGAGTGCCCGGCCTGGGCAAGACATTGCTGATCCGCGCTTTGGCAAAGGCAATGTCCTTGAACGTGGCGCGTATACAATTCACGCCCGATCTCATGCCATCGGATATCACCGGTCACGCCGTCCTGGACAGCACCACGCGCGAGATGCGCGTCGTGCGCGGTCCTGTGTTCACGAACTTGCTGTTGGCCGACGAAATTAACCGCGCACCGGCCAAGACCCAAAGCGCACTGCTCGAGGTCATGCAGGAATACCAGGTGACTCTAGAAGGCCAAACACTGCTCTTGCCCAAGCCCTTCATGGTGTTGGCGACCCAGAATCCCATCGAAACCGAGGGCACCTATCCGTTGCCCGAGGCCCAGTTGGACCGCTTCCTGCTGAAGATCGCCATGAGCTATCCGAGCGAGGCGGAAGAGGTAGACGTGGTACTTCGCACCACCACGGGCCAGAACGGCGATCAATTGCCGCTCTCGGGCGTGACTGCCGTCTTGAACGAAAGGGCGGTGCTCGCCTTGCAGAATCTTACCGCCCGCCAGCACGTCGATCAGGCGGTGGTCGACTACGCGGTACGCATTTCCCGCGCCACGCGCGAGTGGCCCGGCATCGCGATGGGTGCCGGTTCACGAGGCCCCATTGCACTCGTGCGTGCCGCCAAAGCGGTTGCGCTGATGGAGGCCCGCTCATTCGTGATTCCGGACGACATCAAGTCGGTGGCGCTCGGGGTGATGCGCCACCGTATCGCGCTGTCCGCCGACGCACAGCTTGACGGGCGCCGGATCGACGACCTGCTTCGGGGCATTCTCGAGGCTACGGCGGCACCTCGCGCGTAAACCAATCAGATGCTCACGGCCGTCATTCCATCCAGAAAGCTGATCGCCATTGCTGCGGGCGGCGCCGTGATCTGCACTGCTTTGGCCTTTACATCGACTGCTTCTATGGTCGTTGAAGGAGCTACCCTGGCAGGCGGTGTGCTCCTGTTCGCGGTGTGCGGCGCCGACCTACTGCTCAGCCTCCTGGATTGGCGCCGCGCGCCCCTGGAGATGCGCCGTCATCTGCCCCACGCCTTCGCCGTCGGTGTGCCCGTCATGGTGCAGGTGAGCATCGACAACCAGGCCGATACGCGACGACGCGGCCAGTATCAAGAATATGCCGATCCCACGCTCATTATGCCCCAATTGCCCCTACCTTTCGATGTGGGCCCGCGGCGGCGCGAACTGCTGAACATTGAATTGACTCCCACCGCGCGCGGACTGCAGCGTTTCGACATTGGTCAGGTTCGCCTGCGCTCGCGCCTTGGCATGTTGGACTTGGATCTTCGGATCGGAACGAGCGAGTCGCGCCGGGTATTCCCAAACTTTCAGGAACAGGCCCGGTTTGCCTGGCTGGCCGGCGACCGCCGCGTCCAATCGGCGGGACTGAAGTCCGTGCAGCGGCGCGGATCCGGCACGGACTTCGACCAGTTGATCGACTATCAAGCCGGGGATCCGATCCGCCACATCGACTGGAAGGCGACGGAGAAGCATGACCGGCCGATCGTCCGCAAGTTTCAGGACGAACGCGATCAAGATGTAATCATATTGCTCGACTGCGGCCGCCGCATGCGCGCCGACGACACGCAGCATGGAATCGGCGCGACGCATTTCGATCAGTGTCTGAATGCGTTGATGTTGCTCGCCTTTGTAGCGTTGAGCCATGGCGATGCGGTCGGCGCGATGACCTTCGGCGTCGCCGACGGCGCGCAAAAGCGCTTCGCACCGCGCAAGGGACAGCAAACCCTCAACGCCCTGATGGCGGCCCTTGCCGACGTGGAGGCCACGGCGACGTTTTCCGATTACGAACGCATCGCGGCCGAATGCCTGTCGCAAAGACGAAAGCGCGGGTTGGTAGTGATGATCACCAATAGCCGCAATGAGGACGCGCCGCAACTCGGAGCCGCCCTGGCGCTGCTGCGCACGCGGCACATTGTCATTCTCGCGAACCTACGCGAAGAAGTAGTGGCGCTGATCACAGGACAACCCTTGGCGAATCAGCAAAGCGCGCTCGAGTGCGCGGCCGCGCTGGAATATGCACACGCACGCGATCGGCTGCTCCAGCGGCTTGCAAAAGGTGGGGTGCGCACTATCGATTGCGAACCCCGCCGCCTGGGCGTGGAACTCGTGAATCGCTACCGGGCGCTCAAGCGATCGGGCTCGATTTGACCACGACGGACGAAACCTACTAAGTCCCTAACGAATGAGGTTGAGCGCCGCGGGATTGCGCGAACAATCTCACGCCACCTCGAACAGACCGGCGGCTCCCATGCCGCCGCCGATGCACATCGTCGCCACCACATACTTCACGCCGCGCCGCTTGCCCTCGATCAGCGCATGACCCACGAGACGCGAACCTGAGACGCCGTAGGGGTGCCCGACCGCGATTGCACCGCCGTCGACGTTGAGACGCTCCGCGGGGATGCCGAGCCGATCGCGGCAGTAGATGACCTGTACGGCGAACGCCTCGTTCAATTCCCACAAGCCAATGTCTTCGACGCGCAGACCCGCCTTCGCCAGCAGTTTGGGTACAGCGAAGACCGGGCCGATTCCCATTTCATCGGGCTCGCAGCCCGCAACTTGAAAGCCACGGAAAATTCCGAGCGCACTCAAGCCCTTTTTCTCCGCGCGCTTCGCGTCCATGACGATGCACACCGATGCGCCGTCCGAGAACTGGCTCGAGTTGCCCGCCGCGATCACGCCGCCCGGCAGCGCCGCGCGGATCTTCGACACGCCTTCATACGTGGTATCGGGCCGGATGCCCTCGTCGGCGGCGATGGTGACCTCACGGGTGCCGATGGTGCCCGAGCTTTTGTCGGCCACCGCCATCACCGTCGTCATGGGCACGATTTCATCGTTGAAGCGACCGGCTTGGGCCGCCGCGGCGGCACGCAGCTGACTCTGCACCCCATATTCATCCTGCAGCTGCCGCGAAATGTCATAGCGCTTGGCCACATTTTCCGCGGTCTGCAGCATATTCCAATAGATTTCGGGCTTGTGCTCCACCAGCCACCGCTCTTTGAGCATGCGCAGATTGGCTTCATTTTGAATGCAGGAAATCGATTCCAGGCCGCCGGCCGCATAAATCTCGCCCTCGCCGGCGATGACTCGTTGCGCCGCGAGCGCGATGGTTTGCAGTCCGGTGGAGCAAAAGCGATTCACGGTCATGCCGGCCGTGGTGACCGGGCAACCGGCGCGCAACGCCACCTGCCGCGCGACATTCATGCCCGCGGCGCCTTCCATGAAGGTGCCGCCGACGATGACGTCCTCGACCTCCTTGGGATCGAGCGCCGCCCGCTGCATGGCATGCTCCAAGACGTGAGCGGTAAACGTCACGGGATGCGTCATGTTGAACGCTCCGCGCCAAGATTTAGCGAGCCCGGTCCGGGCGGTAGCGACGATTACGGCGTCCGTCATGACTGTTTTCCCCAACTGGCGAAGGTTTTGCCTTCGGAGGCAAGTTGTTTGAGCAAGGGTGCCGGTTCCCAGGCGTCGGGCTGGTAGCCACGCGCGAATTCGCGCATCGTGCGCAGGATATTGGGCAGGCCGACCGTATCGGCGTAGAACAGCGGCCCCCCGCGGAAATCGGGAAATCCGTATCCCGTCAAATACACGACATCGATGTCCGACGCGCGCAGGGCGATGCCCTCCTCGAGGATGCGCGCACCTTCGTTGATCAAGGAGTACAGCGCGCGCTGCACGATCTCCTCGTCGCTTACCTTGCGTCGCGATATGCCGAGCTTGGCCGACTCTTCGAGCACGATCTTATTGACGAGATCGGATGCGATCGGTGTGCGGTCGCCGGCTTTGTAGTCATACCAGCCGGCACCCGTCTTTTGGCCGAATCGTCCCAGTTCGCAGATGCGATCCGGGGTCTTGGAAAATACGCGGTCGGGATATTCGACGTACAAGCGTTTGCGGATGTACCAAAGTATATCGTTTCCCGCGAGATCGCTGACCCGAAAGGGTCCCATGGCAAAGCCGAATTTTTCCATCGCTTTGTCGATTTGCTGAGGCAGCGCGCCCGTATCCAGCAGCAACTCCATCTGGCGGAAATACGCGTTCATCATACGGTTGCCGATGAATCCGTCGCACACGCCGGAGATGACGCCCACTTTTTGGATTTGCTTGGACACGGCCATGCTGGTGGCCACTACGTCCTTGGCGCTTTTGGCGCCGCGCACGATCTCGAGCAGCTTGCTGACATTCGCCGGACTGAAAAAATGCAGTCCGATGACATCCTGCGGGCGCTGCGTAAACTCCGCGATCTTGTTCAAATCCAAAGTCGAGGTGTTCGACGCGAGGATCGCTCCGCTCTTCGCGACCTGGTCGAGCTTCTCGAACACCTGCTTCTTGACCTGCATATCTTCGAACACCGCCTCGATGACGAGGTCGGCCGTCTTGATGTCATCGTATGACAGCGTGCCGGTGATCTGCTGGATGCGCTTGTCGAATTCATCCTGTGTCAGCCGCCCCTTCTTCAGAGTGTTCTCATAGTTCTTTTTTATCGTGCTCAAGCCCTTGTCGAGCGCCGCCTGGGCCGTTTCGAGCACCGTCACCGGGATGCCGGCATTGGCAAAATTCATCGCGATGCCGCCGCCCATGGTGCCGGCGCCGATCACTGCCACGGACTTGATCGGTCGCAAGGGGGTGCTGCTCGGCACGTCGGGAACCTTGGCGGCGGCGCGCATCGCAAAAAACGCGTGCCGCAATGCCTTGGACTCCGGACTGTTCAGCAACTCGATGAATAGAGTTCCTTCGACCCTCATTCCCTCGTCAAAAGGCTTGAGCACGGCCGCCTCGATTGCGTCAATGCATTTGAGCGGCGCGGGATAGTTCTTGGCGAGCGGAGCGACGGCGCCGCGCGCGAAGTCCAAGAACGCCTCGGCATTCGGAAATTTGATCTTGATATCGCGCGCCTTCTTCAGCGGCAACTTCTCGGCGATGACCCGCCCGGCAAACGCGACGGCGGCAGGCAGCACGTCGCCCTCGGCGGTCGAGTCGAGCAACTCTGTCCCGGCCAATTCGCGCGCGCTCACGGGATTGCCGCTCACGATCATGTTGAGCGCCCGTTCGACCCCCACCAGACGCGGCAGCCGCTGCGTACCACCCGC
>DASYFQ010000242.1:0-24364 GCA_036498345.1 Steroidobacteraceae bacterium
GGCCGGGCGTGCGTCGATACTGCCGCGAACCGCGGCGGCGTCGGGCCGAAACGCCAGCATGCGCAGCAGCGTCATTTCGAATCCCAGGCGCGGATCCGGCGCCATCGCCAAATCGCGGCGCCCACCCAAGGCGATCTGATAGTAGAGCTGCACATCTTCGGGTGAAATGGCTTGCGCGAGGCGCGTCAGTGAATCCGCATCGAACTCCTCGTCCTCGAGCGCGGCCTCGGGCACTATTTGCACGATCGCAATGCGTTGCAAGAATGCCGCCAATTCGACCAACGCGCGGTCGTAGTCAGGCGCGTCACGATCCAGCTCTTTGACTTCCGCCAGGAGTCCGGATCCATCAGCGCGGGACAACGCATCGATGAGTCGACCCACATGTCCGCGGTCGATGGTCCCGAGCATCGCGCGGGTATTGGCCTCGTTCAGGGTGCCTCCGCCGAAGGCGATCAGCTGGTCCAACAGGCTCAAGGCATCGCGCATGCTGCCCTCGGCCGCGCGCGCCAGCAGCGCCACTGCCGCCGGATCGAACTCCAGTTGTTCAGCCCCGGCGATGAATTTCAAGCGCTCACCGATGAGGGAGGCCGGCAATCGCTTGAGGCTGAACTGCAGGCAGCGCGACAGCACGGTAACGGGCAGCTTTTGCGGATCGGTGGTCGCCAGCAAGAACTTGACGTGCGGCGGCGGCTCTTCCAGCGTCTTGAGCAAGGCATTGAAGGAATGATTCGACAGCATGTGTACTTCGTCGATGAGATACACCTTGAAGCGGCCTCGGGTGGGCGCGTACTGCACGTTATCGAGCATCTCTCGGGTGTCGTCCACTTTCGTGCGCGAGGCGGCATCGACCTCGATGAGATCGACGAAGCGACCTTCGTCGATTTCCCTGCATGCGGCGCAAGTCCCGCAGGGATTCGAGCTCACGCCGGCCGTCTCGCAATTCAGCGACTTGGCCAAAATGCGCGCGATCGTCGTTTTCCCGACGCCGCGGGTGCCCGTGAACAGAAATGCGTGATGCACCTTGCCGCTGTCGAGCGCGTTGGCCAGGGCACGCAGCACATGTTCCTGGCCGGCCATTTCGGCAAATCGCTTGGGACGCCATTTTCGCGCTAATACGATGTAGCTCATAGGTCTTGAGTTTAGCTTCGGATCTCCACGGTCGCGTGGCTTTTAGGTGGCGGCCCGCGCCAGCAGGACTTCGGCGCCCGACTTAAAGCCTCTACCGCTGCTCCCTTCCGGGCCTGACGGGGTTCGTGGCCAGTCGTCGCGAAGATGCAAACGCGAGCCGCCATAGACTCACTCGTGAGCCGCCACAGGCTCACTATCCACCGGCTGATCCATGCCGCCAAAAAATCACTTATCAAGTGGCGGAGAGGGTGGGATTCGAACCCACGAACACGGTTAGGTGTTACACACTTTCCAGGCGTGCGCCTTCGACCGCTCGGCCACCTCTCCACGCGGCCGCAAGGGTACCGGAGGTGACCCCTGCGATCAAATTTACGGAGGCGCCGAACTCGAAGGCTGCGCCGCCGGCGGCACCGGGGGCGGGGGCGGCGGGACGGTGTGCATCTCGCTGGCCGCTTTATTGGGCGGCGCCGGCTGATAGCGCGGCGGAACGTCGAGACAGGCGTCTTTCGGACCCGGAGGCGGAGGCGCAAGCTCCACGGTGGGAATGACCAGGGCGCCTTGAGTATTCGGCTTATCGAGCCCCGTGGGTACCTTCAGCGGCGGCACCTGGCCGGCGCGTTGATATTCCTGCCGCGTATGGCAATCCGGCGTCAGCTTACCGAACAAGTGACAGCCGCTCATCAGCGCTGCCGCAGCGACAATCGACAAAACTCGATCAAGACTCATGCTGCTTGGTCCTCAAGAGTAACTCCGGCCGCCTGCATCGCCCGCAGCACGGTATCTTGGTGCGCAGCTGGCAGTTCGACCAATGGTAAGCGGATTGTGTTCCCAATGAGGCCCATTCTCGCCACCGCCCACTTCACCGGTATCGGGTTCGCTTCGACGAACAATTCCTTATGTAAAGGCTGCAAGCTCGCGTCGATCGCCCGAGCCTCGACCAAATCTCCCGCGAGCGCGGCTTCGCACGCTTCGTGCATGCGGCGCGGCGCGACGTTGGCCGTCACCGAAATGACGCCCCGCGCGCCCACGCTCATCAATTCGATGGCGGTGGCATCATCGCCCGACAGCAGTGTGAATTCCGGCGGACAAACTTCCAGCGTCTCGCGCGCCCGGCTCAACAATCCGGTCGCGTCCTTCACCGCCACGATCCGCGGATGCCGCGCCAACCGGGCGACAGTGCTCGGCAACAGATCCGCGGCAGTGCGGCTCGGCACATTGTACAGGATAACCGGCACTTCGGAGGCGTCGGCGGCAGCCATGAAATGCCTGTAGAGTCCCTCTTGCGGAGGTCTGTTGTAGTACGGGGTCACCAGCAGCACCGCATCGACCCCGAGCCGAGACAAGGTACGCGTCCGTGCCACCGTGCCGGCCGTCGAATGCGTGCCCGACCCGACGATCACCTTGACCTTGCCGTGGCAGCGCGCAACCGCCCGGCGCGTCAGTTCCTCGATTTCATCCAACACGAGCACCGGGGACTCGCCTGTGGTGCCGGCGACGACGATCCCGTCGGTGCCTTCGCGCACGTGAAAATCCAGCAACCGATCCCACGCGGGCCAGTCCAGGCCGCCATCCGTGGTCATCGGCGTCACAATCGCTACCGTGCTTCCGGAAAACATCGAGGGGCTCCGCAGGAAATAATCGCTACCTTAAGTGGCGGACATGCACCCTGGCAAGCGCCCATCCGGTAGAATTTGCACCGATGAAACAACATATCGTGATTTCCGCGGTCGGCGGCGACCGCGTCGGCATGGTCCATGAACTTTCCAAAGCGGTCGCCGATTGCGGGGGCAGCATCAGCGAAAGCCGCATGACATCGCTCGGCAACGAGTTCGCCATGCTGCTGCTGGTCAATGGCAATTGGCACACGCTCGCGAAACTCGAGGGTGAGTTCAAAAAGCTTGCGGACGCCACCGGCATGAACATTCAATTGCGGCGCACCGAGGAACGAGCTGCGCGCAATGACATGCTGCCCTACTCCATCGACGTGGTGTGCCTCGATCAGACCGGCATCGTCGCGGGTCTTTCGGGATTCTTTTCGCAGCGTGGGGTGGACATCGCGGAATTGTCGACCCGCTCCTATGCGGCCGCGCATACCGGCGCACCGATGTTTTCGGTGCAGATGATCGTGAACGTGCCGAGCCGGCTGCACATCGGGGTGCTGCGCGAGGAATTCATGGATTTCTGCGACCATCTGAACTTGGACGCCATTTTCGAACCCGTAAAAAGCTGAAAACCCTCCATGAGCAATATCGACATTGGCAAGAAAGCGCCGCAGTTCAGCCTCGAAGGCACGGGCGGCGGCTGGTCCCTGAAGGATGCCGGCGGCGCCGCCGTCCTCTATTTTTACCCGCGCGACAACACGCCGGGCTGCACCCAGGAGGGCGAAGACTTCGCCGCAGCCTATCCTCAATTCAAAAAGGCCAAGGCCCTGATTTTCGGCATTTCCGCCGACACCCTGGCGTCGCACCAGAAATTCAAGCAGAAAATGGAGTTTCCGTTCGAATTGCTGAGTGATCCGGACAAGAAAGTTTGCAAGCTCTACGACGTGATCCAGGAAAAGAGCATGTACGGCAAGAAATTCTTGGGGATAGAACGCAGCACCTTCCTGGTCGACGGCAAGGGCGTATTGCGGCAGGCCTGGCGCAAAGTCAAGGTGAACGGCCACGCCGCGGCGGTGCTGGCGGCGGTGAAGGCACTGTGACCGGGAACTTGCGCCCTCTGGCGGCCCCGATCGTCAAGGGGCGTCAGGGCAAGCAAGAACGCCGCATCTTCGTGCTCGACACGAACGTGTTGATGCATGACCCTACCGCCATCTTCCGCTTCGAAGAACACGACATCTATATTCCGATGACCGTGCTCGAGGAGCTCGATGCCGGAAAAAAGGGTTTGTCGGAGTCGGCGCGCAACGTGCGCCAAGTCAGCCGCTTTCTCGACGAGCTGATGAAAGGCGCCAGCAAGAAGCAGATCGATCGCGGCCTCGCGCTGCCGACCTCGGTGCCCGTCAATCACGGCAAGCGTCCGCCGGGCGGCCGCTTATTCTTTCAAACCCAATTGATGGAATCCGTGCTGCCCGACAGCCTGCCGGGGCATGGAGCGGACAATGCGATCTTGGCCAATACGCTCGCCCTACAGCAGAAATTCCGCACCGCCCGGGTCACTCTGGTATCGAAAGACATCAATCTGCGCATCAAGGCGGCGATCCTCGGCGTGCAGGCCGAGGACTACTCGAGCGACAAGACCATCGAGGATGCGGACTTGCTCGCCAGCGGCGTGCAGCAGCTGCCGCCGAATTTTTGGGACAAGCACGGCAAGGGCATGGAATCCTGGCAGCAGCAGAGCCGCACGTATTATCGAGTGCGTGGACCTCTGGTGCGCGAATGGCATGCCAATCAGTTCGTCTACGATCCCGGCGAGAATGGCGTCGAAGCCGTCGTTCGCAAGCTCGAGGGCGAATCCGCGATTCTGGAATTGACGCTCGACTACCGCGCGGAACGCAACAATGTCTGGGGAGTCACTGCGCGCAACCGCGAGCAGAATCTCGCACTGAATTTGCTGATGGACCCGGAAATCGATTTCGTGACCGTGCTCGGCCCCGCCGGCACGGGCAAGACTCTGCTGACTCTGGCAGCCGGGCTGGCGCAAACCTTGGATCACAACCGCTTCAGTGAAATCATCATGACGCGGGTCACGATACCCTTGGGCGAGGACATCGGTTTTCTGCCCGGCACCGAAGAGGAAAAAATGGAGCCCTGGATGGGTGCGCTGATGGACAACTTGGAGGTCCTGACGCAGGGACAGCCCGGCGGCACCTGGGGCCGCGGCGCCACCAACGATCTGCTCCGGCACCGCATCAAGATCCGCTCCTTGAACTTCATGCGGGGCCGCACGTTCTTGAACCGTTTCATCATCATCGACGAAGCTCAGAATTTGACACCCAAGCAGATGAAGGCACTGGTGACTCGCGCGGGCCCCGGCACCAAATTGGTCTGTTTGGGGAATATTGCGCAGATCGATACGCCTTACCTGACGGAGACCACCTCGGGCCTCACGTACGTCGTCAACCGGTTCCACGGCTGGGCGTTTTCGGGCCATATCACTCTGGTACGCGGCGAACGGTCGCGTCTGGCGGACTACGCTTCCGAAGTTCTTTGATTTGGCGAGGGAAATGAGCGAACTTTGGGTCCGGGGGAGCACTCCAAGGAGCTTTACGGAGGCCGAATGTCACTGTTGAGGTCCCTCTTCGCGTTTGCGGCCGCTGCCGCGGTCAGCACGAGCGTCAGCGTCGGCTGGGCCGCAGGCTTAGGGTCGGGCTCGAGTGCGGTCGACCAAGACTTGCCCGATTTGGGAAGCCCGGCGACTGCCGCGGTTTCGCTCGACGAGGAATATCGCGCCGGTCTGGGATGGTTTGCCGGAATTCGCCAGACCGGGCAGGTGCTCGAAGACCCCGAGGTCAGCGATTACATTCAGCAAATCGGCCACAGCCTGTCGAGCCGCGCCGAGGAAGGCCAGCATCAGTTCTACTACTTCGTGCTGAAGGATCCCGTCATCAATGCCTTCGCGATGCCGGGCGGCTTCATTGCCATCCAGAGCGGTTTGATCCTGGCAACGAACAACGAAAATGAACTGGCCGGAGTCATGGCCCATGAAACCGCGCACGTCACTCAGCGCCATATCGTGCGGGGAATCGTCGAGCAAAGTCATGCCGGCCTGATATCGACCGCCGCGATGCTGGCCGCGATTCTGTTGGGTGCCACGGCGGGCCGTGGTTCGCCTGACGCCATGGAGGGGGCGATCCTCGCGACACAAGGCGCCGCTATCCAGCATCAAATCAACTACACGCGCAGCCAAGAATTCGAGGCCGACCGCATCGGCATCGGCACGATGGCGAGCGCGGGCTACGATCCATTGGGCATGGCGAGTTTCTTCCAAACTCTGGATCGGAATTCACCGGATCCGAGCCGGGTCAAGGCGGTCGAATTTTTGATCGATCACCCATTGTCGGCGGAGCGCGTCGCGGAGGCGCGCAATCGCGCCGAGCAGATCGGCCGCATTCGTCATGCGGACTCCCTGAGCTATACGCTGATGCGCGAGCGCTTGAGGTCGCTGGTCGGCAACCCGCAGGCGGCGCGCGACTATTACGCCAGCCTGATCAGAAACGGCGGCGGCAAGAGCATCGAGGAGCGCTACGGCAAGGCCGTGGCGGAGATCGCGACGCGCAACCCGGCGTTGGCCGTGCCCGATTTGCAGGCGCTGGTGAACGAGTATCCGAAGGTGAATCAGTTCTATGGCGCGCTCGGTCAAGCCTACCTCGCGAATGGCCAGTTGAAGGAGTCTCAAGCCGTTCTGGATAAGGCGCTGAACCTGTTTCCGCGCAACGCGCCGATCACCATTCGTCTCGCTGAAACGCTGATGCGTGCCGGCGACAACAGGCGCGCGCACCTCATTCTGGACGACTTGTTCAATGTGGTGGAACCGACGCCCGATCAAACGCGGCTGATCGCGAAAGCCGCCAATGCCGCGGGCGACGTCGCCGACTCGTACTACTACATGTCGTACTTCTATTTGATGAGCGGAGATTTCAGGATGGCCGTGAACCAGTTGGAACTCGGTTTGGGGCTGCCGGGATTGGATCCGATACAGCGCGCACGCTTCAGCGCGCGTCTCGAGGAAGTGCGCGCCGCGATGCCCAAGGATCGAAAGAACACGGTCGCCGACGACAACAGCGGCGGCAACGGCCGGCATTGACGGACTATCATTCCACCGCTGTATCGCGGGGACTTACCCCTGTATTGTTCCAGTACCCCATTTGACCCTTTAGGGAGAGGTTTTAAATGCTGAAAGCAAGGTACGCGCGCGCAGCGCTGGGCATCGTCTGTGTATTCTGCGTCAGCGCCTGCGTCACGTTACCGCCCAATAGTCCGCGCTCGCCGCAAGATCCCTGGGAATCATGGAACCGCGGTGTCTACAGGGTCAATGACAAGCTCGATCGCGCCATCGCCAAGCCTGTGGCGCGGACCTACGTGCGTCTCGTGCCCCAACCCATCCGAACCGGGGTCACCAATTTCTTCGATAATCTGGACACGCCGACGGTGATGATCAATGACGCTTTACAGGGCAAGTTCCTGGCGGCGGGCAACGATCTCGGGCGTTTTCTGCTCAATTCAACCGTGGGATTGGCGGGCTTGCTCGATCCGGCCACGTCGGCGGGAATGGCCAAGAACAACGAGGATTTCGGCCAGACATTGGGCCATTGGGGCGTGCACCCCGGACCCTTCGTTGAACTGCCCATCCTCGGTCCCTCGGATCTCCGCGATGCGCCGTCCAGGGTGGTGGACTCGTACACCAATCCGCGCCAATACATCAATAACACTTGGGTGAAATACGGGCTTTGGCTGCCGGCGTTGGTCGATACGCGCGCGCGCCTCCTGCCGCTCGATGAGACCTTGACGCATGTCTACGACCCCTATGCCTTCGTGCGCGACGCCTATTTGCAACGCCGCGCCTACTTGGTATCCGACGGCAAAGACACGGGGGAGGAACCGCTGGTCGATCCGGGTGACGACATCCCTGGCTCCGGTCGGCCCGCGCCCCCTGACGCTCCGCCCGCCGTGCCGCCCACGGACAATACCAAGCCCACGAGCCACTAGCGCCAGCGGCGGCCGTACCCGTGACCGTAGTAGCCGCGGAAGCCGTATCCACGGCGTACGAAACCAGGGCCATAGTAGTAGGGGCGGCCGTAGTAATACGGCGCATACACGCCGACGGCGGGCGGGTACGTGTATACCGGCGGTGCCGCCAGCGCAATCCCCGGCAACCCAATGCCTACGCCGACGTAGACGCGCGCCTCGGCGGGCTTGGGATAACCCATTGCGGCAATCCCGAGAATGGCGGTGAGGGCAAGAGCGGCGAGTTTGTGCATGGCGGCATTCCTCAATCGGTTGAACCTAGGGAATACAACGGAGAGGACGGCGCGCGGTTGACCTTATCGCCCGCTGGGTCGCCGGCACGGCCGGACCGCGGCCATTGCGTTAGTCGGCCGGATTGTTCTTTTTGAGAAAGGCCACCGAAGCCTCCAGCATTTGCTGGCGGGTCGCGCTGCGCGACAGCCAGTGGTCCTCGTGCTTGAGCGTCACCAGTTCCACGAGTTTGCCCTGGCGCTTGAGCGCATCGGCCATCACCTCGCTCTGCTCGTAGGGAACCACGGTGTCGTCTCGACCGTGAATCAGCAATACCGGCGCAGTCACGGCGCTCACGTGTTCGATCGGAGAGATCGCCTGGAGCGCCGGATCATTGGGACTGGACGCGCCCATGAATCGATCCCAATAGCGCTGACTGTGGTTATCGCGATGACCCCTCTCCTCGTTGGTCCACTTGAGGAATCGCTTCAGATCCGAGATTCCGGCCACCGATACCGCGCAACGGTAGACGCCGACGTCCAAGGCGGCGCCCGCGAGCGCCGCATAGCCGCCGTAACTGGCTCCGACGATGCAAACCCGCTTTGGATCGACGATGCCCTGCTCCGCCAGGTAGCGCACGCCATCCGATAGATCGGTCTGCATCTTGCGCCCCCATTCGCCGAATCCTGCTGCAAGAAAGCGCCGGTTCAAATTCGAACCGCGATAGTTCGGTTGAAGCACGGCATACCCTTCAGCGGCAAAGGCCTGGGCCCACCAATCGAAATCCAGCGAGTCTGACGCCGCCGGCCCTCCGTGAGGCATCACGATCAATGGCAGGTTCTTCTGCGCCGCGCCGCGCGGCACGGTCAAGTACCCTGGAATGGTGAATCCGTCTGCCGCCCGGTAACTGACGCGTCTGACTTCGGCCGGCACCACGCCCTGGTAAACCTGGCCCAAAACCATCGTTCGATGGTCGTACCAATCGAACAGTGCGTACACGAATCCGTCTTTCGCACCGAACACCCGCACGACGACTCTCGTGAAGTCGTCGGAATGCGAAATGAGATCGACGCGCTCGCCCGGAAAGGCGCGAAGAATGGCATCCCAGTGGGCCTGCAATTCGGCATCGAAGAACACGTACCGAGAATCATCGATGTCCACGACTCCGCCGATGATGCGGCCGGACTTGCGGTCTTCAATTGTTCCGCTGAAGGCCGCCCCGTTCTCGATCGGCGGGCCCCACGACCCGTCCTCGAGCATCAGCGGCTTCCACACCGGATCGCCATTTTCGATGAATTGCACCAGTATCGAATCGCCGGAATCGCTGAATCCGAGCACCGAGGGCACGTCGATTGCGGCATCGCCGTTTGCGACCGACGTCAGTCGGTCGTTCCTACGCGACTTCAATTCCCATCTTTTCTTTTGGTCGTAGTAGGTGAACTGGACTGCGATTCGGCCGGAGTCGTCGACCAGCCATTCGGTCCACGGTTCAGAGCCCCTGGCGACCAACCTCATGCGCCGGTCGGCGACGGAATATTTGAACAAACCGGGAAGCGTCCGATCTGCCACATAAAGGCCGGGCACGAACAGCGTGGCCAACCCGCCCACGTCGCGCACCGCAGGGCTGCCCGATAGGACATTGAACGTGCGTGCGTCGTCTACGTCGAAGGCCAGACCTGCCAACTTGGCTTTGACGACATCGTAGGTCACCAATTGAAACCACTCTTGTTGCGACCCGATGAAGCCGAACGGCGGCAGACTCGTGCTCGATATGGTGATCAACAGATGGTCGTCATCCATCCACTCGATGCGACGGAGCTTTGCATCGCCGACCTGGGCCGCACCGAGAGATAGCGGGTGCGTGACTCGGACGACCATGATTTCGCGCCGCTCGCCCAGGGTCCTGACGTAGGCAAGCTTCGAACCGTCGGGTGACAGGATGACGTCCTCGAGAGTGGGCAGGCGCCCATAGACGTCGGGCAGCGTGGGGGAATCGGCGGCCCTTGCGCAGGAAGCCGCGGCAATCATGCTGAAAAACCACACGACGGCGCCGGCGTGCGAACGCGATCGAGACTGCTGCGTTATTTTCAAGCCGTCCATCCCTGGTCGCTCGTAATGAATCAGGCCCGAGGCTAGGCCGGTACCACCAATTCCTCGACGTCACTCAGGCGCGCAAGCTGCCGTAATTGGGAAGGGACATTGTCGAATCGCAGCGTGCGGCCCGCGCTCTTGGCCACGCTCAACCATTCGATCAGCAGCGCAAGTCCTGCACTGTCGCTCGCCGTCACCCCGGCCAGATCGATCACGTCGGCCCGGCCGCCCGTGATCGCCGCTACCCCCGCGGACAGCAATGCGCTCACCGTGGTGAAGTGCAGCGATCCGATGACGCGGGCACGGCCGCCCTCCGCCGCCTCGAACGAGGCGTCCTGCTGGCCGTTGCCGTTATACTTTTGTTTGGCGATCAATGACTCACCGGGGCGGAGTGGCTTCCAATTCTTCCCTCGGTCTCCAGCCGATTGATCACTTCATCCAGTCCCTTTTGCTGAACTTCCGACCCAAAGTCGGTGCGGAAACTCTTGACGTAGGAGATCCCTTCGATGACCACGTCCCAGGCCTTCCACACCCCGTCGACTTTCCGCAGGCTGAAATTCACCGGCACCTTATCCCCGCTTGAACGCTTCACTTCGGTTCGAACCGTGGCCGTCGTGTCGTTGGGGTCGCCCTTGTACGGCAGGATCACGAAGCGATCGGCCGAGAAATCCACCAGCGCCGCGCCGTAATTGCGCAATAGCGAGTGATAGAAAGCGTCGACAAAGCGCTTGCGCTGCTCGGGGGTCGCGGTGCGCCAGGTCTGACCCAACACCAGCCGCGCGGCGTACTCGGTGTCGAAATTCGGCAGCAGTACGTTGGCCACCAAGGCATCGAGCTTGGCCGGATCGTTCTTGTACATCGACCGATTGGCATCCAGCTCCTGGAGCATGCGCTTGGCGGAATTCTCCACCAGTTCCTGCGGGCCCAAGGTGCTGGGCGCTGCGGTTGGCGTCGCCGGCGGATCAGCTGCATGGGCTCCGACCGCTGCACTCAAGGCAAAAAAGGCGAGAATTACCGGCTTTATCATTTCGTTTTCTCCGTGGCCTTCGGCTGGGCACCTGTAGGGGTATCGCCCTTGGATTTGTCGGAATCGGCCTGCCCCGCGCTCTTCGTGAAGTTCGCCAACACCTGACCGATCAAATTTTCGAGCACGAAGGCGGACTGCGTAAAGTCGATTTGATCCTTGTCCTTCAGATAAGTTTCAGCGCCGCCGGCGGTCAGGCCGATGAACTTACCCCCCAACAGGCCCTGCGTATAAATGCTGGCGTCGCTGTCGGTGGGAATGTGATTGTACTGCGCATCGATGCGCATGGTGACGACGGCCTTGTATTCGTTCGAATCAAAGGCAATCTTCGTGACCCGCCCCATTTCGACTCCGGACATCGATACGGGAGCGCCCACTTTGAGATCGCCGATGTTGTCGAATTTGGCCGTCAAATCGTAGTGCGGCGGACTTGCGAATGTGATACCGCGGCTGGTGGTCTGCGTCGTCAAAAAAAACAACGCTGCAAAACCGAGCAGCACGAAAGTCCCGGTACCGAGATCCAATGTACGTGATTTGCGCATGGCGATACCCCTTTACAGAAACGCGGCAGTAAGCAAATAGTCCAAGAACAAGATGAACACGGCGGATGTGACCACGGTGCGCGTGGTCGCACGGCCCACACCCTCCGCCGTCGGCTGCGCATAGTATCCCTGATAGACCGCGATCAGACTGCATGTCACGCCGAAGATGCAGCTCTTGACGATGCCCTCGTTGATGGCCTTCAAGTCGACGGCAGCGCGCATCTGCGACCAGAAACTGCCCGAATCGACGCCCATGATTTGCACACCCACGAGGTGCGCCCCATAGATGCCGATGACGCTGAATATCGCGGCGAGCAGCGGCATCGCGATCACGCCGCCGAGGAATCGCGGCACGACGACTCGCTGGATGGGGTCGACCGCCATCATTTCCATGGCCGATATCTGGTCCGTCGCGCGCATCAGACCCAATTCGGAGGCGAGCGCCGTGCCCGCGCGGCCGGCAAACAGCAGCGCCGTGACCACCGGACCCAGCTCTTTCACGAGGCCGATGGCCGCCGCCGTGCCCAAAGCGTCTTCGGACCCGAATCTCTGCAGCAGCTGGAAACCTTGCAGGGCCAACACCATCCCGACGAACAAGCCGGACAGCATGATGATGACCAGGGACAGTGCGCCGGCGTTATAAACCTGTTGCGAAATCAAATCGAGTCGCAGCAGCGCCCGCGGCGATGCGGCCAGCAGGCGCAGCAGGAACCGTGCGACCGAGCCGAGCCCGACCAGGGCCTCCAACAGGCTCTCCCAAAGTTCCTGTATCAGCTTCATGCATCCTCGTCGCGCGCGAGCAATTCGCCGAAGTAATCGGGGGCGGGGAAATGAAACGGCACCGGACCGTCGGCCAAACCGCCGACGAACTGCCGCACGACGTCCGACGGGTTGGATTTCAGCTCCGCCGGCGTGCCCCGCGCAACCACTTTGCCCCCGGACAGCAGGAACACCAAATCCGCGACGGTGGATATCTCTTGCACATCGTGCGAAACCACGATGCTGGTGATGCCGAGCGCATCGTTCAAGCGCCGGATCAGCCGCAAGATGACTCCCAAGGAAATAGGGTCGAGACCGACGAATGGCTCGTCGTAAATAAGGATCTCCGGGTCCATGACGATGGCTCGCGCCAGCGCGACTCGCCGGCTCATGCCGCCGGACAGCTCCGAGGGCATGAACTCGGCCGCGCCGCGCAGGCCGACTGCCTGGAGCTTCGTGAGCACCAACTGACGAATGAGCCGCTCCGGCAGATCCGTGTGCTCGCGCAACGGAAAGGCGACGTTCTCGAATACGCTCAAGTCGGTGAGCAGAGCGCCGTTCTGAAACAGCATGCCCATCCGACGCCGCAGCACGTACAAATCCGCGCGCCGCATGCCCTGCAATTCCTCTCCCGCCACTTTGACCGAGCCGGAGTCGGCGCGCACTTGGCCCGTGATCAGACGCAGCAGAGTCGTCTTGCCGGTGCCGCTCGGCCCCATGACCGCCGTGATGCGGCCGCGCGCGATATCCATGTCGAGTCCGGTAAACACTTGGCGGCCGCCGTTGACCGCGTAATCCAAGTTACGAATCTCTACGATGGAGGGAGTTTGGTTCAATGGTGTGGTCGCAGGGATCCGCGCCTCATGACGCGGATCACCTCAAGTGATCAAGTGAGCGCGGAACTTTTAAACTGCAGAATTTTCCATGGAACCCTTATAGGCTCCCGTAGCCGCCAATCCGTTCAACTTCGCACGAACGAAGAGAGCTTGTTGGCCGCTCGAATATCCGGCCGGTTTCCCGCTCCAGGCGTTTAGCGCATTCTCCTGCAGCGCTCGCCCATAGCTGAAGGTCAGCGCCCAGGGCAAGGGACCCGCCGCATTCATCAAACTCAAATGCAGGGTCGCTTCGACCGGGCTTTGGCCTCCCGACAAGAACGCGACGCCGGGGACCGCGGACGGCACCTGACGTTTCAGCGTGCGGACGGTGGCCTCCGCGACTTGTTCCGGGGTCGCCTTCTGAATACTTTTTTTGCCGGGCACCACCATGTTCGGCTTGAGCACCATGCCCTCCAGGAACACTCGCGCGGCAAACAAGTGTTCGAACACGCGATCGAGCACGATATTGGTCACTTCCTCGCAGCGATCGAGCGCGTGCGCTCCATCCATCAGGACTTCCGGTTCGACGATCGGTGCGATCCCCGCCTCCTGGCACAGGGTCGCGTAGCGCGCCAGCGCCTCCGCATTGGCGTCGATGGCATATCGGGTCGGAATTCCGGAGCCGATATCGATCACCGCGCGCCACTTCGCGAATCGCGCACCCAGCTTGTAGTACTCGGCAAGCCGCTCGCGTAACCCATCGAGCCCTTCGGTAATGGTTTCGCCCGGAAATCCGGCCAGCGGCTTCGCACCCAGGTCGACTTTGATGCCGGGCAGCATGCCGTGCTGCGCGAGATAGGTCGCGAACGGCACGCCGTCCTTGGTTTTCTGACGCAGGGTCTCGTCATACATGATGACCCCGCTGATGTATTCCTGGGCGCCGGGAGCGGTAAACAGCATTTCCCGGTAGGCGCGGCGATTCTCTTCCGTGGACTCGAGCTTGATGGTGTCGAAGCGCTTTTTGATGGTGCTCGAGCTCTCGTCAGCAGCCAAAATTCCCCTATTTTTTGCGACCAACGCACGCGCGGTGGCGCTGAGTTCCGAAGTGTTCATGTCTGGCGTGTCTCGCTTGGGATCGGGTGGCGGATTGACCTAAGGATAACAAAATAAGGCTGAATTCGCCCCGTGGTAGACCTTCAAATCAAATAGGACTAAAATGGTCCCATAAGAGTTGGACCCGGAGTAGTGTCTCACATGTTGCGAATGGGTAAGTTGACTGACTACGCGACCGTCGTGCTCGCCAGTCTAGCGCAAGAGCCCGCGCTGACCCTCGCCGCGGCGGAGTTGGCGGAGCGCACACGCCTCAGCCGGCCCACCGTGAGCAAGGTCCTCAAGGGGCTGCAACGCGCCGGCATGGTGATTTCCTCGCGCGGTTCGCACGGCGGATATCGTCTGGCGCGGACGCCGGAACAGATTACCGCGGCGCAAATCCTGGACGTCTTCGAAGGACCGATTGCAATCACCGAATGCAGCGGCGCGTCGAGCCAGTGCGGCATCGAGCGCCAGTGCCGCGTCGGCGGCGCGTGGCAGCGCGTGAACGCCGCCATCCGCCGTGCCCTGGAAGAGGTCACGCTGCGCCAATTGGCGGGATTGGACGCAAGCTTCCTGCGCGTCGCGGACCTGGCGTCGGAAATCCGCCTCGAGCCTCTGGTGAATACCGGCCTGGGTGAAAATCGCAAAGGCGACCCCACATAACTTTGATTGAAGCGTAACGGCAACTGGAAACCCCTGTGTCTAGCAAACCCCAAGACGTTGAAGCCCTCCTCGCGCAGAAGTACCGGCACGGCTTCATCACCGATATCGAGTCCGACAGCCTGCCGCCCGGACTCGATGAAAGCGTCGTAGCCGCCATATCGAAGAAGAAGCACGAGCCGCAGTTCTTGCTGGACTGGCGGCTCAAGGCGTTTCGGCATTGGCAGACCATGCAGGAGCCGACGTGGGCTCATGTGCATTACAAGCCGATCGACTACCAGGATATTTCGTACTACTCGGCGCCGCGCGCACCGGCGAATGCACCCAAGAGCCTCGATGAAGTGGACCCCAAACTGCTCGCGACCTACGCCAAATTGGGCATTCCCCTGCACGAGCGCGCACGGCTTGCCGGCGTCGCGGTCGACGCCGTATTCGACAGCGTATCCGTCGCGACGACGTTCAAGGACAAATTGGGGAAGGCCGGGGTCATCTTTTGTTCCTTCTCGGATGCGGTTCGCGATCATCCGGGACTCATCGAACGCTATCTCGGCAGCGTCGTGCCGCCGGGCGACAATTTCTTCGCGGCCTTGAATTCGGCTGTGTTTTCCGACGGCTCGTTCGTGTACGTGCCGCCGGGCGTGCGCTGCCCGATGGAACTGTCGACTTACTTTCGCATCAACGCCGCCAAGACCGGGCAATTCGAGCGCACCTTGATCATCGCTGCGGAAGCCGCGTCAGTGAGCTATCTGGAGGGCTGCACGGCGCCCATGCGCGATGAAAACCAGCTGCATGCCGCCGTGGTGGAATTGGTGGCTCTGGATGACGCGCAGATCAAGTACTCGACCGTCCAGAACTGGTATCCGGGCGATGAGAACGGGCTGGGCGGCATTTACAATTTCGTCACCAAACGCGGCGAATGCCGCGGGCGCAATTCCAAGATCTCCTGGACTCAAGTGGAGACCGGATCTGCGATCACCTGGAAATATCCGAGCTGCGTTTTGAAGGGCGAGAATTCGATCGGCGAGTTTTACTCGGTCGCGGTCGCCAATAATTATCAGCAGGCGGATACCGGCACCAAAATGATCCACATAGGCCGCAATACCCGGAGCACCATCGTGTCGAAGGGCATCTCGGCCGGTCATGCCGAGAATACCTACCGCGGTCTGGTGAAAATCCTGCCGAGCGCCGCGGGCGCACGCAATTTCACCCAATGCGATTCGCTGTTGATGGGTCCGAAATGCGCGGCGCACACGTTTCCCTACATGGAGGTGAAGAACCCGACCGCGACCGTCGAACACGAGGCCAGCACGTCGAAGATCGGCGAGGACCAGCTGTTCTATTGCTTGCAGCGCGGTATCTCGGCGGAGGACGCGGTCAACATGATCGTCAGCGGATTTTGCAAAGTGGTGTTCAAGGAACTGCCGATGGAATTCGCGGTCGAGGCGCAGAACCTATTGAGCGTGAGTCTGGAAGGCGCCGTCGGCTGACGGGTATCGGAGGAAAATCTTGCTTAAAATTACCGACTTGAGCGCCCGTGTTGCGGGCAAAGACATACTGAAAGGGGTCAATCTCGAGGTCCGCGCCGGCGAGGTCCATGCCATCATGGGCCCGAACGGCTCGGGCAAGAGCACCCTCGCGCAGGTGCTGGCGGGCCGTGAAGACTACGAGGTCACCGGCGGTTCGGTGACTTTCGACGGCATCGACCTGCTGTCGCTGCCGGCAGAAGAGCGTGCGCGCGCTGGGTTGTTTCTGGGCTTTCAATATCCGGTCGAAATTCCCGGCGTCAACAATGTTTATCTGCTGAAGGCCGCGCTCAATGCGAAACGCAAGGCGGCCGGAGAACCCGAAGTCGATGCTTATGAATTCCTGACTCTCATCAGGCAAAAGATGACGTTCATGCAAATGAGCGAAAGCTTCCTGACGCGCGGCGTCAACGAGGGGTTCTCGGGCGGCGAAAAAAAGCGCAACGAAGTTCTGCAGATGCTGGTCCTGGAGCCCAGGCTCGCGATACTGGACGAAACGGATTCCGGCCTGGATATCGACGCGCTCAAGGTGGTGTCCGCCGGTGTGAATACCCTGCGCGATCCCAAGCGCGCGATCGTGCTGGTGACCCACTATCAGCGTTTGCTCGACTACATCGAGCCGGACCAGGTACACGTGTTGTCGGGCGGACGGATAATGAAATCAGGCGACAAGACGCTCGCGCAAGAACTCGAACGCCGCGGCTATGACTGGGTGCAGGGAGCCCAGGTAGCATGACTCCGGCACTGCGCTCCTTCGCCGCGCAATGGGAAACGCGGCCCGCCGATGCGCTGTCGCCGGTGCGCGAACAGGCCATGCAGCGGTTTCTCGAACTCGGCCTGCCGACCCAGCGCGATGAGACTTGGCGGTACACCAATCTGCGCAGCCTCGCCGCCCGCAGCTACGTGGATGCGCCGCGCAAGATTCAAGATGGGGTCGAGCTGAGCGCTTCGCTGTCGCTGCTCGACAAGGCCGACCGGGCCGCATCGCTCCTCGTGGTCAACGGCTATCCGACGATGCCGATGACCGACGGTCTGATAGACGGCATAGAAATCTACAGTCTGCGGGAAGTGGCCCGCGTCGATCCTGCCACGCTGCTGCGCTTTCTGGATCCCCTGTCGGACGCCGACCAGCGGCGCTGGGCGCTGCTCAATACCGCGCTATTCGTCGATGGCCTGTATCTCAAGATCACCACCCGCGTATCCGTGCCCCTGGTCATCCTGCATGTGTCGGCCGGCGACGGCGCCGACAACATCACCTACCCGCGCATCATCATCGAGGCGGCGCCGGGATCGAGCGCCACGATCATCGAGCACCACGTGGCGCAGGGCGAACACGCGCCGCTCAGCAACTCCAACACGCACATTGCGCTCAAGCAAGATGCGCAGATCGAACACTACCGGGTATTTGCGACGGGCGCCGGCGCCACCCACCTCGATACTCTCGATATCCGCCAGGACCGGGACAGCCGCTGCAAGCAATTCACCATCGTGCTGGGCGGCGGCATGGTGCGCACCACGCTCGAGAGCCGCTTGGACC
The DNA here is from genome assembly GCA_036498345.1 of Steroidobacteraceae bacterium. Classification (GTDB taxonomy): domain Bacteria; phylum Pseudomonadota; class Gammaproteobacteria; order Steroidobacterales; family Steroidobacteraceae; genus Bog-1198. The sequence continues at coordinate 18,068 of DASYFQ010000242.1, forward strand.
AGCCCGGCGCTTCGCTAGACAGCTATTCGCTGCTGGTGGGACACCAGGATCGGCACGTCGATTGCGTCAATATCGTGACCCATGGCGCGCCCGAGACGCGCAGCAATCAGACCGCGCGTGCCATCGCGAGCGACGCGAGCCGCGTCATTTGCAACAGCAAGGTGATCGTCGATGCCGGCGCCGTTCACGCGCAGTCGCAGCAGTCCTGCCGTGGTCTGCTGCTGTCGCCGACCGCCGAAATCGATACGCGCCCGCAATTGGAAATTCATGCCGATGAGGTCAAATGCGCGCATGGCGCGACCACCGGGCGGCTCGATCCCGACATGCTCTTTTACATGCTCTCCCGCGGCTTGGACCGCGGCACGGCGCAGAGCCTGCTGGTGTATGCCTTCCTCGCCGACGTACTCACCGGCATGTCGGTGGCCTCGGCGCGGACGGCGATCGAGAATGCATTGATCGCACAATTACCCGACTCGCAAACGCTGCGGAAATTTCGATGAACAAACTAGCATTGGCCGATCGACCCGTGGAATTCGACGTGAACGCCGTGCGCCGCCAATTTCCCATCTTGGCGCGCATGGTGCGCGGCAGGCCGCTGGCCTATTTGGACAACGGCGCCTCGGCGCAGCGTCCGGTCTCGGTGATCGAGGCCGTCGATGACTACGAACGCCGTCACCACGCGAACATACATCGCGGCGTGCACACGCTCAGTCAGGAAGCGACGGCGCTATACGAGTCGGCACGGGACCGGCTGAAGGAGTTCGTCAACGCTCGGTCGCGGCACGAGATCATTTTCGTGCGCGGCACCACCGAAGCGATCAACCTGGTCGCCCAGAGCTACTCGAGACCCATGCTCGAGCCCGGCGACGAGATACTCATCACGCATCTGGAGCACCACGCCAACATCGTGCCGTGGCAGATGGTGTGCGAACAAACGGGCGCGACACTCGTGGTCGCCCCCATCGATTCGCGCGGCGAGGTACACGAGGATGCGGTGGTGGCGCTGATGAGCCCGCGCACGCGCCTGTTCGCTTTTGCACATGTATCGAACGCCCTGGGTACGGTCCTGCCGATTCGGCGACTGATCGCCGCCGCGAAGGCCCGCGGCATCACCACGTTGATCGACGGCGCACAGGCGGTGCCGCACATGCATGTCGACGTGCAGGAACTCGGCTGCGATTTCTACGCATTCTCCGGCCACAAGATGTTCGGCCCCACCGGCGTGGGCGTCCTCTATGGACGCGAACAGCTGCTCGAGAGCATGCCGCCCTGGCAAGGCGGCGGGGACATGATCCTCGCAGTGACTTTCGCCAAGACCACGTACAGCGGCTTGCCTCACAAATTCGAGGCCGGCACGCCCAATATCTCCGGAGGCGTCGGATTGGGCGCGGCGGTGAATTTTCTACTGAACCTGGATCGCGACGCCGCAGAGCGCTACGAGACTGCGCTCCTCGATCATGCGACGGCGACATTGAGCAAGATCCCGGACCTGCGCATCGTGGGCACGGCCGGAGACAAGGCCAGCCTCGTTTCCTTCGTCGTCGCAGGCGTGCATCCGCACGACCTTGGGACCATTCTCGACGAGGATGGCATCGCCGTACGGACCGGCCATCACTGCGCCATGCCGGTCATGGACTTTTTCGAGGTACCGGCGACGGCCCGTGCCTCATTTGCGTTCTACAACACCTTCGAGGAAATCGACAGACTTGCCGCCGGCATCGAGCGCGCGCGCAAGCTGTTCGCTTGAGGCCCCATGGAACTCATCGATCTCTACCGCGACGTGATTCTCGACCACAATCGTCGACCGCGTAATTTCGGCGCTTTGGAATCGGCCGATGCCAGCGTCGAGGGCTTCAATCCGATGTGCGGCGACCGGCTCACCGTGCGCTTGAAAATGGACGAAGACACGATCAGCGACATCCGCTTCGAAGGCCAGGGATGTGCGATCTCGACCGCTTCCGCATCCATGATGACCGAGGCGGTGAAAGGCAGGACGCGCGCCGAAGCGCTGCGGCTGTTCGATCGCGTGCACGAGCTTCTCACCGACGATGCGGCACCTCCCGCCGACGGACTGGGCAAGCTCGCGGCGCTCTCCGGAGTACGGGAGTATCCCGCGCGCGTCAAGTGCGCAAGCCTGTGCTGGCATACTCTCGCCTCGGCCTTGCGGGCCTCCGACCCGCAAGCTTTGCCCCCCGTGACCACCGAGTGAGTTGCTGATGCATTCGTACGAAAATGAACCGATCGTCGTGCAACGCGAGGTCAAGGCCGTGGCCATTCCCGCGGGCGTGGAAGTCAATCTCAAGTTAGGATCGGTCGGCTACATCACCCAAGCCCTGGGCGGCAGCTTCACCGTGTACATCGACGGCAACTTGTTCCGCATCGCCGGCCAGGATGCGGACGCCATCGGCAAGACCGCGGCAACGGCGCCCGAAGTGCCGCCGGGAGCTTCGGAAGACGACATCAAGAACATCGTGTGGCGGCAGCTCAAGACCTGCTATGACCCTGAAATTCCGGTCAATATCGTCGACCTGGGGTTGGTTTACGAATGCGATGTCAGCAAGAACGAAGATGCGACACGCACGGTCGATATCAAGATGACCTTGACGGCGCCGGGCTGCGGAATGGGCGAAGTCTTGGTCCAGGACGTGCGCGACAAGGTACAAATAGTACCCACCGTTGCGCGCGCGAACGTCGAATTGGTATTCGACCCGCCGTGGAACCAGACCATGATGTCGGATGAAGCGCGTTTGCAGACCGGCATGATGTGAGCGGACGATGGGGCGTGTGACATGGATCGACGCGGGACCGGCTGCTGATTTGGGCGATGGGCAGACCATTTCCATCGCGGTCGGTCGCCTGATGATCGCCGTCGCACGCAGCGGCGAGGACTATTTTGCCATCGAAGATGTCTGTACCCACGACGGTGCGGAGCTGACGGGGGGTGCCATCGAGGGGACTGAAATCATCTGTCCGCGTCACGGCGCCCGCTTTTGTCTGCGGACCGGGGAAGCGCTCACGCCGCCGGCTTACGAACCGGTGCGCGTCTTCGGAACCAAAATTGAAGGTGGCCATTTGTGGGTACGCGCAGACTGACGCTGTTGCGGCACGGGAAGGCGCAGTCCATCGACGCCTGCGCCGAAGATTTCGAGCGCGCGCTGACGCGCCGCGGCTGCATCGAGGCGCAGGAAATGGCCACGCGCTTCGTGTCCCGCGATCTCATCCCGGATTTGATACTGGTGAGTCCGGCCGAACGCGCCTGGGCGACCGCCGAGATCGTCGCCGCCGCCTGCGAACTCGATGCCAAGCAGGTGCAATGCGCACGCGAGTTGTACCTGGCCACGCCCGAAGCAACCTGGCGGCTCGTCACGCAGCGGGATGCCGCGCTCCATCACATCATGATTTGCGGCCACAACCCGGGCTTGAGTCAAATCGCGAGCCGCCTGGGTCCAAAGCCTCAGGCAAGGGAATTGCCCACCGCCGGAATCGCGAGCGCCGTCTGGCATGACGCGACTTGGCAAACGCTGCAGCCCGAGTCCGCCGTCAGTTGCGACCTGGATGACCCGGAGAGCATGGCGGATCTCTGGGTCTAAGACGCCCCGTCGTCGCCCGGATCAGGATCACGTTTGATCCCGCTGCAGGCGCATCAGCCGGCGCCGATCGCGTTTGTCCGGGCGCGCGGCCGGCCGCGGCCTCGACACCTGCGCCAGCCGCTGCTGTTCCCGGAATTTTGCTCGGCGCTCCGCGCTGGCAACGGTCTCGAGATATTGCGCTTGCGCTTCGGCGGCCGGACCGCGCCGCGCCGGCAGCCCCAGCACCTCGAACTCGCCCACGATGCCCTGAAGCGAGAGACTCAACCGATCGCCGATGCGGACACGATGCGCAGGCTTCACCCTCTCGGCGTTCAAGTGCACTTTCCCGCCATCGATCGCGGCGGTCGCCTGGCTCCTCGTTTTGTAAAAACGGGCATGCCATAACCACTTATCGAGGCGCTGATTGTCGACTTTCTCATCGGTTGTCATGGGAAGTCCCGTACGTTGGCCCAAAGCGGCTCCGGCGTTCGCTATAATAACTGCATGAACGCCTCGACTCGGTACTCAAGGCCCCCGTGCTGAAAGAATTTCGCGAGCGGCTTTCCCGCGAAACGGAGGCACTCGATGCGGCAGGGCTGCTGAAGCGCGAGCGGATCATCGGTTCGGCGCAGGGCCCCGTGGTGCGGCTCGCCGACGGGCGCGAGATGATCAATCTCTGCGCCAACAATTACCTGGGGCTCGCCAATCATCCCGCGGTAGTGAAGGCTGCGCAGGATGCTCTTGCGCGCTACGGCTACGGCGTCGCCTCGGTGCGCTTCATCTGCGGCACGCAAAGCGTCCATCGCGAACTGGAGGAGCGGTTGAGCGCCTACCTATCGATGGAAGATACGATTCTGTACTCGTCTTGCTTCGACGCGAATGGCGGCCTGTTCGAGACGCTGCTCGACGAGCAGGACGCCGTCATCAGCGATGCCCTGAACCACGCCAGCATCATCGACGGCATACGTCTTTGCAAGGCGCGCCGCCTGCGCTACGCCAACAACGATTTGAACGAGCTCGAACAGGCGCTGAAGGACTCGCAAAGTTCGCGCGTACGCCTGATCGCCACCGACGGCGTGTTTTCCATGGACGGGTCGGTCGCGAAGTTGAAGGGGATCTGCGATTTGGCCGATCGCTACGGCGCGCTGGTCATGGTGGATGACTCGCACGCCACCGGCTTCATCGGTGAGCGCGGCCGCGGCTCGCACGAGTTGCGCGGCGTCATGGGGCGAATCGACATTCTGAGCGGAACGTTCGGCAAAGCCTTGGGCGGAGCCAGCGGCGGCTATGTTGCCGCACGCAAGGAAATCGTCGGCTGGCTGCGTCAGCGGTCGCGGCCGTACTTGTTTTCGAACAGCATCGCACCGCCGGTGGCCGCGGCCACCCTCCGGGTGCTCGACTTGCTGGAAGGCTCCACCGATTTGCGCGAGCGCTTGCATGCGAATGCGCGGTACTTCCGCGAACGAATGCAGGGCCTCGGATTCAATTTGATCCCCGGCGAACACCCGATCATTCCGGTCATGCTGGGCGATGCGCCCTTGGCGGTGAACCTCGCCCAGCAGGTGCAGGCGCAGGGAGCTTACGTCGTGGCCTTCGCCTTTCCGGTCGTTCCTCATGGAAAAGCGCGAATTCGCACCCAGATGAGCGCGGCACACTCCCGCGAGCAGCTCGATCAGGTGATTCAGGCGTTCGCGTTGGCGGGACGCGATTTGGGCATCATTCACTAGAGGCGGATTATGAAGGCACTCGTCAAGGCACGCGCGGAACCCGGTATCTGGCTACAGGACGTCCCGGAGCCGGCGGTCGGCCACAACGATGTGCTCATCAAGGTTCACCGCTCGGCGATATGCGGCACCGACATGCACATTTACAACTGGGATGCGTGGGCGCAGAAAACCGTCCCTGTGCCCATGGCCGTCGGCCATGAATACGCGGGAGAAATCGTCGAATTGGGCAGCGAAGTACGCGGCTTCGCCACCGGCGATCGGGTGTCCGGAGAAGGCCACATCACCTGCGGCCACTGCCGCAATTGCCGCGCGGGCCGGCGGCACCTGTGCCGCAACACCTCGAGCGTGGGGGTGAACCGCGCCGGCGCCTTTGCCGAGTACCTCACCATCCCGGCAACCAATGTGTTCAAGCTGCCGAACGCCATCGACGACGAAATCGCTTCCATCCTCGATCCGTTCGGCAACGCCACGCACACGGCGCTGGCGTTCAACGTGGTCGGCGAGGACGTGCTCATCGCGGGCGCCGGCCCCATCGGCATCATGGCGGTGGCGATCGCCAGGCACTGCGGCGCCCGGCACATCGTCATCACCGACGTGAACGACTATCGGCTCGGCCTCGCGGCAAAAATGGGCGCGTCCAAAGCGCTCAATGTATCGCGAGAATCCCTGGACGACGCCATGCGCGATTTGGGCATGGAGGAAGGATTCGACGTGGGCTTCGAAATGTCGGGCAACGCCACGGCGTTGCGCGAGATGCTGCGGACCATGAATCACGGCGGCAGCATTTCCATGCTCGGCATTCCTCCCGGCGAAACGGCCATCGACTGGAACCTGGTCATATTCAAAGGCTTGGTGATCAAGGGCATTTACGGCCGCGAGATGTTCGAAACCTGGTACAAGATGTCGAGCATGCTGCAAAGCGGACTCAATGTGCGCCCCGTGATCACCCATCGCTTGGGGATAAACGATTATCTCGAAGGCTTCGAGATCATGAATTCCGG